>NZ_BANH01000016.1 GCF_000964465.1 Gluconobacter thailandicus F149-1 = NBRC 100600 | reverse complement strand
CGATCGGGGAGCGTCTGAAGCGCTGGCGTCTGGGCTTGTCTCCCTCGATGTCCGGCCAGCCGGGATATCTCGTGACGCTGAAGGCAGCGATGCAGGGCGGAGCGTGTCAGATGGGGAATGCTGGCCTGCAGGGCATAAAGGCAGTCATCCAGCGGTAGCAACGTATGTCGGCGAAATGCCACGATCATTGCTTCGTCCGCCTCGGGCAGGACCGTTGAGCGCGGCTCTTTGGGACCTATCTTCTGATCTTCGACATTCAGACGATCCCATCACTTTCTCACGACTTTCGGGGTAATCTCGAGCTCACAACTCAGCGCCGCGAGCAAAGTCTGCGATCGCTACTCGCACGGCGTGCGTGGTCGTGGCGCTCATCGTGGTGAACCTAGCCCATAGCGCATCCTTCCACTCATGTGAAAATAATGCACCATCAAACCCCTAATGCGCGTATTGGTTCAATAATGTGCGCGTAACGTAAAAAGAAAGCTTCGCGGTGATCCTGGATAGATTTCCGTCCGGCTGACAGAAGATTCGATATAGGAATGGTTGGCGAGATTTCGGCCTGTCAGAGAAGCTTCAAGCCTTTTGTGGAAGAACGCATAACTGAGCGTCGTATCGAAAGACGCATAGCCCTTCACGTCAAAGCTGTTGTCGAGATCACCTGCTCTGCGTCCTACCAGAGTTACTCCTCCGCCCCAGGTCAGGTTCTGCAGTCGGCCGGTGAAATCATAACTTGTCCACAGACGTCCCGACCACCGTGGAACGTTGGTTAGCCGGTTACCGATGCCGTATGTCGTGTCTTTGGAGATCTGGCCGTCCAGGTAACTGACATTCCCGATCATCCGCCAGTTACGTGTCAAATTTCCAGACAGATCGAATTCGGCTCCCCGGATACGTTGTTCTCCGGTCTGTATGGAATAATCCGGATCATTCGGATCAGAGGCCGCGACATTTTGCCGGGTAATCTGAAAGAGGGAAGCCGTTGCTACAAAACGATCCTGTAACGGATTATATTTTACCCCGACTTCGTATTGCTGGCCCCGTTCCGGGTCCAGATAGCTCTGATCCGAGCGCTGTGCCGTCTGCGGCTGAAAACTCTCAGCGTATCCGAAATAGAGTGAAAGCTGCCGTAACGGCTCATAGACAAATCCGGCCCTGCCTGTCAGGGCGCCTTCCGCCTGCCTGGTTCTGTTGCCTTCCATTTTGTCGTTTGTGTTTTCGGCAAGACCGTCATACCGAACGCTACCAAGAAGCTTGAACCAGCGGAACAGTGTGATCTGATCCTGAGCATAACCCGCATATAGGTTCGAAACACGAACCGTATTGGACCGAGGAGCCAGTCGGTCAACGGGTAGCCTCGTATAAACAGGATCGAAAATATCGACGGACGAGATATTGCCCCGCGAAGAAGACGAATGGATGCGGGCATTGGAATAGTTGAAACCTGCAAGAACAGTATGTTTGAGCGAGAACGTATTGAAAGTGGCGATACCCTCTGTACGGGCATCAAAACTGTCCAGATCTTCGAGGCGGTTGGTGGCACGTCTGCCCAACATACGATCGTCGTCCGCCAGACTGCGAAAATCAATGGCATAGGAATCTGTAATCCGTGAGCCCGTATAACGTAAATTAGCTACCCAGTTCAGCCAGGAGGTCATGCGGCGGCGAATATTGATGGAAACCCGCTTTTTGGTGGCGCCCGTGACAGACCAGGGCTCGGCCAGATAACGGGTCACAGGGAGGTGCACGCGGTTGTCACTGGAAATGACAAGACCTCGATCGAAAGGCTGCCGCTGTTCCGTGAAATCGGCATCGAGATCAATGCTGGTTTTATCGTCGGGTGCCCAGTTAACCGCCAGAGCGCCAAAATGTCGGGTACTTCTAATGGCGCCCTTCTGAAACCGGAACCCTTCCTGGGACTGAATAGCGCCGGTCAGGCGTGCTGTCAGTGTCCCAGAGTGGTTCAGTCGACCGGTGACGCTGGCCTGTCCGCGCTGGAAATCGAAACTGCCATATTGGAATGATGCGTCGGCGGAAAGTGTCTGGGAGGGACGCAGCGTGGTGATGTTGATTAGACCGCCGGCATCGCCTTGACCATACAGGACAGACGCAGGCCCTTTCAGCACCTCGATACTTTTGACATTGGCCAGATCCAGAAACGTTTCCGGCCTGTCCGCAACCCGGTTCAGGATGACGCCATCTATGGCGTAACGAGGACTGCTGAAGCCACGGATCTGATAGGTTTCGCCTCGATTGCCGGAAGAGGAACCCAGTTGAACGCTTGAGACATTTTGCAAGGCATCCGTGAGCCTCAGGGCGTTCTGACTGTCGATGACGGCACGCGTCACGATCTGGATGGACTGCGGAACATCCATGACAGACGTATCCGTACGCGTGGCTGTGGTCGTCTGGGTCTGGGCAAAAGAGCGTCGTGCTCCGACAACAAGGATGTTCTGGTGATGGCGTTCATCCTCCTGATCAGCCTGGTCATCTCCTGCTGCGTCTTGTTGAACGGGATCGTCGGGAACCGACGCGTAGCCGACATTCGCCATCATGCAGCAGGCAAGTACGCCTGACGGGCCTAGTGACCAAAACCGCATAAAGTATGCCCTCAACCAAAAATGCGAATGACTCTCATCTGCATGTTAAGCAAATTTATTGCAAGGGTATTCCTCAGGACGGGTGTGCAGCAGTAGGGTGGTCAAGGCTCAGGACATTCTTTGAGATAAAAGCTGAAGGTTGCAGCGATATGGATTGCGGACATGAATGTGTGAGCGCAGCAGGCGTATCGCGTTGCGACACGTCTCAAGTCTTTGAGCTTTGCGTATATATTTTCGATGAGATGGCGCTTTTTATACAAATGTCAGTCGTAGGGCTGCTTTAATTTTCGGTTCTTTTTTGGCGGAAGACAGGCAGTGATGTTCCGCTCTTCCAGGAACTGCCTGATTTTATTACTGTCGTATCCCGGGTCACCGATGACTTACGCTGCCTTACCCGGCCGGTCTGACCATCACATACGGCATGGAATTTTGAATTCAGGCCGCCTCTTGTCCGTCCGATATGGTGGGGAAACGCCCCTTTTTTTAAGCAGGGAGGCGGACGTCCGGTGTGCTTTCAGATGTGTCGTGTCGATTATCAGACGTCTGGAACGACCAGCCGGCTCCACTGGATAACGCGGTTGTATAAAGTCTTGTGCGGGTCATAGGTTTTTGGAGCATCTTTCCATTGAAGGCCGTTACGGATCAGGTAAACGATCCCGCTCAGAAGCTGCCTGTCGTGCACACGTGACACGCCATGCGCCAAAGGAAAATACGGCCTGATCAGACTCCTCTGGAGTTCGGAAAGTAAAAACACGTCACTCACAGTGCTATCCTCCATCGGTAAGCCTGTGAATCACAAAAAAAATGCTCAGTTCAACGAATTAACAGGTCCTGATATTAAAGTTCAAATTGTCGCATGATTTTCTTTTGATAAGTTTCCTGTTCTATTAATTTTTGATTTGGGAGTTTTATTCGATCTGAAATTATTTTATGCATGAATTTTATCTCATTAATATGGCGATTTTTGTTCAGGATATGAGTTGCTGAATTCGTATGTCGACGATGGATATTCAGAGCATCCTTGATGTACACGATGCCTGTTTCGTCTTGGTCCAGAAGCTCAAGATAAATACGCCAATCACCTGCAATACTGAGCGTCCTGAGATCCTGTTGGCATCTGGAAAGGGCTGCGCGCATCTGGTCACGCCTGAAAACAGCTCCACTCACGTTGAGTATGAGATTGCGTTCTGAAAGACATGCTTTGAGAAAATCCCTTCCCTGGAAATACCCATCATGATCCAGAATGCTACCTGCAGTTTCGGAGCAATAATTACGATAAGATGAGGTGAGGGGAGCACCATTTGCATCAATGGATCTGCTATCGCTGAAAGCCATTGTGGCATCAGGGTGCTGTTGCAGTGCATCGAAGAGTTTTTCCAGAAATTGCGGATCACACAGGTCATCCGCCTCGGCAATCCAGACCCATTCTCCGCGTGCTTCCTTGAGAGCCTTTTCCCATTGACGGAAGACCGATCCCGAAGATTTGCGCCCTTTGATTATTCGAATTTCGCGCTGCCATTCACGGGCGATATTTTGGGCGACATCTATGCTGTTATCGGTCGAAGCGTCATCCAGAACAATAATCTCAAGAACCGGTAGGGTCTGGGTAAAAATGGAAACCAGTCGACTGTCGAGATAGCGCGCGTAATTATAGGATGGCACAACAACTGAAATTTTCGGCAGCTTTGGGACGGCATGATACAAAAGGGTTTCAGCGTAAGGTCTGAAATGAATCTGGTCCTGCAATTTTTTTGCAGTCTTTTTGCGCTGAAGAAATGATTGTTTTTTAGACTGCCTCCCAATTTCGAAAATGGCTCTCAGCATTGCGTTTATATCGCCAAACGGCACGATCGAATGCTCAGAGCTGCCTTTTGAATTCAAGCTTTCCAGAAAATCCGGAATGCCGCCGCTGCCCTTGAACGTAACGCAGGGAAGGCCAGCACCAAGAGCTTCAAGGGCGACGGAAGGGTAGGGATCTTCGCGGGATGTCAGCGCGAAGACATCCGCAGCAGACAGCCAGTCCGACATGTTTCTGACATATCCGGGCATGTGAAAAGTCCCCGACGTCAATGCCAGATCAAGCTCCGAACGAAGACCATCTTTGAGTGTCGGGTCCATGCCTCCCAGCCAGATGAAATGTTCCTTGTGCTGCGATGTGCGCCACAACTGAAGGAAAAGATCGAAGCCTTTTCGGATATCTGCATAGCCTGCACCAAGCACCAGAATATCTGTTTCTATCAGGCCCAGTTCCTGGCGAAATTCCCGTCTTACTGCCGTGCTCAGAGAGGGAGGGTGATAGAGGCCTTGTGGCAGGATTTTCAGTTTGGGATGATTTTCAAGGCCAAGGCGTTGAGCGACGATCTGTGCTGGTAATACAACGGAATGTGCCAGATCGCTGCTCTTTACCATAGCGTCTCCCAGATTGCGGGCTCTTAAGATATTCGGCAATTCGTGGATCAGAAACGTATAGCGAATTCCGGTCTGAACAAGTTTGGGTGCCAGCGGGGAAGAGGCGGCGCTGTTTAGAATAGCCTGTTGGAAGCCTTCTTTTTCCAGCGCATTCAGTCGTCTGCTTGTTTCGGGAGAGGTCAGGGAAAGGATTTCTACAGGCGCAACGCGTCTGTATTCATCGATCATCGCGCCTCCTTCCAAAAGGATAAAGCGAATATCCACTCCAAAAGACTTGCGAAGGGTACGACCTGTTTCGAGGAGCAGCCTTTGTGCTCCTGCAGGAAAGGCATCATGGCCGATCAGGAGGAGGCGCGCCCTGTTCAATGAGCTTTTGAAGCCCGTGCACGCTCTTGCCGTTGCATTCAGATAGGCGCTTCCGAAATGCACATCAGGTTCGAGATATGCGCCTTCTGCCCATTCATTCCAGGCATTGATGCAAACAATGGGGTCCCCAAAAAACCGTTCTTTCTGAGCTTGATTGACGAGGCCTGTCAGCCAGCGTTCATAAAGCTCCGGCGTAGATCCGTGGAGTACGAGCCCCTGTCCCTGGCGGCGCGCATCGTTGTCCCAGGACGGAGCCGCTGTTCGTATCAGGGGGTAGGAGGTTGGTGGCTGTCTGAGGGTATTCTCGACAATGTCTGAGTAATCGTAAATCTGGCCTCGGAAGTCTTCGTCCATGAGCTGGACGTTTTCGTTGATGAGACTGCAATTCGAAACAACCTTGTGGGGCGGAAATTCGATCGCTCCATCCACCCCGAAATCACGTGGATTTTCTGCATTGAAAGCCTGTCCCATGACGAAGATCGGGTTCAGGTGATGCCGTTTTCTGAAGAGCCTGCGCCAGCGTTCAAAAGCCTGAGGGGCATCCGGAATTGTTCCCGGCCTGTAAACCATCAGCAGGGGGCGTCCCTGGACCTTTATGTAACGAGGGTCACGCATATGCCGCGCAAAGCAGTCGATCAGGGCGTTATCGTCTTCAATGCGATAATCCTGTGCGATGAGAATGTCGTTGTCAGACCCGTCCCATCTGCGGCTCCAGTTTTCATTGGCCCACATCAGACAGAACGGCAGGTCAATGTCGGGATTTGCCAGAAGCATTTCCAGCGGGCCATCGAGAAGGCGCTTGCGATTGAACCAGTAGAAATAGAAAATAAAGCCCTCGATGCCAGCGGCTTTGGCCATACTGGCCTGCCTGTTCAACAGCTCCGGGGAGGTCAGTGTGTAATGCCCGAGGTCTCGGGGGATACGCGGCTGATAATGGTCAGCAAAACGAGGGAGGGCACGGGACGTATTGGTCCATTCGGTAAAGCCTTCTCCCCACCAGGCATTGTTTTCTGGCGTGGCATGATATTGCGGCAGATAGTAGGCCAGCACGCGTGCCCGGCGGATCGCGCTCTCCGGCAATGGCTGGGTAGTCTCGAAAAGTGGGCCAGGTGCACTGCGCCGACGAACTTCCCGGAAAACTGTTACTTCCCCCTGCGGGCTTGCGGGATGGACGCTAGGTTTGTGTCTGTTTTCCAGATAATGCAGCAAAGGGTTGCTGTCTGGCTGATGCCGTAAGTAATTCTTGCGGTAATAGACCGGATCGAACGCTTCAAAAGGCTGTCTGGCCTCCCTGAAGCCCTGAACCATGTAGTGTTCGAGCGGATCTATGCCTGCTGCTGCAACGTCCGGATAGGCTTTCAGGTAAAACGCCGGATCAAACTCCGCGATGGGGCGAAGGGTCTGGGTGTGGCGGTTCAGCAGATAATGCGCCAGAGCCAGCATGCCCTCGGGGACAGTATAGGTCTGGTTGTACCAGGTGGGGTCAAACCACATGATGGGACGACGACCTTCCTTTTCTCCATGCGTAACGTAATGAAGCAAAGGATCGCCAAGAACGTCCCGGTACTGGCTCAGATACCAGCGGGGGTCAAAGAATGCGTTGGGTTTGCGTCCCTCTTTCCAGCCGCACTCATGATAATGCCGGAGCACAGCTGTTCCCAGATTTTTGAGATCAGGGTTGGTCTTCAGATAATAGGCGGCATCGAAGGTCCCTGAATATCCGAGGATCTGAAGGGTTGTGGGGCGCGCGGACGCAGCTGGGGGGCTGGAACGAACGCAGGTTGTGAGACCGTCTGGCATGAGATGGGTTTTTTACTGTTTTTTAACAAAATTCAAGCTCGTTAATTTATCGTCAATAAAGAAAGAAATTTGCTGTGTCGCCGGGACAATGTCATACCGTCCGCCCCGGACGGCATTCGAGGTGGAAACTGATGGATCGCAGTGTGTCTCCTTCCGTTGAGGAAGGTCCTGTCTACACGCATCAAACCATGTGTCTGGAAGAGGGGATGGCGCTGGAATGCGGTGCGCATCTGGCTCCCCTGGAAGTTGCTTACTGTACGTACGGCACGCTGTCTGCTGCGCGCGATAACGCCATTCTCGTCTGCCATGCGCTAACGGGCGACCAGTATCTTGCAGAACCCAACCCCCTGACGGGAAAGCCTGGCTGGTGGAGCCGCATGGTTGGTCCGGGTCTGCCCATTGATACGGACCGCTTCTTCGTGATCTGCCCGAATGTGTTGGGTGGATGTATGGGCTCGACGGGCCCTCGATCGATCTGTGCCCAGACGGGGAAGGCGTGGGACAGTGAGTTCCCTCCCATCACAATGCACGACATCGTGGCGTCTCAGGTTCGTTTGGTGGATTATCTGGGAATTAACCGCCTGTTTGCGGTGGTCGGCGGATCAATGGGGGGTATGCAGGCGCTGACATGGGTCGCGGATTATCCAGAGCGGGTTTTCGCAGCACTTCCCATCGCGACGTCGCCCTTTCATTCCGCGCAGAATATTGCGTTCAACGAAGTCAGCCGTCAGGCGATTTTTGCCGACCCTCACTGGCATGATGGCCATTATCGCGATTTTGGCGCCATTCCGGCCCGTGGCTTGGGGGTTGCGCGCATGATGGCGCATATCACCTACCTGTCTGAAGAAGCGCTCAGTCGAAAATTCGGGCGTCGGGTTCGCAAGGAAGCCGCCACGGCTGTTCCGGCGGCGAGCAGTCCGTCCCTCTTTGGTGAAATGTTCGAAGTCGAGAGTTACCTGCGTCATCAGGGATCGACATTCGTGCGGCGGTTTGACGCAAACTCTTATCTGACCATCACGCGAGCCATGGATTATTTTGATCTGGCTGCCGAGCATGACGGCGATCTGTCAGCGCCATTTGGAAAATGTGAGACGCGTTTCTGTGTCGTGTCCTTCAGTTCCGACTGGCTTTTCCCGACATCTCAGTCCCGTCTTCTGGTTCGTGCCCTGAACAAGGCCGGAGCAAACGTCTCGTTTGTGGAGATCGAAAGTGATCGTGGGCACGATGCTTTCCTGCTTGATGAGCCTGATCTGGATCGAACGGTTCGCGGTTTTCTGAATGGTGCAGCCGAGCATGCTGGCCTTGCCAAGGTGGAGGCACTCTGATGCGCGTTGATCAGCAACTGATCGCAGAGATGATTCCTGCGAAGGCAAGGGTTCTGGATGTTGGTAGTGGCGACGGCACCCTGATTGACTATCTGTACCGCACCCGTGGCTGTGATGCCCGCGGTATCGAAATCGACATGCAGAGCGTTACCCAGTCGGTCGCCCACGGGCTGCCGGTTATGCATGGGGATGCTGATCACGATCTTGCTCATTATCCCGATGATGCTTTTGATTATGTTGTTCTTCAAAGAACATTGCAGGCTGTGGAGCGCCCTCGGGAAGTTCTGCGGCAGATGCTTCGCATCGGACGTCATGCAATTATTTCTTTCCCGAATTTCGGTCATTGGCGTCTGCGGCTTCAGCTTCTGACGACAGGGCGTATGCCCATGACATCTGTCTGGAGCACGCCCTGGTATTCCACGCCGAATATTCATCCCTGCACGATCAGGGATTTTCTCGCTCTTTGTGAAGAAGACGGTTATGTTGTGCAGCAGTGGCTTGCTGTTGATGAAGACGGATTGAAAGCACCATGGAGGCGATCAATCCGATTTGCCAATCTGTTTGGTGAGCAGGCTCTTTTTCTTCTCAGTCGAGGGTAAGCTTCATCTGAAGAAGGTGCGTTCCGTTTTGGCAGGTCTGGAGAACGTTCTTTTCTCCCGCTGCATTTTTCTGTCGCCTATGATTCACGGTTTTGCAAAACGCGTGAAATAATAATGATTTTTTGTGAATCCGGTATGCGTTTCTCTTGCGGCAGGGGGGAACGTGCCCTACATCAATCCGCAGATATTCCCGTCATTAACGCGGGGAGATGCTGACGGTTTCTTCGTCAGGCTGGTTATTTTTGGCGATCAGGTATCAGGCTTCATGATCTTACGGGAAAAATGAAGTGGCCATGGTTAGCCGGTCTCTATGGCTGGTGGCCCGGTCGTGATGCGGTCTGAAATCAGCCGAGGAACGTCTCTCATCAACTCTAGGCTCAAAGCAGGCGTCCTTTCGTGCTCCAAAAGTACGACCCGGGCTGTGCGAGCCAGGCCTTGTTATCCCTCAGGAGGGGTCCATGACCAGTTTCGCAGAGCTCAATCTTGCCGAACCAATCCAGAAGGCACTTGCCGAAGAAGGATATACGACACCGACCCCCATTCAGGCCGGTGCAATTCCTTACCTGCTTGAAGGGCGTGATCTTCTTGGTCTGGCGCAGACAGGTACTGGAAAGACAGCGGCTTTCGCCCTGCCGATCCTCGACTATCTTCTGCGCAACCGCCGTCCCCCGGCACCGAAGACGGTCCGTGTGCTTGTGCTGGCTCCGACACGTGAGCTCGCTTCCCAGATTGACGAAAGCTTCGGGGCTTATGCCCGTCACATGAAGCTGTCTCATGCCGTTGTCTTCGGTGGCGTGGGGCAGGGGCGTCAGATTGAAGCGACGCGCCGTGGCGTTGATGTGCTGGTTGCAGCGCCGGGCCGACTGCTGGACTTGGTGGGGCAGGGTTATATTGACCTGTCGGCTCTCGAAGTGCTGGTGCTTGATGAAGCCGACCGGATGCTGGACATGGGCTTCGTCCGTGACATCCGTCGCATCATGGCGCTTCTGCCGGCACGTCGTCAGACGGTTCTGTTCTCCGCAACGATGCCGCAGTCCATCAGTGATCTGGCGCATTCCCTGCTGAGCAATCCTGCGACGGTTCAGGTTACGCCTGAGTCCAGCACGGTGGATCGGATCCGGCAGGCTGTGATGTTCGTTGAGTCGGAGAAGAAGAAAGACGCGACATTGATGCTCGTTGAGAGCTCAAATGTTGTGCGCGCCGTCGTTTTCACGCTGATGAAGCATGAAGCGAACAAGGTTGCGGAGTTCCTTAACAAGAACGGTATTACCGCTGAGGCCATTCACGGTAACAAGTCACAGGGTGCCCGTGAGCGTGCCATGTCGGGTTTCCGTACCGGCACGGTCAAGGTGCTTGTTGCTACGGATATTGCTGCACGTGGTATCGACGTTGACGACGTATCTCACGTCTTTAACTACGATCTGCCGAATGTTCCTGAATCCTACGTTCATCGTATTGGCCGTACGGCTCGTGCAGGACGTGACGGATGGGCCGTGTCGCTGTGCGATGCCGAACAGCGTGCGTGGCTGAAGGATATTGAAAAGAAGATCGACAAGGCCATTCCGGTCGTGACCGATCATCCGTATCACTCCGATGCAGCCCAGAATTCCACAATGCGGCCACCCGTTCTCGGTGGTGGACGTGGTGGTGGCGGGCAGCGCGGCGGTGGAAATGGTGGCGGTGGCCGTCGTCGTCCAGGACCGCCTCCATCAACTCGTGGATCCGCTGGCCGTCGTGGTGGTGTACGGTCTGCCGGACACCGGTGATTTTCTGAAAGACGCAGGTTTCGGGTGATGATTCGCTTTGAAGCCTGTTTCTTCTGCGAAGATTGATTAGACTCCGTCCAAGTATATCGGGCGGAGTTTTTTTTATGCAAAGTGATATTAGCGGTACCGTCATGCCGGTGCTCCGTATTCTTCTGGAACCCCGAGAAAGCATTCTTGCCGAAACAGGAGAGTTTGCCTGGAAAAGCTCTCATGTGGTGATGCAAACTGTCACGGGTGGGGCAGGGCAGAGTGGCTTTTTTGGTGTGGTCACCCGTGCGTTGGCAGGGGGAGGGCTGTTCATGACTCGTTTTACAGCACCCTCTCAGCCAGGGCTCGTCGCCTTTACTGCGAAAATTCCTGGTCACATCACTGAACATACCCTGCAGGGTCAGGCTTACCTCGTGCACCGGCATGGCTTCATTGCAGGGACGGAAGACGTACGGATGGAACTGGCTTTTCAACGTAATCTGGGGGCCGGTGTGTTTGGCGGGGACGGGTTCCGGCTACAGAGACTTTCCGGCAGTGGACGGTTCTGGTGCTCTCTGGGCGGAGAAGTCATCACGCATGATCTGGCACCGGGCGAGCAGATTGATGTGCATCCCGGACATGTCGGCATGTTCGAAGAGAGTGTTCAATTCGATATCACCATGATTCCAGGTCTCCGGAATAAACTTTTCGGCGGAGATGGATTTTTCATGGCTCGTCTTACAGGGCCAGGCCGCATATGGCTCCAGACCATGACACCCGCCGGACTGGCACACTCCCTGGCACCATATCTTGGGAGCCGTGAGGGGTAGTCTTTTAACGAGAGATCTCTATCCTGGGATCTGATTCTGTAGCGAGGCGATTGAACAATAATCAACTTAATCGCTCCCCCAGATCTGGCGGAGAGGGTGTCCGCCGACCTGGGGCGTCACGGAAAAGCAGATCAGCGCAATAACCATTGTTTTTCATGGCTTTACAGAAATCCATGCCATCCTAAAGAAGCAGATAGACGCATTGAACCCCATCCCGTAAGGTGGGATGGAAGATGGGACTGAAAAGCCATGAGCAAGCTTCCGCCGAACCAGCTGACTGTCCGCAAAGTCGCCTCCCTCAAAGACGGGGTCTATGGCGATGGCGGAAATCTATGGATCACCGTCCGGGGCGACACCCGGGCCTGGACCTTCCGCTATAAAAGCCCAAAGACCGGCAAAAGACGGGAGATGGGACTCGGTCCCGCCCGGGATATTTCTCTGGCCGATGCCCGGCTCCAGGCGACCGAGAACCGGCGCCTGCTTCTGGAGGGAATCGACCCCCTGGAAGAAAAAGCCCGGCAGAAGGGCCCCGACGTTCAGGAGCGCACCTTCGCGCAGGTTGCCGAGCAGTACATCACCGAACAGGCGCCGGGCTGGAAGGATCCGCGCTCGGCGCCCATGTGGCGCAGCTCTCTTGAGCGGCATGTTTACCCCGTTCTCGGCCCGAGACCGATTGGCAGCGTGCAGACAGAGGATGTGCTCGCTGTCCTGCGACCAATCTGGGAAAACACGACCGAAACCGCAACGCGCCTGCGTGGACGGATGGAGCGCATTCTGGACTATGCGCAGAGCCATCACTGGCGTGAGGGTGAGAACCCGGCCCGCTGGCGGGGGCATCTGGCCAACATCCTCCCCAAACCCACGGCCGTCACGAAGGTGGTGCACCATGCCGCCTTGCCCTATCGCGACCTCCCGCCGGTCTACAGCCGGCTCAGCGCCGAGCATGGTGTGGGAGCTCTGGCCGCACGGTTCATCTGCCTGACCGCAACCCGATCTGGCGAGGTCCGAAAGGCCCTGTGGTCGGAGATCGATCTGAAGAAAAAGATCTGGACCATCCCGGCCGAGCGAATGAAGGCCGGGCGGGAGCATCGTGTGCCCCTGACGAGCGGAGCGATGGCGCTGCTGTATAAAGTCCAGACCCTGAGATCCCGTTCCGGTGAGGACAGTTTCGTCTTTCCTGGTGGCCGGGTCGGTTCGCCGTTGAGCGATGTCGCGGTCTCCAAAGCCCTCCATCAGGCCGCAGGCACGAAGGATGTGACGATCCATGGTTTGCGCTCCAGCTTCAGGGACTGGGCGGCCGAAGAAACCGACTTTCCACGCGAGGTCGCCGAAATGGCGTTGGCCCATGCCATCGGTGACAAGGTCGAGGCGGCCTATCGCCGGGGGGATCTCTTTAACAGGCGTGCCGAGATGATGTTTGCCTGGGAACGCTTCTGTGCCGGGCAATCCAGTGAGGCGGTCGCAAAGCCTCAGCGTCCCAATCCTGACAGCGCCCCGCTCTTCACCTGGAAAGACTCTGAAATCGGAGATCCAGATGCCTGAAGGCCCGTCAAAAGCCCAATGACGCGTCACGGATTGCGTCATACCGGTCCGCACAATCTCAGTGACGCGTCATCAATGCGCTATGTCGCCATTCCATGAGCAGCTCAAAAGCATGGCAATGCGCCATGAAATCGTACTGCCAGATCGCTTAAGATGGCACGATACTGGGTTTTTGGAGCAAGGCTCCAAAAACCCTTTTAAAACAGTCCCTTAAAACCGTTTCATTTTCGTGCCCTGCCGAGGGCGTCCGCATCACGCTGTGACGCGTCATTCTAACCTGCACGCGCCCCCGTTCCGGGGTCGCGCCGCCCGGAGGGCGGCGGTGCAGAATTCGGCCTCTCTCCCTCTCTTATCACTGAAAATGATCAGAGGGGTTCTGTCGTTTTTTTGGCTTCGCAAGGGAGACCGGGCTGGTCCTCCCCCCAGAGGGCTCACGCGGAGCGTGAGCTGGAATGGTCGCCGTGCGACCAGAGCGAGGGTTTTCTCTCTCGTTCTCTCTCTGGGGCTTCCTTCTTTCTGGAGCCTTTCGCAATGACCAGATTAGTCACCGAACTCGACACGCTTTTCGACGCCCACGCCGTTCTGGCAGGCGTTGTTCTTCCCACCCTGCGCGATGTGATCGCACAGCCGGGAGCCTTTCCCAGCGACACGCGGCTTGAAGGTACGCTGATCGTTCTGGCGCAGACGGTCCGTTCCCTGAATCGGGCGCTGACGGACCGCGTAGGAGACCGGACATGACGTCCTTCCGGCGCACGGACCTGGCTGTCCGCCTGATGGGTCTCGTCTCCTCCCGCGATCGCCCGGACGCTCCGCTCCGGCTGACCGGGACTGCCGTCTGTCTGCACGATCTTGTCCTGTCCCGCGCAGAACCCGTGCCCGTGGCTGAACGGTTGGGCCTGTGGTTTCCCTGTCAGGAGGCCGATCAGGATCCGGCCAACAGACAGGCTTTGCGGGACCAGATCCTGCAGCAGCCCATGCCGTCCCCAGTCGGTGCAGCGGAGCACACTGAAGATGGCGTTTTTCTCTCTCCTGGCCTGCTTCCAGATATCGTTCTGCTTATCGGGGAACGGGAGATGACCTGGCTCGGGCCCTGTTCAACCAAAACAGCGCAGGTCATGACTTTAGACGCTCTGATGCACCAGCTTGCGCCAGAGCTGGTGGAAACTGGGAACACGACCGAAGCTCTTCTGGCCCGGTTTGCAGCGGAAGACTACTCGGGCGTTCATCCGGCTTCCGACCTGGTCCGTATTCATGCCGCAGCCCGGCTGATCGAAGCGCTCTGGACCGGCCAAAGCCCTAAGGTCGGCCTCCCGTATCGCCTGTAACACCTGACACCGACAGGTCGGACAACTCCGGCCTTTCATTTCCTCCCCCGAAAATCTGGATGCTTCATGCTTCTCACAAAAATCCCGGTCGCTGCGGCGACCGCGCCTCGTCACGTGCGCTCATTTTTCGAGCCAACACCGGACGACCTCCGCCTCTATCGCGAACTGAGCCTGCGTCTGCGCACTCAGCCGCCCAGCTCCTTGTTTCGTTATATCCCAACACCGGCCGGGCAACACCTGACCCGGCTTGGCGACTGCGGAACCTGGGCTTGGGCGGCAGTCATCAAAGCGGCCATGGCGTGCTGGAACGATCTGCCGACAGGAGGGAAAATTGCTGAAGATGGGACGCAGCTCAACTCCACGCCCGAGCGGATCCTCTGGGAAGCCCTGCGTCCGGTTACCCCCTCCGACATTACACTGGACGTCGAGCCCCCTATCCAGATCGCGGCACCGGCACGCTTCTTCTCGGATCTGGGAATCCGGTTTCAGGATCGGGTTCGGTACGTTGAGGTTGTAGGCGCCTGCGGTGCAGACCGGGTGACACGCAATGACTGGGAAGCGCATCTGCTGGCCCAGTTTGACCGGCGGCTGGAGGTCTACCGGCAGCAGCGCCTTACGCCCCAGATCTGGTATCTCAACGATCTTCTTGAACCCGCGCAGTTACAGAAGCGTTTCCTCGCCCTGGTAGCGCAGCTTCGCGCGGGAGGCGGGTCATGACCCCTGGTCCGATCCGGCTGCCGCGCTGGCCCATCACGCGCCTGAAACTGCTCGATATCACGCCGGATCAGAAAGGAGCGCCCTATGCGGGCGCTCCCGTCACGCTGCTGCAAAGGGACGGCTTTGTCGAAGGGCGCAGCCTGCTCTGGTTGAGTGAGCCCCGGCGTTCCTCGGGTCATCTGGAAGAAAGTCCCGACGAGCATGGTCAGCCTGCCCTGACCATCAGCGATCCCCTGTTCCGGGCCCTGATGCCGGTGGATGCCCCGCGACCCTTTGTTCTGGCAGGGTTTCACATGTCCTTCCTGCGCCGCGTGCTGGGTGGACCGCAGGATCGACCACCGTATGATCTCTGTCTGTACCGGCTTGCGCGTCAGCGGGCGTCCTGGTTACGGCCGTGTGGGCTGCAGGAATCCGTTCTCGAACTGCGGACAGACCTGATGACAGAACTGACGCAGGACAGCCCTTTCCTGCGTTTGAACTGCGCAGCCGCGCTGCTTGAAACACTTCTTGAGTGGGAGCCGCTGAACCGGCTGCTGGTGCTGTCAGGCAATGTCGTCTCTCCACCGCCTGGTGAGGAGGAACCCTTCGGTCAGGCCGCAGAGTGGGCCTGTCTGCCTCAAGGCCCCGCCATGCTGGAAGAGTAAGTCATCAACCTACATTTCCATTCTAGCAGAGAGCTGTTTTCAATATTCCATTGGATCGGACGAGGCCTTCCGGTCTTCCCCGGCCTGAATCATCCCCTCTGCTTTCAACAGCAGAAGGGACTTTGCTTCTGAAAGCTCAGAACAACCCGCTGCCGGTTTTGACAGCGGAGGCATTCATCGTGTGGTGCCAGACGACGTCGCCGTTGAAAATCACCGTCAGGGTCTTTTCCGTGCCATGGGTGCCCTGATGCAGGTCGCCATAGAGCGGAATGAAGTTGGCAGCGTCAGACGAGGCGTTGGTGAACGCATAGCGCCACTGTTCATGGCCGCTGTCGGTAAACGTGCTCTCGCGCGGGTCTCCGAACAGGGCCCGGATCTGCTCTTTGGTGGTCACGCCATCATGGATCTTCTGATCGATGGACGCACCAGTCTCGTTTTTGATGGTTTCGTTTCCTTCCGAGGCACAGCCTGTCAGGGCGACCAGTCCGGTGAGAGACAATGTGACGGCAAGAGTTCTGAGAAGACGCACAGACATGAGACATCCTTTGTTAATTTTACAAACAGTTACTGAATAAAGAATTAGAGAAAAGCCCACAACCTGCCAAAAACGAACGGACCGTCTCAGTCCAGCCCGCGAAGCCTGCGGCGGTCTTCAGCGGCTTTCAGTTTGCGGAGAAACGGTTCTCGCGGAGCCGTCCAACAGCTCATGCCCAGAATGAATGCAAAGAGCGGATGCCAGGGCAGAGCCAGCGCGATGCCGCACAAAAGACAGGCGCCCGCTCCGAACCACGAGACATATCTCAGCAGAAGCCGCGTCTCGTCTTCCTCAGCTCCGTATTCTTCGAGATAGGCAGCCAGACGGGCCGCGCGTTTTGCTTCGGTCGCCTCGCTGTACAGACCGTCTGTTGAAGACGTCATGAGCGCTTATCTCCCCCAGTGGGTATGGAAGACGACCCGGATCACCAACGCCGTACCCAGCATCAGAGCCGCAGGGGACAGAACGTCGCGGGCCTTCAGCCAGGCGAACAGCCTGACCGAAGATCCGAGCGCCAGCACCAGCAGGAGAAGAACGATCAGCACAAGAAGGAGGGAGACGACCATGTCAGGCGCCCCCTGATAGCCAAGAACAGGGGGCAGACCAGAAGACACAACGGGACAGAGACATCATCGCCAGCTCCTTGCAGTTCCTGTGCGACAGGACAGCCCTGCACACACGACGAACTCAACAAGCCAAATGATCTACGATTTCCCGCGCATCGTCAATACGGATGTGCGCCTGTTTATAAAAGCAGGTTCCCGTATGTCGCGAGCACCTCAGGGATGAGGCACGCCGCCGATCCAGACCACTTCGCCGAGCAGCTTGAAGCAGTCCAGGCGATCAGCTTCAACGTCCTGGGGCGGGTAGCGATGATTGTCAGCAATCACCCGGACCCCGCCACCGAGTTTGGGATCAAGGCGACGGATCAGAACAGTGCCACCACTCTCCAGCGCATAGAGCGCGCTGCCCGTCACGGTCGTGACGCTCCGGTCCACGATGACCAGATCACCCGAGGACAGGGTCGGCTCCATCGCATCGCCTGCATTGCTGATGAGGCAGAGGGACGCAAGATCCCGGGGAATGACGCTCTGCAACCAGTCGCGGCCAATCCGCAGACCGTCTTCATGATGATCATACCAGGGTACGACGATCTGACGGGTCGACGTGGTCTGGACCGCTGTCGCCCCGGAAGGTGAACCGCCAGCCGTGCCAAAGGCGATCCAGTCCAGAGACACGCCGCAGACCCGGGCCAGTGAGGCAAGAGCGGAGAACTTCATCTCCCCACCATTCATGTAGTCCCTCAGGGTCGTATACGGCACGCCCGCTGCCTTGGCGGCATGGGTGATGCCAATACTCTGCGCCGCTTCGCGGAGGCGCTCGCCGCGCTCGCGCATCAGGCGGATCTGGTCGTCCATGAGTTTACGCTTTCGCCTGGAATGTCGGGGCACGCAGAAGTTCCTCATTCGGAAATGAGGCATGAATACGATATTCCGCTTGATATGGAAGTCGGAAAACCGTATCTCTTGGCATTGAAATGTTGCGTGGCCCGTGACTCGTCATGGTCAGATCCTCGCATGAAACCGACATTTTTGTCCAAGGGATTGTCATGCCTGAAGATCCACTGTTGCCACCACCCCGTCCAGCCGGTCTCGAGGACCTGCATGCCGGTCTGCATGACGTGCTGCGTCTGATCGAGATCGAGCATGCGCTGCTCAAAGGGCGGCTGGAGAGTCTGCGGGCGGATACGGAAGGCGCGCGCCTGCTGGAGGGCGTGATGGTGCTGGGCGCCGTGCTGCAACAGCGGATGGGCGGTCTGCTCCAGCTCTGCCGCGAGGTCGGAAAGCTGTGACGGAGCGGTCCATCGGACACAGCGCGTCCTGAACCTGCCGTTTGCTTCATCGAAGCCCCGTTGCTCTCTTCCATACGGTCATCATCTCTTATGTCAGAACACTCAGAACTGTCTTCCGAGCACGTTGTGCTGGACGGACACCCTCTCTCACGTGCGCTTCCTTTTGGTGCCTATCCATTGACGGACGTGCAGAAGAAAATCCGGAAGATCTTCTTCAACACGCCGTTGGGATACAGTCGTCTGCGTCGGCCGTTTATTGAACGGTTCAAACGAGACTGCTCCTCAGGTCCTGTCGATGCGACCCTGTTCGGACTGAAAGTACGGTTTTATCCGCAGGACAACCAGACAGATTCAAAATCGGCGGTGTGTGGCACGTGCTACAATCATCGCGAACTGGCATGGCTGCGGCGTCATCTGCCGAAAGGTGGGACGTTTGTGGATGTCGGTGCGAATATGGGGTTCTTCTCCTTCTATGCCGCCCAGAGAGAAGCCCGTGTCATCGCCGTTGAGCCGAACCCGATGCTGTTCGAGCGGCTGGCCACGAATATGAGGCTGAACGGGATGCGGGCCGATCTCTTGCGTGCGGCCGTGGGCGATCAGGAGGGCTCTGGTCAGCTCGTGCAGGTGAACGGGGATTTCGGTGGGGGGCGGATCGGTGCGGGACACGGTGCTGCGGTGCGGATCCGGCCGCTTCTGGACATTCTGCAGGTCTGCGATGTGACGGCCGTCCATGTTCTGAAGATCGACATCGAAGGCTACGAAGACCGGGCGCTGTTGCCATTTTTTCGCGAGGCGCCTGCGACGTTGTGGCCCGATCATCTCATCATGGAAGACACCGAGCACGGCCGGTGGGCCCAGGACGTCTTTCCGGTGCTGCAGCGCTGTGGATATGGACGCCGCGCTCGCAGTCGGGGGAATATCCTGCTCTCAAGGTTCTGAGGGACGCTGGGGAGGAGAAGTTTGTCAGCTTTGGGGGGGGGAAACCGGTCTGTCCGCTTCGCGTCGCGAGCGCTTGGAAGCAGACATGACCGCCGATCTCGGTGCAGTTCAGTCCTCGACTTCGTCCCCGGGCCACGTGAAGTTAAGTGGGGTTTCTTTTACGCCCAACAGGCGGAGCACCTGACAACAGAGCCCGTCCCAAGGCTGATTGCAGAACCAAGCCCTTAAGAGTAGTCGTCGAAGGGCTATTGCCCTCGCATCAACTTTTGAGGCCCACATTGAACCAGACGTCCCACAGCAGCCTTGTTTCCTTCATCTGGCGCATTGCCGACGATTGCCTCCGCGATGTGTACGTACGGGGCAAGTATCGCGATGTGATCCTGCCGATGGTTGTGCTGCGCCGCCTTGACACGTTGCTCGAGCCGACCAAGGACGCCGTTCTGGAAGAGGTCCGGTACCAAAAAGAAGACATTGGCGCGACGGAGTTGGACGATGAGCCGCTCAAGGATGCCTCTGGTTACGTCTTCTTCAACACCAGCCACTGGACCCTAAAGAAGCTGTACAACACCGCCACCAACAACCAGCAGATCCTCCTAGCCAATATTGAGGATTACCTCGACGGCTTCAGTGACAACGTCAAAGAGATCATCGGTCGCTTCAACCTGTTCGAACAGATGAGTCATATGGCGGAGAAGCAGGTGCTTCTGGACGTCATTGAGAAATTCGTCTCCCCCTGGGTCAACCTGACCCCGAATGACATTGAGGATCCGGAAGGCAACACGCTTCCGGGCCTCTCTAACCTGGGTATGGGATACGTCTTTGAGGAACTGATCCGTAAGTTTAACGAAGAGAACAACGAAGAAGCAGGGGAACACTTCACCCCGCGCGAGGTGATCCACCGAGCTGAGGACGATGCTGCACAGGGTCGCTCCTCACTTCACCCCGCGCGAGGTGATCCACCTCATGACGCACCTGCTTTTCGACCCGATAAAGGACCGTCTGCCCCGGATCCTGACGATTTACGATCCGGCTTGTGGGTCGGGCGGCATGCTGACCGAGGCTCAGAACTATATCACGGACGAAGATGGCCCTTTCCATGCCCACGGGGACGTTTACCTCTATGGCAAAGAGATCAACGACGAAACCTACGCGATCTGCAAATCCGACATGATGATCAAGGGCAATAACCCTGAAAACATCCGCGTAGGCTCCACTCTCTCCACCGATGAATTCTCCGCCAACCGCTTCGACTTCATGCTGTCCAACCCGCCCTATGGCAAAAGCTGGAACAGCGAGGTGAAGTACATCAAAGACGGCAAGGACGTCATTGATCCCCGTTTTCAGGTCGAGCTGGCCGACTACTGGGGCAATGTCGACACGATGGATGCCACCCCGCGCTCATCGGATGGCCAGCTGCTGTTCCTGATGGAGATGATCAGCAAAATGAAACCCACCAGCGCCAGCCCGCTGGGCTCGCGCATCGCGTCGGTCCACAACGGCTCCAGCCTGTTCACTGGGGATGCGGGCAGCGGGGAATCCAACATCCGCCGCTTTATCATCGAAAATGATATGCTGGATACCATTATCCAGCTGCCCAATAACCTGTTCTACAACACTGGCATCACCACCTACATCTGGCTCCTGTCCAACGCCAAGCCCGAGGCACGGCGCGGACGGGTCCAACTGATTGACGCCAACCTCATGTTCCGCAAGCTGCGCAAGAACCTTGGCGACAAGAACTGCGAGTTCTCGGACGAACATATCCAGCAGATCACCGAGGCCTTCCTGAACTTCGCTCCTGTTGAGCGTCAGATCGACGCGGCGGGCGATCCGGAGGGCATCGCCGTGCAGGTCTTTGACAACGCGGATTTCGGCTATCACAAAGTCACCATCGAACGCCCGGACCGCCGCCGCGCGGGTTTCAGCGCTGAACGCCTCGCCCCCCTGCGCTTTGACAAGTCCCTGCGCGAGCCCATGGAATGGCTCTACGACGAACACGGCGATCAGGTCTATCAGCTGGGCTTTCTGAAGGAGCGGGCCAAGCAGATCATCGCGTGGTGTGAGGAAGCCGGGCTAACCCTGAACGCCAAGGCGAAGGCCAAGCTGCTCGACACCAAGTACTGGGTCAAGCTGCGCGATCTGCTGGCCACAGCGACCCAGATCATGGGCGATGTGGGCCTTAAGGAGACCGATGACTTCAACGTCTTCCGCAAGGCGGTTAACGCCGCGCTCAAGGCGCGTAAGATCCAGCTGGGCGTGACTGAGAAGAACGCCATCCTGAACGCCGTCAGCTGGTACGACGAGACCGCCCAGAAGGTCATCGCCAAGAAGCACAAGCTGACCGGCGCAGAGGTTGAGGAGCTGACCACGCATCTGGGCTGTGCGGCGGAGGATCTGGCCGATTTCGGTTGGTACCGGCAGAAGGATAGCAGCTACCTGACCTATGAGAGCACCGCAGAGCTGCGCGATGCCGAAAGCGTGGCCCTAAAGGATAACATCCACCGCTACTTCCTGGCCGAGGTGAAACCGCATGTGGAAGAAGCCTGGATCAACCTCGACTCTGTGAAGATCGGCTACGAGATCAGCTTCAACAAGTATTTCTACCGCCACAAGCCGCTGCGCAGCCTTGAAGAAGTGACGCAGGACCTTCTGGCCCTGGAAGAAAAGGCTGACGGGCTGATCGCCGATATCCTTGGTGTTGAGGTTGCGACCAAGCTGGAGCCGGCGCAATGAACAACGCGGCATATCCGAAGTATGACAGCTATCAGGATGTCAAAATCTCTTGGTGCGAAGAGCTTCCTTCGCACTGGACGACCCAGCCTATCAGAAACCTATTTACAGAAAGCCGTCGTAAGAACGGCGATGGCAAGAACAAAGACTATCTGTCGCTTATGGCCAATCGGGGGATCATTCCCTACTCGGAGAAGGGTGACGTAGGGAACAAAATGCCAGCTGACCTCAGCGGCTGCAAACTCGTCGACGTTGACGACTTCGTATTGAACAGCATGAACTTTGGTATTGGCTCGTTTGGCGTGTCGAGCCTCAAAGGCGTGTGCAGTTCAGTCTATGTAATCTTGAAGGCGAATAGTCCAGCATCGATTAGGTACTACGAGCGGATTTTTCAGCACCCTCAGTTTCAGACATTCTCGCAGTCCCTTGGCAACGGCATTCTTGCGCACCGTTGCGCAATCGGCTGGGATGAATTGAAGAACGCTCACTTTCCCGTGCCACCCGTCGAAGAGATCCAGGCCATCGCGGCGTTTCTGGATGAGAAATGCGCGACGATTGACGAGGCGGTGCGGATCAAGGAGGAGCAGATCAGGCTCTTGGCCGAGCGCAGGCAGATCCTGATCCAAGAAGCCGTCACTCGCGGCCTGAACCCCGACGCCCCCATGAAAGACAGTGGCATCGACTGGATCGGCCAGATCCCCGCGCATTGGGTGGTCCGCCGGAACTTCGCTCTCTTCCGGGAGACCAAGAATGCTGGCAATGCTGGATTGCCCGTTCTGTCCGTCTCGATCCACAGCGGCGTTTCCAAGGAAGAGCTTTCAGAAGAAGAGAACATTCGCTCGATCATCAAGATCGAGGACAGGAGTTCGTACAAAGAAGTCCGTCCCGGGGACATCGCCTACAACATGATGCGTGCCTGGCAAGGCGGCATCGGTGCTGTTCACACTCACGGCATGGTCAGCCCGGCCTACGTCGTGGCCCGCCCTGTCATCGATTTAGTCGCCGACTACTTCGAATTGCTCTACCGGACTCCAGCATTTATCCGGCAGATGGACGCGAGCTCGAAGGGCATCACCGATTTCCGCAAACGTCTCTACTGGGATGACTTCCGTAACTGCCTGACCATCGTCCCACCAAAGGCGGAACAGGAAGAGATCATCCGGTATTCCTCGGATATATCAGCAAAGTTCCATCATGCCACTTCACTCAAGCAATTCCAAATCACTGCATTGCGGGAATACAAGACGAGCTTGATCAACGCGGCGGTGACTGGAAAGATCAAGGTATTGTAAACGCCCGGCCCCTCGATGTGGTGGGGTAGAAACTCATTTGAAAGCAACGTCATGAATGTCGCGGTCAGCAACACCAAGGAAATCGCCCTCGAACAGGCCATCGAGAGACGGCTTTGCGGCGCGAGATCCGAAGAGCTGGCCGCCGGGGCCATCGCCTCTGGCCCTTTCCGTATCGGCCAGCCCTCTGATTTCGACGCGCCCCTCGCGCTCGACCGTGCGAAGTTCTGGGAGTTCCTCGAAGCCACCCAATCCAAAGACCTCGACAAGCTCAAGCAGCACAACCCCGCCGACTGGCAGGCCAAGATCACCGGCCAGCTCGACAAGCTGATCAAGTCCAAAGGCCTGCTGCATGTCCTGAAAAAGGGCCTGCCCGTCGACAACGCGCATTTCCACCTGATGTATCCCGCTCCGCTGGCCAGTTCGGCGCAAAAGGTCCACGACAACTTCGCCGCCAATATCTGGAGCGTGACGCGGCAGGTCCATCACAGCACCGCCAACCCGAATGAATCGGTGGACATGGTGGTGTTTTTGAACGGGCTGCCGCTGGTGACGCTGGAGCTGAAGAACGCCTGGACCCATCAGACCGCCCGCTACCACGGCCAGAAGCAATACCGTGAGCGTGATGCAAACCAGACCCTGCTGCGCTTTGGCCGCGTGCTGGTCCACATGACCGCCGACACCGACGAGGTTTGGATGGCGACGAAGCTGGCGGGAGCCTCGACCTCCTTCCTGCCGTTCAATAAGGGGCACAACGAGGGCGCGGGCAACCCGCCGAACCCGAAGGGCCACAAGACGGCCTACCTGTGGGAAGAGGTTCTGCAACCGGAGAGCCTTGCCGGGATCATCCAGCATTTCGTCCTGCTGGAAGGCAAGAAGACCGACCCGCTGGCGAAGAAGACGCTGATCTTCCCGCGCTATCACCAGCTGAATGTGGTCCGAAAGCTGCTGTCCCACACCGCTCAGACGGGCGTAGGGCATAAATACCTGATCCAGCACTCTGCCGGATCGGGAAAATCCAACAGCATCACCTGGGCCGCCTACCAGTTGATCGAGACCCATCCGGCGAAGCTAGACCTGCCGGGCGCCAGGGCGCTTGACGCCCCGCTGTTCGACAGCGTGATCGTCGTGACCGACCGCCGCCTGCTGGACAAGCAGCTGCGCGATAACATCAAGGATTTCTCCGAGGTCAAGAATATCGTGGCCCCGGCGCTGAAATCGTCGGACCTGAAGGCAGCGTTGGAGAACGGCAAGAAGATCATCATCACGACCATTCAGAAGTTCCCCTTCGTCATCGACGGCATAGAGGATTTGGGCGACAAGCGTTTCGCAGTGATCATCGACGAGGCGCACAGCGGCCAGAGTGGCATCGCCAGCGACAAGATGAATCAGGCAATGGGCGGCGACCCAGACGAAGATGACGCGCAGGACAAGATTGTGGCGGTCATGCAGGCCCGCAAGATGCGCGACAATGCGTCCTACTTTGCCTTCACCGCGACGCCGAAGGCGATCACCCTCGAGAAGTTCGGTGAGCAGCAGCCGGACGGCCGCTTCCGTCCGTTCCACCTGTACAGCATGAAGCAGGCGATCGAGGAGGGCTTCATCCTCGACGTGTTGGCGAATTACACGACCTACAAGGGCTATTACGAGATCCAGAAGTCCATTGAAGACAATCCCCTGTTCGACACATCCAAGGCGCAGAAGAAGCTGCGCGCCTATGTCGAGCGAAGCCAGCAGACGATCAACACCAAGGCCGAGATCATGGTCGAGAATTTCATCGACAAGGTGGTCAACCCCAAGAAATTGCGCGGCAAAGGCAAAGGGATGATCGTAACCCAAAATATCGAGGTGGCGATCCGCTACTACAAGGCCGTACAGGCAGAGCTTGCCAAACGCGGTAACCCGTTCAAGGCGCTAATCGCCTTCTCGGGCGAGAAGGAGGTTGATGGGGTTAAGTACACCGAGACCGAGATGAATGGCGTGCCTGAGGACAAGACCCGTAGCGAGTTTGACAAGGATGAATTCCGCCTGCTGATCGTCGCAAACAAGTATCTCACCGGTTTCGACCAGCCGAAGCTCTGTGCGATGTATGTCGACAAAAAGCTGCAGTCGGTTCTGGCAGTCCAGGCCCTGTCCCGTTTGAACCGCTCCTCCCCCAAGCTCGGCAAACGGACCGAGGATCTGTTCGTTCTCGACTTCTTCAACTCGACCGAGGACATCAAGGCTGCCTTCGACCCGTTCTTTACGGTGACGACCCTATCTGAGGCGACGGACGTGAACGTCTTACACGTGCTGAAAGCATCTTTGGATGATGTCGGCGTCTACGAATGGTCAGAGGTGGAGGAATTCTGCAAAAGGTTCTTTGACGGCGAAGATTCCGAAAAACTCAGCCCCCTGATTGACGTGGCTGCCGAACGTTTCAACACCGGCTTGGAACTGGAAGACCAGGAGAAGATCGACTTCAAGATCAAAGCGAAGCAGTTTGTGAAGATCTACGGACAGATGGCTGCAATCATGCCATTCGAAGTGGAGGCTTGGGAGAAGCTCTTCTGGTTTCTGAAGTTCCTGGTCCCGAAGTTAAACATCAAGGACCCGAACCAAGATGCGTTGGATGATCTTCTCGAGGCCGTTGACCTTTCGTCATATGGGCTAGAGCGGACAAAACTAAACCAGACCATCGGCCTGGACACTTCAGAAGCAGAGCTAGATCCACAGAACCCCACTCCCCGCGGTTATCGCGAAGGAGAGGTGCAGGAAGACCCGTTGGAAGAGATCATCCGCAGCTTCAACCAACGTTGGTTCCAAGGCTGGAGCGCCACCCCGGAAGAACAACGGATCAAGTTTCTGAACATCGTTGAAAGTGTTCAGGCCCACCCCGATTTCGAGAAGAAATTTGATGAAAATTCTGATCCCTACAGCCGTAACTTGGCATTTGAAAAAATTATGAAAGAAGTCATGCTAAAACGCCGGAAAGAGGAGTTGGAACTCTACAAGCTTCACAACCAGGACGAGGCGTTCAGATCTGCACTATACCTGAGCGTCAGGGAGGCGCTGACACAGAGCCCGCGCTGACAATGAAATGAAGCGTGCCCGCCCAGACTCCGGCGACGATGAGTTCGTCCAATGAACTCGAATTGACCTCTTCCACCGATTGTCCCTCGATCATAACCAAGGTCTGCCAGTTTGACATTATTGATCGAATGACAAGCACGTCTGGCTCTGTGCCTTTAGGCCACGTACGGCACAGGCCCCCGTCATTTTAGGCTCAAAGGACTGAACCGCCCGGGGATTGACGGTTACCAATTCGTGCAAGCTTTGAGCCGTGTCCGCCTCGGAGAAGCCCCCGGCTGCACATTGACATCCGAGAAGAGGCGGAAGCAGCCAAGTTGCAATCGAGCAATTGTAGACATCTGCGCTCCGCTTGAGTTTTCCCAACAGCAGATGTCTGCTCATGCAATTTCTCGCGCTTGAGCACGACACTGACGCGTGGGGTAGCCCTATTTAAGATGCACCATTGCTAGTGTGCCAAACTGGGCCACACGGAACAATGTGTATATTGTTTCTCAGCTTGCTAGGGCGTGGGTGTGAGCGCCCGCTTTGAATTAGTAATAAAAATTTCTCCGCCAAGCGGGCCACGATATAAGCCATTGTCAAGGAAATGAAGGAGCGCCTTCGCTTCTGCTTTCATTGACGGAATGATGATCTTCCCGTCTGCGACCGCAATTTGAAAGTTCTCATCGGCCGCTGCGACCTGAATCTGAGCAGGTGTAAAATTATTTAGCGTACCTCGCTTAGTGATCGCATTGATCAGCTTTCGCATCTTTTGATCAGCGAGGTTTTTGAATTTTCCGATGTCGCCGACACTGATGCATTCAAGACCACAGAAGCCTTCAACCTCAGTATCAGTCGCTTCCTGATAAAGGCTGGTTAGGTTAAAAATCAGCTTGATACGGCTGAATTTCTGGAACTTGATTTTGTCATCTTCTACGAAGCCCGCTAGAGAGGCTCCAATCGCAAATGCGGGCTGAACCAGTCGATTGAAGGTGTTGCCATCAAGTATTAGACTAAACCGACGCTCAAGCATCTGGCGCGCAGAAAACTCTTGTAACAGCAGGCGTGGTCCAGATGGGCGTTGCACTAAGACACCCAGCGCTCTGATGTTCTCAGCCTCGAAGTTCGCTGGATCGACTTCTGGCATTGCTACGATGTTACCCTGAGCAGCTGCAAAAATGGCGGCTGCTTCATCCGTCACTTGGGCCACAAGATGCTCGTGTGGGTCGGGGCTCCATCCACCATCAAACGGTACCTCATCAGTTACGCCACCAACAAACATCTGCTCCTGCTGGATAAAAATTCCTTCTAGCTGATTCTGAACCGCAGCAGTTACTTTGATGCGCTTCACGATCAAGGCGGGGGCCGAGCGACAAATGGCCAACAGATTAACAGGCATTCGCATCCTCTAGATCGATCAAAATGTATTCGGTTAACTGGCCGACGTGATTGATTGTGCTCGTATTCCTGAGCTGCTTGCGTGTTATGAGGACGTAGGTCACGCCTTCTGAAGACTCGACTTTGTAAAAATGCCAGCCGGCTAGGCCGAGCAGTGGATTGAAATGATAGTTATATCCTGTTGCCGTCAAAAGTGTGAATATCAACAGTGTTGGTATGAGCAGATTGATGTTGATCTGCCCAAGTTCGGAAGTAAATAGCGGAGAGAGATAGAGAAGCATGAACGCGATATTCTCGCGATCGGCTGGCTCAACACTGGTAATATTGAGCGGGAAACGTTCCAAAGAGGTACGGGCCTGCCGAAGCAGGTACACGCAGATCAATACCAGCATCGCGCAGGCAGCGACAATACCAATCGCAATGGCGTGTTGCTGGTTACGCCAGACTATCCACGCGTACACGAGCCCTACGGGCGCTAAGGCCGACGCAATCAGCAGAAATTTGGCGAGCCTTCCAAACATTCCCTATTTGTTCCATATTTTCCAGAGAGAGTCGATGCCATCGGTTTCATACTTCGTACGGATCAGAAGAGTCGCTTCAGAAACCTTGGTCTGCTCGCCTTCAGGCGATTGAGTATCGTGTTGACGTAAAAAATGCCGGGGAAGGTCGCAACTGCGTGATCTGGCAGCTCAAGGTCGAGCGTTAAAAACTACGAGGCCGACGCCCCAAATGCTACATAGTCAGGTTTGTGCGTTGTGTCGTCGCACGTCGTGGTGTGAGGCACGACGATGTAGCTTTTGTAGCTGAATAGGCGATGGGCGACCGCGCGACCGAAGGCGACGACGGACTGGCACAGGCCGGCCTTGATCTCGACGGTGAAGATTTGCGGCCCGAATTTGAAAATGTCCTACGCGCGCTTTCAGCACGCCAATCACGTCGGGCGTACCCTAAACTCGATCTACCGCAGCCCGCCTAATAATGTCGGCTTTCGGGCAACCTGCACAATTGCTTGGATGTCTGATTCGAGGGCGTAAGCAGCAGGTCCGCTTACGCCTCATGTCGGGCGTATGTGCCTATGAACGGCTTGCTGCATAGCAGACATGAGCAGCGCGATCTCTCGCGATCGAGTTGGAGTGGAAGAGTAGGGTTCGCTTTCAGTGCATAAATACAAAAATAGACATGGCATTGGAGTAGAATGTGCAACGCCTAGGCATTCCATCGCCCTTGAATACGAATAGATCGTTGCGTTTAATTATTCAGAGACGTATTTTAGAACTAAAAGTGGCGATACTGAGCCGCGATTGCTTTGTGAGCGCAATATCTATTTCGGCCAATCATCTTCGCCGATCGCAAATACATGCCAATGAAATTCTTTCTTTAGCTTCGTTTCTATAACTGATTTATATGCCGACGTTAGCGTTCCCTCACGTGCACGCCTCAACATGGAAGCTACATCTTCGCGCCTCACCGAGTTTGATTTCAAAATCTTTTCATATACATCGCGTTGAGCAACAATAATTTGCCACTTTCCTGGCGCGCATTCGAGTGTATTTAATGTGGCGTTATCAATTTTCTCGATAGATACGTCCCTAAGTTTTTTGAAATCATAGTATAATGCAGCAAGTTCTTGGGAGGTATTGGTACCTCTTAGAGCCTGTTTGGAAAATCGATCTGATGTGATTCAAGC
>NZ_BANH01000017.1 GCF_000964465.1 Gluconobacter thailandicus F149-1 = NBRC 100600 | reverse complement strand
GTTGTTTTGTTCAGGCGCGCATACCAGGGTGCGATATGGCCTGGATTGTTCGGATCACTGCGCCGGATCTGCCGCCACAGTTCCAGACAGACCGCTTCACGGATCATCGACCGGTCAAAGGCCGTCAAATTCCCCGGAATACTGCCGTAGGCTTTCATCGTGAAAGAGGTGTTCTCGTCCCATGTGTCGAAGCGGAGCGCGACTTTATTTTTGCTGGCGTTCTTCACCTTGATTTTGAAGTTATGCTTCGACGCACTGGCACTCGTCTGCCCCTGGAGGCCTACGGTGCATTTGCCACTATCGTTGGCATAAAGGACAGAGTCCCCGCGCATCAGGGAAAAGGAACAGGCCACTCCGTCGCTATCCGTCGGGACCGACGCGGCCACAATCACGACCCTGTCCGGAAACGGCAGCGGCACATAGGTTTCTGAAGCCCGCAGGCTCCAGATGGCGTTATCAATCGGCAGGGAAGCCGCCATGTCAGCCTCCTTATGCCGCAGCCGTGGAAGCCTTGGCCTCCAGCGCAACAACACGGGCCGTCAGATCAGACCGTTCCAGCCGCTCACAAAACAGCCCCAAAGAGAGGAGTTCTTCATAGCGCAGCGTCTGCTGGGTCGCCTGCGTTTTCCCGTCAGCCTCGTATACTGGCTGGACATTCATCGTCGTAGAACCGTCCTCGTTTTTCGTCGTCACGATCTGCGTTCGTGGCTCTGAACACCAGAGGCCGTATTCCGCAGGATCAAGCCCCTGCGCGGTGAAAGCCGCCTGTACAACCTGAGCAATGACGCCAACATGGCGACGATCAGACGCACCGTTTTTCAGCGTATACACAACGCCGCTGATTGCCGCCCAGGCAGCCCGAAGCTTTGTTGTAATGTCCGCATAACCACTGTCGCCCAGAGTGCCGACAATGTCCTTGTCGTTTGCGTCAGAAACAACCTGCGGCGCTGTCTGGGTGACAATCCCGGACCAGGCGTTGTTAGACGTACCTAAGCTACCACCATTATTGTTCTGCGGATGAAGCGCCGCTCCCGCAAATGCCAAATTCCCGTCTGCATTGCCCGTTCCGCCGTATGCAATCAGCGCGGACGAGGACGTCGAATTGGACCCACTGTAAAACAGCAGCTGGGTCTGAGCAGAGGCGCCAGACCGCGACAGCCGCGTCTTGCGATGGCCAGCTTTCGCAGGCGCGTCTGCATCTCCTGTGAGATCATAGGCGTCAGGCGGCACAACCGAAATGCGGGTCTCGAAGGTGTGCCCGGTCGCGACCCACGTCACAGCGCCAATCAACATGTCTCCATCAATGCCGTTGTAGAGGTCTTTCACCGTCACCAGCTGGTTCGGCCGCCAGATCGCGCCCGCTGCATTCTTCAGCCCTGGCACCGTGTAAACATAGGCGGTGGCATGGGCACGGGCCGTCCGCATCCGCCACATGGCCTGGTCCTGAAGGGTCCATGGATCAGATGCCTGACGCACGGCCGTTTTCTGGCGCTTTTTGTGCCGCGCCCCGGCCCGATACGCTCCACCGGCCGGAACGGACGCGCCTTCGCCGAGGGCAAAGCTGTCCGGTGTCGGATTGCTGCTGTCCTGGGCCGCCGCAGATCCGCCGCCCTGTGATTTCGCCAGATGCACAATCGGCCGATACCGGGGAACGCCCGTATCAACGCAGTGTCCAAATCGACAATTCGCAGCCAGCTCTTTTTTGGCATGACCGGTTGATGCGGTTGGAGCAGCTGGTGCTGAAGACGCGCTTAACGCCGCTTTATCGCCCCTTAAAACACTGTTGAACTGGCCTTTGACCCATGTGTCCGAATGCCGCTGCGAAACCCGCGCTTCCATGCGCTGCACGTTTCCGCCTGGATAGACCAACCGATCCTTGGCCCGTGTCTTCCCAGCCTGCGTCAGAACCAGACCATTGACACCATCAGACGTCACCAGAACGCCCCGCTGACGAGACAGACGCTCAACAGCCCCAAGCACCGTGTCAGACGGCTCCAATGCAACCAGGGTGAAAGGGGCTCCCGTCGCAACCTGCCGATCCAACGACAGCCCGAATGGCTGGGTCAGGTGCCCGACCACCGTTTCCAGCAGGATCTGCCGATACTCGGCCGGTCCCTTCGGATTGGCCGCACAATCCACCAGATCTCCGGTGATGTCGCGTCCGGTTGCAACGGTATGAAGGGAATGTTCATCGGCCGTGACGTTGATCGTCTCAATGTAGCCCTTCAGGACGACAACGCTCGCCACCTCAATCTCAACGCGATCATGCACGCGAAGGCTCGGCACATAGCCTGAAGCTTCTGGCACATCCTCCACGAAATCCAGGCGGAAAATCCCTGCAATGTCTGCCAGATCCACGCCCGCCTCACAGCTCGTCCAGTTGTGGATCGTCTTGCCATTGATCCGGACAATCCACGGCCGTCCGTGCGAAACAACCGTCTCACTCACGAAGTCTGCTCCAGAACCTCGATGTCACCCGGCCCGACTAGCGCGGGATGGGAGATCCCGTTGCGGGTCACCAGATCATCAAACACACCCTGAACCTGCGTCACATCATCGCCCGCTACCGCATAAGCCAGCGTCCAGGCAGACACCGTGGTTTTCAGAGGAACCGACACCACCACCGGCAAACGCCCCACCTGAGAGGAGCAATCCGCAATCAATGCCGTCCGCGCGGCCTGAACTGCCACCCACAGCCCGGACAACGACACACCGACACCCGAAGACGCAGCATTCTCCAGATCCACCAGAAGCGCATCAATCGCTGCAATGAACCGTTCCCGTGCAGCCACAGCATCCGCTCCGCTGGCGAATGTCAGCGAACCCCACGCTCCCAGCAACTGCGACACGATCAGCCCCCGCGCCACGACGCCCAGTGCTAATGCTTCGCCTGGAACAGACGTCACGGACGACAGACTGTCTGCCACGGCCCCGATCTGAACCGCACCCGACAGCAGAATATTGGCCACCGTCTGCGCATCCACGGTCTCGGTCGTTTCACCCTCAACCTGCTGTGCCGGCGCAATCACGGACGTGGACGGATCTGTAATCGCATCCACCACCGCAGCCGGGACACCCGCCAGCGCTGCCGTCACGCTGTCGGCATAGGCCGTGTCTGCATTCGTGACAGGCGCACTGACACCCGCCGCCAGCGTCACCTGTGCCGAGGCAATGCCGGATTGAAGCGGCTGCGGTGCCGTGGCCGTCAGGCTGTCCCAAATCCCCGACGCCTGAGACAGCAGAGATCCCACCATGGAAGACAGGGCCAACGGAATAGCCAATGGCGCCAGAACGGCCTGAACCGCCAGCGTAGCCTCATCCACCAGCGCATCAGCCTCTTCCAGCAGGTTCGTCAGGGTGTCCGTAATCTCGGCAAACAGACCCTTGCTGCCAGACGGTCCGGGATCTCGCACCAGGACAACCTGAAACTGAGCAATCCGGATGCGCGTGGCAGAAAACTGGATCTCGCCTGGCTCAATCAACCTGACCCGCAGACGTCCCCACCAGGGATGCACAAGCGTCTGGGAACCGGCCTTCAGGAACACCTTGCGCATGCGCTGTGCCCGCAGAACGTAATCGTCCCCGGCCAGATATCCCGTAATCCGGATGGGCTGATCCGTCGTGCCGAAGTCCTGGAATTTCTGGTCCTCAACCGGCCGTTCCGGAAACAGGAACCGCTGCACCCGACGCCCCGCAGCCTCCCGGCTGTCGATGATGTCGAACGTCACCCCACCAAGCGCCGCCGTGGTCAGAAGCCGCGACAGCTCACCCGTTATCAGGTTCCCGCCAGCCGCCCCGGACAAAGCCAGAGCAGACGTGCCCACACCCAACGTGCTTAAGGTTCCACTCATGGCCGGTTCACCATACGCCCGCCCGTGGGCATGACTGTTGTCCGCACAGACGGATGAGCGGAAGGCGTCACCTTCAGGCCAGGATCATGACTGACCAGGAGATGAACCGGCGCGTTCCAGCCATGCCCGGTCGTGGGAACCATCAACGGTCCACGTGAATTCGGAGATCCCGGCATCTTCGGGTCCATATGCGTGAAAGCGTGGGAAATATAGCCACTGACCCGATCACCCCAGCCCGAAACCCAGTGCTCAAATGAAGTAAACTCGGCCTTGATGTGATCCCAGTTGTGATAGATCCCGTAAGCCACGGCCCCCAAAGCAACGCCGACAATCGCGATGCTGGCCACAGCTGCGACCGCGGCGGCCGCCTCGACGCCCAGAGCCGCCGTGACCAGGCCAAACCCGGCTGCAACCGGGCCAGAAACGGCACCAAGCGCCCCGAGCGCGGCCGTTCCGGCAAGAGCGGCCCCGGCAACGCCAAAAATACCCGTCGTCAAACCAGGAAGATGCTTATCAGCACCCTCAAGCGTTTCCGTCAGTCCATGAAACCCCGTGGTGACGTTGTGCAAGATCGGCGCAAACCCGACGCCCATCCGCCGCTCCAGCTGCTCCCAGCTTTCATCAAAAGCGTTCGTCTGAATGCGTAGGGATTTAATGCCGTCAGCATAGTCGCCGTTAATAACGCTCTGATTGGCACCTGAAGTCCGCCGATGGATATCTTCGTACTGGTCCATGTGTCCGAGAATAGCCAGGGTGAATTCCCGGTCTTCTCGATTGCTGAACAGCGTGCCCAGTGCACGCCTGTCCTGACCTCGATGTGTGATCCGATCGACAATGCGCAGCATATGCAGCATCGGATCTTCGCCATTCCGACGCGCACGGTCCTCCTCTCCAAACATATCGACGCCGTACTTACGAAACTGCGCCGCTGTATGAGGGCCAGTGATAGCCTGGATAAAAGCACGGGCATCGGTGGCGGCTTCGCCCTCAGTCCCCGTCGATTTACGCACCACGGCCAATGCCGCCGCAAGGTCATCTACACCAGACCTTCCACGCACACCGAGTGCTCCAGCGGCTGCTGCGACCTGAGGTAAAAGCGGGGCAAGCTTTTCGAAGGGAAGATCTGCTGACTTTCCAGCCAATGCGATGGATGCCAGGGCTCCGCCAAGGTTGGCATCATTGATGCCCATATTCTCCTGGAGCGCGAAGGTACTCTTCGCCACAGCATCAGGAGCTGCATTATAAGCCGTGGAAATCTGTGCCACGACCGGCAAAACAGCGTTTAACCGCTTCTGGCTATATCCTTCACGTGAGAAGAAGCCAGCCCCTTCAGCTAGATCCTCACCTCGCTGACCAGTTTCACGCGCCAGACGGTCCATCTGTACCCAGAAGGCAGAGGTAAACGCGTCATTCGCAGCCCCGTGCAGATCCAGCCCGATCCCGATATGCCGAATGGTATTGTCGTATTCCGACGCGGCCTTGACCGGCTCGACTAACCCGAACCCTGCTGCTGCGGCACCAAAAGCCTGCCCGATGCTGCGTTCCGTGGCCTCATGAAAATGCTGCGTGGCACCCGAGACCCTGCGCCCGTATCCGCCACGCTCACGTGGTGAACCTTCTGGCTCTTCCTCAACAGGAGCCCGACCAGGCACAACCGGCCCCATCTCTCCGGTCGCCCGCGATACCCGGCCAACAGCCGCCGCCGCCCGATCAGCCGCAGACGTAACAGCCTCAAGCCCATTGACGGCCGCACCGCTGCCAGATCCCGTCCGCGCCAGAGCCGCATCCATGGAAATGACCTCTTCCGCCGCCCGACCGAAGGCAGCACCGGCTTCAGAAGCTGTGACCGCCGCCACGTCCAGACCTTCGCCCATGCGGGCCGCACTGGCCGTGGCCTGTTCCAATGTCTCGGACAGGGCGGACGTCTGCTCTGCACAGCGTGGAACCGGTTGCCAGACCTCATCAAACGTGCGGTTCTGACCCAACCTGTCCAGAGTAGAATTCAGACGTCCGAGGATCTGCTCGATCTTCTCGACCGGCCCGGACATCTGATCGACAAGCGTCAGTTCAAACTGTGCCGTCAGATTGCCCGACATTACTGTTCCTCTTGCTTCGTCTTCTCCCGGACCTGCTCGGAATAGGCGTGTCCGGACGCACACCAGAACAGCAGTTCGTGCAGCCGAAGCGCCCTCAGATCAGAGCGCCCGAAATGCAGAACCGCTGCCAGGCCCGTTAGGCTGACGTTCCAGTCATCGGGCCATCGCTCGTAAAAACGTCGATGATTCTCGTGGCCTTGATGTAATCGCTACCCGCCATAGAGCGGAGAAGCATTTCTCCTGCCGGTCCAGACTGACCTGAAGATGCACACATCAAAAACAGCGTCCGCTTGCCACCCGTGAGAAGGCCGGAGCTATCGATGATGTCTCCCGCTGTCAGATCCCGGAATACCAGCTCGGAGATATCCTCACTGTGCTTACCCGCAGGGGAAGACGTCTCTTTCGTCAGAGCCTTCTTCAAAAGCATCCGCACAGAGCCATCATCCTGCCAGGAACAACCTGATGGCAGCTTCGGCAGAGCAGGAGCTTCCGGGATGGTCTGGTCTTCCGGTGTGGAAATGGAAAGTCTGCGATTCATGCTGAAATCTTCTGGTAAGTGTTGAGGGTCCACGTCACGGGTGCCTGACCATTGTCCTGCACATCCGGCTTTGCCTTCACATAGGCATCCGGGAACACGTAAACCGTGCCGAGGTCCGTCTGGATCTGAAGCTCGCCTTCACCCAGGGCTGGATCAAAATCGTCTTCATCCGCGTCCTTGGTGATGAATATGGTGGCCTGCGCCATGCCCTTGTTCCAGCGCATGGAACGAAGGGTCCGCGTGCTGGCGTCTTGATCCTCATTTTGCATGCCCGGAATGCGCCATTTGGTGCCCTTCGGGGTGTCGTACTTCTTCCCGCGCCACCAGACCTGGGAAATACCAATCGTCTGAGCCATGTCTTACACCTGTGACTGAAGGATATTGGCCAACACGATCAGGGAGCCCATGGGCTTGATCGGCAGCGTGGAATTGACCCGGTTCCGGTCGAGACTGTCGCGCTCGAACACAGCCTGCGGTCCAAGCGTCGCAACGTCATCAATCCAGCCCTGAGCCTGATAGAGCAGACACTGTGCCACCCATGACGCCTTGAGCGTCCGGACAGTCACAACACCCGGAACATTCTCCAGTGAAGAGCCCACGTCAGCGAGCTTCGCCCGTTGGTAGTTTTCCGCGTAGTACGCGTTCCACTCATACCGAACGCGCGCATTGATCGCCGGAATCATCACGTTCCACGGCCCATCCAGCGCAAGTCCTGACGTCGGATTAACCTGCCGTGTCGTCACAACACGCTCGAAACTGACAGTCCCGTCACGGTTGAATTTCAGTGTCGTGCAGCCGCCATGCAAAAGCACATTGCGCTGGATCGGCGTGAACTGATCGCCCGCATCCGGGCCAAGTCCTGCCAGTCCGGTCAGCACAACGCCCTGCAACTGCCGGGACGGATCGCTGTTCAGGGCCTGCGCGCCTTCAGCACCCGCCACGGCTGCCGCAATCCACGGAGACCAGCGTGGAGCCTGCTCGGCAATCAACACGATCTCTTCGGCCGTCGAAAATGCCTGTGTCAGCGCAAGGATCTGGCTCTGCGTGCCGGAAAACCCGACCCAGACGCGCATGTCCTGCGCTTTCATCGCATTTTCGCGGCTCTTTGCCTCGACCTGAGCTGCCGTAATATTCGGCTGATCGTTCAGCAGCAGGATCAGATCCGTGTACCAGGTGCCGCCCAACGCCTGGAGCGCTGGCGTCACATCCGGAAGGCCCGCACCACCAGCCATGGGTGTCACAGCCAGAGAGAGACCGTCCACCTGATCATAAGACGCGCTGGAAACCCGAACGTCATACTGGCCGGTAAACGCGCCTTTCTCCCAGCTCTGCACCGTCACAGTGACGCCATCACTGCCAAGCGTGGCCGAAAGCCCGGTCTCTGCCTTCAGATAATTGACAGTCGCATTGGCAGCTGAACTGTTGCACGCAGCCACAAAAGCCTGCGCCGCCTCGGCTGCCGTCATGCCAGACGTCACCGTGAACGCCACACGATACCCACCCAGAATGGCCGCCATCGTGCCGCCGCTGGTGGCGGTGCCCTCGAATTTCAGCGAAGCCGAAGCCGCCACGCTTCCATCGGCCGGAGCAACACCCACGGCATCAATGGTGAGTGTGGGCTCTTCTTTCAGAAACGCCGCAACGGACTGTGCAACGGCTGAACCCGCGCCAAACAGAGCGACAGCCTGCGCCGCCGTCAGGGACGAATAGACGGTATTGGCCACACCCGTGCCACCGCTGATCTGCCCCACCAGAACACACCGCAACGGCATGCCCACCAGCGTGCCAGGCGCGGCCACTTCACGGATTTCGGTATAGGAACCGGGAACCGCCCAGGAACCGGGGATCTGCTCGAAATCCATCACTTTTTCTCCACGGCCGGAGCAGCAGTCGCCGCCGGTGCCGCCCCACCGACAGGCTTGTCAGTCTGGGCAGTGGTTTCAACGATGTCCTTGTCACGCCACATCCGAGCCCAGTACGGATCGGAAATGTTGACCTTGAACTTGTCGGGAACGACCACACCCGAAGGCGTCACAACACGACGCCCCGGTGCGGCCGTAACGAGCTTGACCGTCACGTCGGTTCTCCTGAAGGGCTGTCCACAATCTCACTGGACAGCGTTTTGAAATCATCGAGCTGGGGCGTAATGCGCTCCAGTTCGAGCGCCACATTTTCGAACTGCACCGTCAGCAGAACACTCGACTGGCCCTCTTCAAGGAACTGCGCCAGTTCAGCGCTGGATGCGCTCATCACATAGGCCGTCCCGGCTCCTGACACAGTCAGGCCGTTCAGCACACCGATGGCCGCCGCCGTGACGCCAAAAGCACCCGCCAGCTTGCCGTCTCCGACATAGAGATGTTCTGGCTGCCGGTGCGCTGTGAGGATTGCCACTGAAAAGACCAGCGGCCCGCGAAACGTTGCTCCCGGCAGTTTACCGGCGTGCCAGCCCTGCCAGCCGATCCCGACAACCGGCATCTTGCCGGTAAATGCCCGCCACTGGGTGTCGCTTGGCCGGGGCGTGAGTGGCACGTACCGGAACTTACCATCCGCAGGCATGACGGTCTGCAAGGCGGTTTCAATCGCCCTGTAGCAAACGGCCATAACGTCGCCGTCAACCAGCGTTGCCGGATACTGGTTATCGCTCAGGGTCATCCGAACAGCCCCCGGTATGAGGTTGGGCGGCTCTGATAATCCGCCCAGTTCTCGCTGGTGTTGCCCTGCAACTCGCCTTCCAGGACGATAGACCCGGCACTGACGCCCCGCAGCCACGCCAGCGCACCCTTATGCGCATCGGTGACTTTCTCCCCTGCGATGACATATCCGCTCTCGCACAGGTTAAAGCGCGCCAACGCACAGCAGACGGACACCATCTTGGACGGAACCACCGGTACCGGCGTCTGATAACGCCGCCGCAGGTAGCCATCCATTTCATCGGTGGCATCATCCAGAGCAGCCTGAACCTTGACCTGATCAATCTGGCCGTAGCTCTCTCCTGGAGGCGTCGTGACCTCCAGAATTTCCTGCTCGGAAAACCGCGTCATCATGTCCTGGACGGTGGCATAAGCCATGTCAGCCGCCGATCTCGATCACGGTGATCTTCGGCTCGGTTCGCAGCATCTTCAGCTGGGCTTCGGTCAGGCTGCCTTCAGAGTGCACCTTCACATGAGGATGCTCCAGTCCAGCACGACGGAAGCCGGGCTCGGAACAGGTCACAACGATGTCGCCTTCATGCAACTTGATCGCGTGCCCCTTCGTCAGGACATGCCCGAGAACCTTTGCCGGAGCCTTCGCCTTGGTGTCCTTCGGCATGACAGGTGCCTTCACATCCTTGTTCTTTTCATTGTCCACGGTGTCATTCCCTTCAGGCGTATCCATGACTTAGCCTCCTACCTTCTGGGAGAGGCGTGGAGAGACCATCAGCTCTGCCGCACCGACCCATGGATTGGACGCGGTGCCGGACGCGCCGTTGAGCACCGTTGGCGCAAAATCTGATTTCAGCAGATAGCGCCCGGCCTTCTGAAGATTGCTTGGTACGACCAGGAGATCAGGTACCAGCCCGTAAGGCGTGCCATCTGCGCGGCAGAGACTGGCCATTGCCGCCAGCGCATCCTCAAAGCTGTCCTGGTTCAGCGGGCGAATGCTCTTGTAGGCAAGCTGCCACATGCCGACACCGGCCACGCAACGTCCATCAGCACCCCAGACAAAACGATCGTCTTCAAAGACATTATCGTCGGTCAGACGGGTCTTTGCCGTAATTGCAAAGGGGCGACGTGGCTGCCAGATAATGGGCTTGAAAACACGGGTTGTGCACAGGAGGTACCAGGCTGGTCCTGCCGTCTCGCCATCTTTTGGGGTGGCGTAATTGGAGTAAACAAACGGCACCTTGTCTTCGCCGATCGCCATGTGATCGGTGTCAAAGAAGTACTGCTTGTCGATGCACTGGATCTTGTCGCCTGCACCAAGAACCTCAAAACAGAGCTTGTCCGGCATCTCGGCCGCGTCCTGACCAAGCTGTGAGACGAAGGTCGAAAGCCAACCGAGCTTGTCGTCTTCAATGTCTGTCCGCTTGACGCCGATCGTCTGCTCGAACGTCCTGTTCTTCAGAATATAGGCTTCTGCTTCCAGCTCATGGACCTGACGCGAGCCAATCCATTCACGAAAGCCCGGAAGCTCTGCCAGACGGGGATAAAACTCTTCCCCGGCATCGGACGGCATTTCCATCGAAAAGCGTTTGTACTGGCTGGGACCAGTTCCAATCGGCTTGTTGAACGCCAGATTCAGCGAGGCCGACAGGGCGTTGATGTTACCCGCATTAATTTCCACGGATCAGTTCCTCAGAGTGTCACGAAGGGCGTGCCGGTCTCATCCAGGCCGACAAATGTGCCGACCAGTGTCCGGGCGCTGCCGCCTTCAGGGGTTTCGGTGAGGGAGACGGTCTCGTCATCCACGGCGTAAACCGGAGAGTTCAACTTGTCCCAGGTCGGAGCCGTGTCGAACGGCAACGCATAAGTGCCCAGATCCAGCTCAACACGGCCGGGGCCATACTGCCCGCTCATCACCGGAGAATTGGAGACATTGCTCTGGAAGTGCATTGCGATGCCCGCAACCTTGGGAGCCACAGTCAGGCCCGAAGGGGTTGCCGTTCCGGCCGGTGCAATCGTTCCGTCAGAAAAGACAATGACGATCGAACCCCGGAACACAGTCATGTTTGCTGCACACGGCAGACCAAACGGACGAAGGCGCGGCCCAAGGGCCCGGACCAGAACGCGATCTGATTTAAGCGCCACGACCGGTCTCCTTCTTGATGTCAGCAACACTCACGCCGAATGCCGACGCCATCTTTTCCAGATCAGCGTCAGACGATCCCGTGCGGATCTCGCTGCCAGCCCCTGCGGCAGAATGGCGGGTGACCTTCGTGCCGTTCAGGTTCGTGCGCGGCAGACCCTTGATCAGGTCCACAGCGAAGTCAGCGTTTGAGGAATGCAGGGTGATCAGATTGTCACGCTGCTTGTCGGTAATGACCGCACCCTCAGCGGTAGCCTGGGCCATCAGTCCCATGACCTTGTCACGGGATGCCTGTTCCTTGATCGTCTTGATCTGACCTTCCAGCTCCGCAACACGGTCATTGGACGTGTTGTCCTTCAGGCGCGTCTGAAGCGCTGCCAGCAGGGCAGAATTATCAGCACCGGCATCCACGCCAAGCACCGTCGCCACGCTGCTGTGCAGGGTCACGGACGTCCGGCTTTCAGTCATGGCTGCCAGCGCGTCTTCTTCCGTCGCGGTGTCGGGCAATCCCAACGCCTTACGGACTTTTGCGATATCCATCGTCTTCTCCGGAGTATTTTGGGAGTGCAGCGTCACCAACGTCAGGTTTGGATCGTTTGTGAGGGCAGCACGCAGTATTCGTGTGACAACACCACCACGGCTCTCGATCACCGGGGAAATCGCCCGGTATTCCTTCGCCGCCATCAGACTGCGGCCTGTCGGCGTCCAGTCGGCCATACCCCACAAACCATCCGCACGGTTTTCCATGCGCGTGATCCAGGCACGAGCAGGCGCTGGCTTACCTTTTGGGGCAGCCAGATCTGTCGAGTGGTTTTCATCGAGAACAAGCTTTCCCGCCGCCATGGATGCACGGATGACGGCATCCGGATCAGCCAGCGTCACGGGATCTCCCTTGATGCCTTTGAATGTGCCTGCCGGACAGAGATGCACCCACTGCGGAACCGCGTCGGTTCCGGTGGAAGGCTGTGCCAGATCAAGAAGGGTGACAGCGGTGTTCATTGCCGCCACTATCGGGCGGAAAGAGATCTCTCTTCAGGGGCGCGAATGCACCCCGGAAATTTCACGCTGTGTGCCGTCAGAGCCAGTCCGGGACATCCAATCCCCCCAGAGACATCTGAAACGCGCTCCAGACCCGTCTTAAAACGTTTTAAACGTGTTCAAAAACACAATGACCACCCCATGCATGCCTATCGTGCCCGCATTGCCAGTTCCAGGGCAAGATGCAGCTGCTCCTCGACAGCCACGCGGTCCTCAGCGCCAAAGCCGAGGAATGGCCGGGCCGGAATGACAACTTTTTTAGGCGAGAAAAATTTCCCACCCATTTTGAACTTCAGGCGAGGTTCAGTCCTGGGAATGATCGTGGCTCCAAACTGATGTGTGCCACCATAAGGCATAGCGCTCCCGACAATGATCGTAGGACCTCGAACTTCAGTGGGGAGCTGCTGGCGGAGCTGCCCGCTCTGTACAAGGATCGGCAAAGGCTTGCGGCTGGACGCATAGACTGGATTGAGTGGTGCCCAAGGAGTGCCATCCGGCGCAACGTTCGTCGTGAACCGACGCCGCGTATTGTCTTCCAGTTCCAGAGCAATCGCTTCAAGGATCGCCTGAGGTGACCGGCTGATCGCGGCAATCTTCTCCAGCGCCCCCCGCATCGGTGCCCAGTCGCCACGAACCTGCATCAACGCCATTGTGGAAATCCTTTTCTGAACGCGCTAGACTGTGCCCGGTGACGTGCTGTGACACGGTGTTATTCTCACAGCCGTAACACCCTCGGTTTCGAGGGGAGTGCTATGCCGGGTTACTGTGAGGCCCGGCCGGTGCGTCACCATCCTCTTCCAGATCTGCCAGCGTTCCCTTGACGACGTCGCGCCCCTTCATGGCTCGACGCGCCTCTGTCACGGTCGTGACGTGGAAGGACTGCACATAGATATGCTGTCCATCCTGCGTCACCTTGACGACGGCGCGATAGAGTTTCCCCAGGCGACGGAACAGCAGCACATGCAATGCCCGTGAATGCGCAATGACAGCAGGGTCAGACAGGATCTCCGGCAGCAGCCTGTAATCATCATCCGTCAGATCTGCATGGTTCTTCAGCTGTTTGCGCGCCGTCACTGTCGAGAACAGGGCACGGTCAGACTTCGCCCCCAGTGCAGCCTGGACGCCAGCGGGCACAGTCCCCACAGGCAGCTCCCGCGTGCCATCTGGGGAATGCAGGATATCCAGCATGCCCTTGATGTCGGTATGCCGCTGTTCCGGCTCGGACAAAGGCCGGTGTTGTGCAGGTTCTGGAACCTGCACATGCGGCGCTGCCTCTGGAACCACAGACGGGCGAACCCCGGTTGTCTCCGGTGCAATCGGCTGCCGGTTGGGAGCGCGTGTCGGCCCTGCATCTTCCGCCACGAAACGGCTTTGCGCACGCCCGGAACGGATATCCTCATTCGTCTTCCAGGCACGCCCCGGATTGTACGCAAAACCCGGATCGATCCCGACCGGAACCTGATGCACCGTCCCATTGCGCGGATTGATCCACGGCCGTGTCTCGATTGGCGGCGCTTCAGAGACCTCCCAGCCCATGCGTTTGAGCTTGGCGCGGGACACAACCTCAACCGTGCAATGGCAGCGCCAGCCATTCGGAGGGAAATGCGTCTGCCACCACGGATCATCTGCTGGAAGGATCAACCCGTCCCAGGCAACATGCTGGGGCCGGGGATGAAGACAGGCGTGATGCGTGTATCGCCAGAAGGGATACAGCTCCAGAGCCTCCGGCGTGACCATGCGCCGGTAACGTCCCGCAGACAGCGCCGTGGTCATGTTCGTGTCGTAAATGATATCCGCGCGCCAGCCCGGAGATCCGTTATACTGCCAGCCGTAGCGATCCGCGATCTGCGGAAATTCCTTGCGCCACTCCTGCATGGTCATGCCCTGGGACATGATCTTGTCCACGCCGGTGCGCAGATCCTTCAGCAGATCCTGAGACGCCGCACCTGCCACCATGAATCCACGGGCATGCCCCTCGTGCCACAGATCCGTCCAGTGATCTGTCGAGACGTTTTCCTTCTGCCGGAAATAGGCCAGCGCGTCTTTTGGCGGCAACCTGACAGCCTGAAGGATGCTCTCAGCCATCAGCGCGCATCTGATCGAGCACCATGGCTTCGCCAGCCAGCTCCGCCACCATCATCGCATTGGCCATCGCATCTGCCAGCTTTTCAGGCGGCAGACGCATGGCTTCAAGCCGGGCACGGAAATCCTCAAGGGACGTCGCCTGTTCGTAGGCGTCCTGTGCAGGGCGGCACATTGCTGCAAAACCCTCGGCACACTCCCGTGCCGCGCTGGCAGACAGCGCTGACACAAGCCCCGGTCCATTCTCCCGCGTATGCCTGATCAGAACCTGCCCAAGCTGGGAATGCAGCGTCTGTTTGGTCTCGGCTTCGGCCTCGTCCTGCGGTGTGGGCGCACTGGCATGGGGCGGCTCTTCCTGCGCAGGCCGCACCTCGGCTGGAAGCGTATGAGGCGGCGTGGCAGGCGGCGTCGGTGCCCGTCCGCCAATAACTTCCTCTCCATCTTCCGGGTCAGAGAACCCGAGGCGCTGACGCACTTCAGTCGCCGCAACCGTGAGCCCCTGCGGCCCCAGCCACTGAAGCGCGTTCGTCACGTCCGCAACCGTTGGCTCATCAGGGCGGCCAATGCTGATTTTTGGATATTGCCCCATCGGCTGTGGGCCAAACGTCATGTCGATCATCGGCACGACCGCCTGACGGTTGATCGTGCCGGACGCTAACCGTGCATCGGCACGCTCAATATCCTCCTGCACAAGCCGGTGGATTGCGCCGGAAGCATGCGCGCCCTGTTTGCTATCCGTCGTGCCTGTCTGCCCCAGAACCACCTTGCTGATCTGCGCGTCCAGCCAATCACAGCGGCGCTGATGAATATCGTTCGATCCCGCACCATGTTTGGGCTCGATCATCTCCAGCTGCATGCTGTCGGGAATAACAGCGCCAGCTGCACCCATCAGATCAAACACCGCCCGACGCAGAACCCGCTTCTGTTCTTCAGACGCGCCTGGTCCGAACTTTCCGATCCGCAGCGGCAGCCCATAACTCTGGACGAACAGCCCCCAGTCCCGCGCCGTGAAATGCTTGAACATGACCAGGAACGCGACTGTGCGCGTCAGGCCCGAACGCATCGTCAGACCGGACCAGCTTTTGTGCTTGTGAACAATGAATTTGTGCGGCGGCATGGCCTTGAACCCGGTCTGAACCGGCGCACCCTCAACACTCGCCGGAGCCGGTTCCGCATTGGCCTCCCGGATCAGGATGGTCTCGCCGTCCTGATAACTTGGTTCAAACCAGCGCTGCGGCCGCCATTCCATGGCCACGATCCGGTTGCATCCCGGCTGCAAGTCCCACGTCAGTTCATGGACGGACCAGCCCTTGCCAATGGCATCCAGAATGTCCTGAAGGGCATCTTCCAGCAGACCCAGCCGCAGCCAGTCCTGGATGAATTCAGCATGCTTTTTGTGCTGCGGATCATCACTTGCCGGGTCAACAGTGATCGGCAACTGCGCCACGGAGCGTTTCCGCGTCCCCAGAACGCCCTGGTAATGCGCGTCCTTTTCTTCAATGAGTTCCGCAATGGTCTGCCAGGCCAGACTGTCGCCACCGTCAGCAGCCCGCAGAGCTTCGCCCAGGATCACCGGATTCAGACCGATCGGCAGATCCGAAAGAATGGCAGGGCGCTGGCCAATGTAATCCGGCCCCGCAATCTCCTGCGTCAGAACCTTGGGTTCAATGGGGTTGCCATACTGATCAATCAGTTTTCCAGCCATGGTTATTGCGCTCCCTGGCAGCCGCGTGCCCAAGCGCGAAAACCCGCGTCTTCCTGAACTGCCCGATGAATAAGAGGGTCTTTATCCGCGTCTAAAGCGCGACTAAGTGCTTTCTGATCGTCAGCGGACCATGGCACGACCAGAGGGCAGACATGCTGCGGCACACTCCCACAGCCGGACAGAGCCACGATCGCCAGCACCAGGGGAAAGAAACGCATCAGAATTCCGCCTTGTTCAGGATCTGCGCCAAAGCATTATCTGTCGGAGCGGTGGACACCTGCACCTGGGAGAGAGTGAGCTGGGCCTTCTGGGCTTCCAGCGCCTCAACTTTGCGCTTCTGCGCATCGCGTTCAGCCCGTGCTTCAGATGCCAGATGCGCAATCCAGACAAGAATGGCGCACAGCACCAGGATGACCGCACAGGCCAGATCCAGAGGAAGACTATTCGTCACAGCACCATCCCTCGAAAGCCCATATTTCCGTCGCCACGCCCCAGCTGCTCACGCGCGATTTCCTGCTCGATGGAAGAGCGTCCATCCGGACGCCTGCTGTCCTCGATCTCACGAGGCGATTTTATGAGTTCAAAGTGATATTCCTCGGGGTCGGAACGACTGGCCGCATAAGCCATGGCAAGCGCAATGGCGGCATCGCCGTGCCGCTTGCCGGTACCGCCTTCGCTCCGCTGATCCGGCACACGTGCCACGCCACGCACCAGCTTCAGGGCGCGAATGTCGTCATGAATTTCCTGATCGGCCGGAAGCGTGAGCGTCGCATCTTCAAACGCCGCTTTCATGGGCGGCATTTCGTCGCGATACCATCCCTCAGTCAGCATCACGGCCTCAACGCGGGAGCCGTACCGCTGTACTGTCACTTCAGCCAGATATTGGCCGTTACCCCGCCCATCCATCTTGCCCGCCCGAAAGCGAGGTAGACGGTCCAGAACATAATGCAGGATCTGCTTCTGCTGTTCGAAGGGCGTATTCCGCAGCTCAACAACAAGAACTGTTGCCCGATCTGTATTGGGCCGGATCTGGAGAACCCAAATCACGGTCAGATCCCCTGAGCGACCAAAGTCCTCACCAAAAACGTGCGAGGCTTTCGGGTCCAGCGCGTCCAGAACAGGGGCAAGCTGGTCTTCACAAAAGGCACGTGCTTCAATTTCACGAAGGCGATCTGCCATCAGCGTAAAGGCCGCGTCACAGGCCCACCGCTTAACAGGCACTCCTTTTTCACTGCGCGCATCAATCAGCGCCAAAGGAATATAAGCGCCCGTGGATGGGTTTGGGATACAGAACAGTTCTTCGTCTGCCGCTGCGCCATAAAATGCAATCAGATCATCGCGCCACTTGTCTTGCACTTCTTGTGACCAGACTTCGCCTTTGCGAGCGCACATTTTTTTGTAAAGGCCGTCATTCAGAGCATCATCCAGAGTTGTGCGCAAAAGTTTATACGGCTTTTTCCCGGCCAAAACGGATTGGACGAGCACATTAAATGGATTGGTGTCACCGTCATGCGTGCTGATAATTACGACGCGGCCCCCCCACATCAGCAGTGCAATAGCCGCTTTCAGCAATTCTTCCAGGTCATCATGGAACGCAGCTTCGTCAATAATAACCAAGCCCTGCATACCCCGCAGCGCTCGCGGTCGAGATGGCAGAGCAAGGATCTTGAATCCAGATGCAAAGTCGATCCGAAAGACCTTGGTGTCCTTCTCAGGATGATCTGGATCGTGCCAAAAGCTTTCATGAACCTCTGACGCTGCCTGTTCCATAACGGCAGCATGCTCAGCGCAGTAATCAATAAATTCACGCGCCATTTCGAGATTGTACCCGAGATAGAATACGTCCATGCCACCAGCGTTTTTCGCACTTGCGGCCGTAAGATCCGCACCAAAAGATGCAGTCCACGAAAATCCTGTTCGTCGCGACTTTTCCTCAAGCGTGACAGGTTCTGTCATCATGCTTTCGAGAAATTCGGCTTGGCACTTCAGAAAAATACCACTCATGTCGTGATCAATCCCGCCATGATGGCTTTAGCTGTTTCAGCAGACAGACCCTGACTTGCCGCGACTTTGCTAATATTCTCCTTAGCTTCAGCTGCCAGTTCTTCCCGAACCTGTTTCTTTACTTCGGCCCGATATTCCGCATCGGTCTTGCTGGCTTTCGCCAGATGATCCAGCGCCTTCGCGACAAGCTGAATGCCCATCGGATCACGTTTGGCAAAAGCCTGACCGCCCTTGGACAGGTCGGTACCGTCACCGTCCTGTGCCTTCATGAACAGGTCGAGAATGGCCGTATGCATCAACTCGATATTCAGCTGCGCATTACGCCCGACTTCTGCGGTTCCAAGCCGTCCGACCAAGGCTGTCGCCACATCGCGTGAGCGGCGCATCTGCACACCCAGCCTATCGAGATTCTGAATGTGCCGACCAAGCGCAGAACGGCTGATTTCTACGCCGTCCAGCTCAGCCAGAGCCGCCAGAATTTCATCAATGGTTGAGCCACCATCGCGCAACTGGCCGATCCGCTCGCGGATCTCATCGGGCATGCGATCAATGGAAGATGGCCGCGCCATGATTTACAGTGGCTTCCGAGAAGCAACACCTGGAACGGTTCGTAAATTATCGCGTGCCTGCAAACCCTCAGCAGTTAGCGTCGCAATCCAATACTGACGCCCAGGACCGCGAATATACCGTTCCAGCGTCACACAGCCTTCACGCTCCAGATGCTCCAGATCTTCCCGAATATCATTCACCTGAGCAGGGCGTCCGGAATCTCGGATGCCTACTAGAATGATTTCTTCGTTCAGACGGCGGTCAGCCATCTGCGCAATCGCATCTAGGACATACCAGCGACGGTCTTCAATTAGGACCTGACGAACAGCATTCACAGCCGTTCTCCCCGAGATAAATGAGTGGAGGGCGGGCACACAGCGTCAGCTGTCACGCCCAGAAACGCGCCAGCTAGAAAACCCAGTGCAACAAGTGAAACTTCGAATAAAACGCGTTTCATGGCTTTCTCAGATGCCCTTCAACAATGAGATGCAGGAGCTTGTTTGACTGCTCCTGATCGTTGGAAATTTTCTGGAGCATCTGCGCCGTGTGGCGGTCACGCTCTTCATTGGCCGCGTGCCCTCGCTCCAGGCTGGCGATACGCCGCTCAAACGTCGGATGCCGCAGCAGCGCAACCACCGCCCAGACGGTGACGACCAGCCCAAATAAAAGGGCAACGATCATCACCGGCCAGGGCAACACTACGCTCGCGGCCACATGGGCCGCGTCGCCCATCAGCTGGCAGCAGGTGCAGTGACAGCAGGCGCAACCGTCAGCTGATCCGCAGGAACAATGGCCGTCGCCAGATCATAAATGGCGCTCTTGATATGGCTCTGAACCGCATCAAGCGTTGGAACATTAAAGCCAGCAGCCTTTGCAAGCGTCGTAAATTCGGTGACGGCCGTCTGGACCAGCGGGTTTTCCGTTTCGAACTTGGTGAAGGAAGACACCATCTTGTCGATGCCGCCGTCCGTAGACGTCACAGCAGAACGCACAGCCTGATTGGCAATCTTCTGATAGGCCGCGCCCTTATTGGTCAGCAGTCCTGTGACGTAGGGCGTAGCAAGCGCCAGAACGGACGTCAGCGTGCTTACCTTGAACTTGAGTGCCATGTCGGCCTCCATGAGTGCGCCGCGTGCTCGCGCAGGTACGTTAACCGGCCGGTGCGCGCCCGCAGCACGGCCAGAACCGTCACGTCAGCGCGGGCACAGATGTCAGAAGCGACACCGCAGCCTCAACACGCTGATCCAGCCGCCCGAGCCACCCTCGGCCAAACTGCGCAAATCCTTTGAAAGAGCGGTAAGCCGCGTCCTGCTGGCTGGCACAGGCATAAATAAGCGCCCGCAGCCGAGCATCCTGCGCTTTGATCGCCTTCAGCGTGCCCGGACCAATAATGCCGTCTGACGCCACGCCCAGATCATCCTGGAGCCGCCGAACGTATTTATCAGAGAGGGCTAGAAGAATGTCCGAAACAGGTGCATGCAGAACCGCCTCAAGCGTGTCCTCGCCAACGTCCCCGTCGATCTGCTCCAGATGCAGGATACGCTGCAACTGCTTGGCCGCCCGCGCCACACCGCTATTGAAGGCGAAATCAAACAGTAGAAGATCAAGACCAGGCGGCAGTTGATCGCCGTTGATCGCGCGCCAGAACAGGGAACGGGCAATCGCCTTGAACGTGTCATCTGTAATCGACTTCATGACACTGCTCGTGACCATGGCCGGATTGCCCAGCCATTGCCCCATCACAGGCGCACTGATGCCGCGCATGGTCCCCACCAGATTACCCTGGCCAATCTGGCCAAGTGTCCAGTTTCCGGCGTCAGTCCGGATGCACTGATATCGACCCTCGCGTGCGGAGGTGAACTGTGCGGCAATGTCGAAGTTGATCTGCATACCCGGCAGAATACGGGGAGGGTGCGTCCTCTATCATGGGTGCGACTGCACCCCGTAACTCAGCCGAACAATGCGAACTGACGCACATCCTGCTGGGACTGCTCTCGTTTGGCAACGATCTTCCGTGTCCTGCCGCCGAGAATGCGGATGATCGCAGACCGTGAACATCCAACCCGAAACGCAATATCGCTCAACGGAATGCCCTGGCAATACAGCATCATTGCACGCCATTCCCGGCACAGCGGCACATCGTAGTGTTCACCGCCATATTGCGCGCTCATCACAGCTGCAATTTCTTCCCCATGATACTCTGCGAAATTGGAGCCAGCCCACTTGCGCGGAACCCACACACGCCGCCCACCCATGCTCTCCACAAACGCCAGAGCAACGTCTTCGCCAACAGCGTTCACAAGCCATTTAATGGTGGAAGGTGGTTCCACACTCATTGTCCGAATTTCCCTGATTTCTGCGCTTCGCAAACGGAAGTGTACCACGTCAAAAATAATCATGCAGACAAAAAAAGAGCCCCGGTGAAGGGGCTCTTTTGAAATCAACTCTGCAAACAATGCTTCGAAATATCTTCGTCCAACTGATCCGCAACATCCTGACATTTTTTTATCAGACAACCGGGCCGCAGGTCACCACGCTTCTCCATGATGTTCAGCATCGCCGTCAGCTCTCCGGCCTTCTCCTCAAGCGTGTCCTGATTTCCGTCAATCCCATTCACCAGAACCATTGCAACAGCACGCCTGAGATTCAGAAGCATGGCTTCCAGCATTTCAAAGCGCTGGCGTTCAACTGTCGTCAGCGTGGAAGCCTGCTGAACCTTACCGACCTTGGCCAAAGGAATAGTGATGACTTTGCGCGTAGCTACCAACTGGGCAGCAGTAGGGCGTTTTCCTTTGGGTTTCTCTCCACACCCGTCCATGCGTGGCTTCGGTTTTGTGGATTTCTTCCTGGCAACAGTCATGCCCGCTTCCCCCAAGCCTTCAGCGCCTCAATCACGACACCCGCCTGTGCACCCGAAAGGAAATTAGGATCGTCCACACCAACCATCCGCTTCACAAAAGCCCGCAGGCTTTCCCGAGAGCCCCCGGATCGGAGGGAAGGAGCCAGTTCACCCCAGAGGGCAAAAACCTTCCGAACCTCTGGCCGGGAAGAGGTGGCCTTTCCAGTTCTGGGAGGTGCGGGACGAAATCCGTCCCGCTTGAACCCCGTCAGAACCTTGTCCAGTTCCGCCACTGTCATCTCTTTCGCAGACCGCTTTCCCGTCTCCCGTTCCAGCCGGTCCCGATAAGCGTCTTCGTCCAAGCCCATTTGCTTCTGTGCAATGCGCAGCTTGGCATAGCGCGTATTTTTCGGATCTGCCGCCATCACGACTGCACCTCTCTGGAGAGAGCTACGCGCAAGATAGCTTGTACGCTTTCAAGACGTTCGATCGGGGTGAGGCTATCTTTTCGAGACGCATACTCAGCCCTTTTAAGGTGGTCCAGCAGCACTGAAACTCGCGCCTTGTTTGCTTCAGCATCAGCCCGCGCAAGCCGCTCAGCTTCCTTCAACTCCGCAATCTCCGCTTCCAGCGCGGCGACGTTGGCGGAGTGTGCAAATAAAGGTTGGGCGCTGAAATTGAAACGTACGAAATAGTCAGCATCGCCTTTACAGGTAACCGCGCGATCCTCTGTAAATGCTTTCCCAGGTACGCCCTTACTTTTATCCTCAATAAGCCAAGCAACAGGCTTTTGCCCTTCCACATCCTTCCGGCGCTGTTCCTCCGCGCCATAATCCCGTACCTCATCAAAAATACGATGCACGATTTGCCATGCTGCGTTCGGTCCTCGGACGCCATGAGTAAAAAGCCTCTGAAGCTCGGTCTCGATTTCTTCCCGCGTCCGCACGGGTTGTTCTAGATGCTTGCTCACGAGATCACCTCATCGACCGTCGTCTCCGTGATTTCCGCCTTTTCAACGAAATCACCGATCGGGCCATAACCCTCAATGAACTGCTTAGCTCCAGAGAAGCGCGTGACCTCATCCATCACGCCGCGCCCAACCAACTGCCCGATATGCTCGGCATGCTCCACCAGCTCGAAAAACGGAGAAAAGCTGGCCCGATACTCTTCCATAAACTGTTCCGTAAATGCTGAGTCCTTCAGCGTCACGGACACGGTCTGAACGACGTCAATCTGAAATACCTTGCTCATCACACCCTCACAGCGAAGAGAAATTAAGGTCGATGTTTTTCCAGCCTTCCTTGCTGGTCTCCCGCATGTAAAACCGCAGGTAAGTCCGGCTCCCGATCACCTCCACAGCATCGGACAGTGCCTTGCGAGCCTCCGGCCAGAGTGGATGATCAAAGTCCTGACGTTTCAGAGCCAGAATGCGTTCGGTCGAGATCCGGCCACTGGTTGGATGACGGGAAAAGGCACTGTTCACCACCTTGCGCAGGTCCGCTGATACGGTCCCCATCATGTCATCCAGGATCTGGTTCAGAAGCGCCTGGGCAGCCACAATCGCCTGATTGACCGACTTCTGATCAGCAACCGTGATCGTGACCTTCCGCGTGTGGTCATGGTTCTCAAACGTGTTGCCACCACGCGACCCGCCAAGCCGCAGCCCATACCCACGGCAGCATCAGACATTCTTTCAAAGATCAAATATCCACCACCGAGAAGTTCAGTCGCGAAATGCAGGGGTGAAGCAGTGTCCGGACTCATCACCAGACGAAGCATCAGACCACCGCCCACACGGGATGACAGATGCACGGAGGTATAAAAATGCACTTCCATCACCAGTTCCCCCCTCGAACAGCGCCGCGAATAGCCCTTTCTTTCTTGGCTAACTCGCGCTTAAACTCGCCAACCGCCGCAAGTTCGATCATCGGTAGGTATCGGCGGTCGATCACACTCCAGCCGTGATCGGCCGCTACAAATTCCGCCAATCTCCGATCACCGGTCGCACAGATCAGCGAATTAAACCGCGATACCGAAATCTCATGCGTATCCCGTGCTACAGACGCATAGGCGTTCAGAATATTCAGGCTGATCTTCCGCCCCATATGCTGGCTCATGCGCTCGGCAATCTCCGCCCGCGAATATCCGCAGCTATCCAAAGACACCGAAATCGCCCGAGACAGACGGCTGGAATACGAATTCCCCCGGATCATCTGCGGATCGAAAGACAGCACCGTCTCAGGTGGAGCCCACGCCAGCAGATCAAGCTGCTCACCAGACCGGATCATGCCAACGCTCCATCGCTGCAACGCTCGGAAAACCGGGGCCGGTAAAGACCTTTTAGTGCCCCTGTCTGGCGACAGAGATGGCGTTCAATCCCGACGCAATCGTGCATAAAATTGAAGTCATTAGCGACCAGAAGCTCTGCCAACCTAAGACGGCAGCCATTTGCATGGCAGGCAGTGATATCCATCCGAGATTGCAACTCTTCATCTTGCCCGTGCCGTTTTACCAGCTTGAGATAACGAGATACGATCTTACCGATCACCAGCGCTTCATCGGGCGTGACATCAAAAGAGATCTTATTCATGCCGCAGCCCTCCGAGTAGACATATCCACCCGGAACAATTCGAGACAGGCAGCCTCCGAAAGATCCAGAACCCAGATCAGATCCATTAGTGTCGTCCAGCGTGTAACAACTTCTCCCTTCTCCATCTTCTTGATGGTGTCCCGATGGACTTCTGCCTGGTCTGCAACTTCGGTGAGGGACAAGCCCTGGGCGATGCGTTCTCGGTGCAGAATTTCACCAACAAGCTTGGCCTTCCGTGTCAGGTTCCGTGCCCGTTCTTCCCGTTCAGAAACTTCCAGCATCACGCAGCCTCCCGCACAGAAAAGCCCGGAAGCAGCGGCGCGATATCCTCGATAATGCTCTGCTTGTCTTCCTCGCTGGCCTTCGCCCAAAGCATCGCAAAAACACGGACAGGATCAGTCGAAACAACAGCATCAATGATCGCATTGCGGCCAAAGCCATCCGTCTTGCGCCAGATCGCAAGATACTGCTCCAGCGCCGTCTTCTTCGCGGCCTTCTCCTTGGCTGTCCCGACAATATCCGCAATTTTCACAGGCTTGTTCGGATTGGCCTCGACATACTTGGCGACATCATCCTGCTGATAACCCTGCATCTTGGAGAGCAGGTCCAGTTGCGCACCGCTGTTCTCAAGCCACGTACCCGAAATGCGACGCCGGATATCCGGATCAATACCCTTGAACCGTGCGATGGCACGCTCAATAGAGCGCCCTGAGCAACCCAGCTTCTCAGCCGTCTCGGCTGTGAACGTCGGGACCAGACCGACAAGCTTGTCGTTTTGGTCTGAACGCCTGTCGCCACCCGCTTTGGTCTCGGGATAAAGCTCTTCGTAGATTGCCTTTCGTTCCGCAAGAAACGCTGACCGATCCATGACCGACAGGTCACGACGGAACAGGTTCTCGTCAATTTCCAGCAGCTTCGCCTGGGTCTCATTAGCCGTCTTGATCAGACACGGAACCGTGTCGAATTCCAGCTCCCGCGCTGCCGTCAGTCGGTGCGCCCCGGCAATCAGGACGTAACCCTTGCGGCTCTTGCGAAGTTCGATCGGCTGGCGAATTCCATCTTCGCTGATGGAAGTCTTCAGGAGCGCAACATAATCCGGATCAACTTTCCGCAGACGATCCCCAAACGAGATCTCGGAAACGGCAATCTGTTCGATGTTCATGCTGCCACTCCGTTTTGACGCAGATCGGCAGGAACGCGGCTGCTAGGTGTTCTGTCAGCAACACGCGACACCGGAGTACCGTCCTCATGAAACCGATCCTTGCCCCACACTTCAAAGACAGTTCGCCCGAGAAGTTTGGCAATACGGCGCTCATTCAGAACAGAATATCCCGGTTGGGAAATCGTGGCGCTAACGGCGTTTTTGGCCAAACCGAGATCACGGGAAATACTGGTCAGAGGACCGTACTTCTTTCTCAGCTCCGCCTTGATGTCTTCAATGTGCATTCCGCACGTTTTGTGTGCCATAATGCGTGGTCCTCAACTCAAGGCCGGTTGCCCCCGGCCTTCTTTTTGAACATCCAGACGGATATTTATCCCCGTTTGGTATCCGGGAGATTGAACCAAAATGCACAAATGTCAAAGCTGATATTGCCGTTCGTCCATTAACTTTTTGTAATTTATGCCTCAATTCTGATAAATCACTGAAAAGACTGCACAAATGTCATTATCCAACTTACCAAACGACGATATCGATGAATTCGCTGTTGAGCAGGATCATGACGAACGTGAAGAGGAAATCTCCGAACGCGCCAAACGGCTTCATTCAGCGGTTAGGCAAGCCGGGGGAAATGGCAAGGTTGCCGCACGCGCAAACATGAAGCTCGGCACCTTAAGCCGATATCTGGCAGGTCGGGATATGAAGGCCAGCGCTATGATTGCACTCGCGGATGCCTGTGAAGTCTCTCTGGACTGGCTCGCAAAGGGCGTAGAGCCCACACCTGCGCTCGAGACTATTCCACTTCGGACAGCGGCTGCCGTTACCCAGAAAAACGAAGATGACGACGCACTACCTGTAAAGTTTTTTGAAGTAGAACCATCCGCTGGCGTAGGAGTATATCCCTCGGAATGGGTAGATTCTCAGGATTTTTTGGTTTCTAAGAAGTTTATACGTCAAGTTCTTGGTGTTTGGAGCTCAAAAATATTCTTTGTCCGTGTCCAGGGCGATAGCATGACCCCCACAATAAGGTCGGGGGAGACAATATTAGTAGATTACGCGCCACAGGATATTGTTGATGGCCTCTTTATGCTGTCTCTCCACGGTCGCCTGATCGTTAAGCGCCTCTCTATTAAGGACATGCACAACATCAGCGTCATAAGCGACAATCCGCGCTACAACACGTTCGACGTACCTATGAATAAGATGTGCTGGGCAAGCGCCGACCCGGACGCAGAACTTCGTGTTGTAGGCAAAGTGGTTGGCCGCTTTGAAATGGGCTTTTAAGAGCCTCTTGAACGCCTCTTAAGACGCTTTTGAACAGCAGGGCCAATCCGGCCCTCAAGTTCCATTATGACTGTCCAGATCAGCCGCGCCGAACCTCAAGTTCCAATATGAGTGTCCGCGCCCCAAATTAAACCGGCAGGACTTGCAATCCCCACACTCGGCAGCCAACCGGGATTTTATCCCACCGAATCCCCGGCAATCCCACATAATCCCGGACACCTTGGTAGTTCCATTCCCACTGTCCCGTCACACTGAGCCTAAGCTCTTTTATCTTTTGAAAATTAGGGGGCAGCTTCTGCACCGCTTCGAAGTAAGCGCCCGCGTCTCTCCTCGAAATGCTCGCAACCCTCCGATCCGCTCCTATAAACTGCACAAAAGCCAATAAATGGGTTTTGGTTTGCCGCAGGTCCTTTTCCGTAGGGTTTCGTTCGCGTTGGACAGCTCGAAGATAATCAGAAACCGCTTCTTTCAGCACGACTGAATCGTCAGCAGCTTCACTCTTATCTAATGGTGCAACTTTAATAGCTTCAGAGAGGGGAACTGGTGGAAAGACCCCACGATCCAGCGTAGGCCGCCAGTCAGGACGATAGTCACGCTGCCCGTTTGCCCAGCGACTAATCGCATCTTGAATTTGTCCCAGAGCCTGATGCGCCTGACTAGCTAGCAACGTGTAGGCATGTGACTCTGGGCTTGGCGGGCATTCAATCTGCTCAAGCAAACTGTCAGGCACACGACCATATCGACCGCTACGCCAATCTTCACCCAGTGACTCTATCTGCATTTCAGCAAATTCACGCTGTAGATAACGACCTTCATCGTCCTCTATTCCACGAAACATTCGCCATGCAGCATCCAGCTCCTTCTGAAACCACTGCTGCAACACGAATTCAATTTCGTTTTGATGTTCCATGCCCGCCACCATCGTCCACAACTCAGGTAAGTGCAGACCAATAGCAGCCGCTAGAAACCGAGCAACCCTGCCGCTTTCGGTCTTCAATGGACGCACTATTTCGCCCTTGCCAACCTTACCCTGAACAGAGACAGGCACGCGCACCCGGAAAACATATCCAGACTTATCTAGTCTGAAATATGAGCCACCATTTCTGAATTTTGCCAATGTGGAGTCACCTGTGGAGTCAGGCGAAAACCCCAGCTTTCTCTACCATGGCAGGATAAATTTCCTAGCATTTTCAACACATTATAGCAGGAGATGATACCATGGTGGAGCTGAGGGGAATCGAACCCCTGACCTCCTCATTGCGAACGAGGCGCTCTCCCAACTGAGCTACAGCCCCATGGTGAATTTGATAGTTCCTACGCTGGCTGTTTCTGTCAAGCGTTCCGGAGTAGAGTTGTCCTCTTCCATCTGGACAGATACAAAACCCTTTCCTGCCCGGCGATCACCGGGCCTTTCGTGATTTCCGACGAGGTTTTCAGCATGCTTGCCCTGCACGCCATTATCCTGATGATCATTCAGGCTTTCGTCTGGGCCCTTCTGGCTTACTGTATCCTGTCCATGCTTCTCGGCTTTGGCGTTCTGGATATCCGTAACCGGTTTTTCTACTCGCTGTTCAACACACTGGCCCGGGTTGTCGAACCTCTACTGACCCCCATCAGGAACATCCTGCCCAATACGGGAGGCATGGATTTCGCACCCATGATCCTGCTGCTCCTGATCCAGTTCCTCGTCTATCCACTTGTGAACCGTGTCTTCGCAATGCTGATCTATCATCCAGCGTTCTGAAGTTTACCTCACCGCACGCCACACTTCTTCCATCGCATCAGCAAGAACCGCGTGCGGCTCACTCCACTGACCGTCATGGGCTGGCGGCTGCATCCAGACACGCCATCCCTGACCGGCTTCCCGCTCGATCCGAAGCGACCAATCCTCCGGCAAGCGGCTGAGAACGCGCTCAAGACGAACCTGGTTTGTCAGTGGCTTGGCATAATTATGCCCCATAACAGTAGCCCTCCTTCAATCAGACATTCCGGTACTAGAAGACCATATTAACGGCCACTTCCGGCATAATGGCTCTAGACGTATTATGCCCAGTAAATGGGACAATAATCCCACCAATAGAACCCATGTCCGGACTCCAGTTGTACTCTATCGCTGGCCCAAGATTATAAGAACCTGACCAGGACGACTGAGTATGCACCGCCTGCATGGCTTTGCGATATTTTCCCACAAGTTCAGTCGAGCCGGCCCAGGTGCCATAAAGATCCAGAGACATCACCCAGCGTTTTGTCAGCCCATACTCAAAAGACGCGCCTTCATTACCAAACGCTCCAGGATGCCCAGTTCCTGAAAAGCCATCCGATGTTCCGTAACTGGTCGTATCGCGCAAATGCGCGGTCGTTAGAACCTGTCGTCCTACAGCCCAGACACGCAACCGCACAGCGTGACCCATGACCCTGTAGACGGACTGGCTTTGAAAACCGAAGCGTACAAACCAGACACCTTGCCCCACACCGTCCTGAGAATGTGACAGTCCGGAATAATCCCCGGTGGGTGCAATAAAACCCACATAAGCCGTCACAGACGGCCGATACCGCGAAGGACGGGCTGTAAGAATATTATAGTGAAGCTCGATTGGCAGATCGTTGAACTTTACACCCGTGCTGCTCTTACCGTTTCCCCATCCGTAGGAAAACGTCGGCAACGAATAGATCGAAAGCCGATCCGTCAAACCGTATTTAATCAATGTGTATTGGGACACTGATTTCTGAGCGGTGACAGGTCGGACTTCTCCCAGCGAGTCAAATCGACCCGATGGAACAGATCCCTGAAGATACGGTTCGACAGCGAGTACGCCAGCTTTTGTTTCCGCTGGAGAGGGCGAAAACAAAGACCCCGTATACCACTGCTCAGAAACAGTCTGAGACGCAGCATAGGCCCTTGAAAGCGAAAAGCAGGTCAGGCAGCACGGAGTTACAAGGAAAAGCGCAGAGAATGAAAAAACACGAATGTTGATTTTTAAGCACCATTACGTTGGTTGATGGAACAAAACATCGCCACCATACGCAACTTTTGCAGCGCCTCAACGCTCAACCAGCCATTCGTGCCTTCATATTTTCGGAATCCAGAAGTTCTGAAACGTCAGGCCGTTCCGCCAACCGTCAAACCAGACAGCTTCAGTGTCGGCTGGCCCACTCCTACCGGAACACCCTGCCCGGCCTTTCCACAGGTTCCGATCCCGGGATCAAGCGCCACATCAGATCCAATCATGGAAATCTGGTTCATGGCATCCGCACCATTACCAATCAAAGTGGCGCCCTTCACGGGGCGCGTCACCTTTCCATTCTCAATCAGATAGGCTTCCGACGCCGCAAAAACGAACTTCCCGGACGTAATATCAACCTGCCCACCGCCAAAATTGACCGCATACAGACCCCGCTTCGTTGAGCGGATCATCTCTTCCGTGGTCGCACTCCCTTCCAGCATAACGGTGTTCGTCATCCGGGGCATTGGCGCATGGGCATAGGACTCTCGCCGACCATTCCCAGTCGGAGAAACCCCCATCAGGCGAGCGTTCAACCGATCCTGCAGATACCCCGTAAGAATACCATCCTCGATCAGAACCGTCCGACCCGTCGGGGTGCCCTCATCATCAATGCTCAACGAACCGCGACGCTCTGGCAGCGTGCCGTCATCAATCACCGTAACGCCCGGCGCAGCCACACGCTTGCCAACCATGCCCGTAAACGACGATGTTCCCTTACGATTGAAATCGCCTTCCAATCCATGACCCACGGCTTCATGAAGCAGAATACCCGGCCAGCCCGGGCCAAGAACAACATCCATTTCTCCCGCGGGCGCAGGCGTAGCATCCAGATTAAGAAGCGCCTGCCTCAGGGCTTCATCCACGGCCGCCTTCCACGTTTCAGCATCGAGGAGGCGCTCCAGATCATACCGGCCACCCTGCCCATGCCCTCCACTTTCACGACGGCCGTCCTTTTCAACAACGACAGAGACGTTCAGACGCACCAATGGTCGCAGATCAGCAACCCGGCCACCAGCGTCCGCCCGGCGCATGATCTGCACCGCCTGCCACTCAGAACTCAGACTGGCGCTCACCTGCACAACGCGCGAATCCAGTGCACGCGCATACGTATCAATCTCGCCCAGAACGGCTGCCCGTGCCGCAAAATCCGTACCTTCCAGAGGTCTGGAATCAGCATAAAGCCGCTGGTTTGTGGAGCGCGGTCCAGGCGCCATGATGCCACTGCGCCCCTGCCGAACAGCCCCTACCGTACTCACGGCACGAGCAAGGGCCTCTTCGCTCATTTCGTCCGAATGGGCGAAAGCCGTCTCGGTCCCCAGAACAGCACGCAAACCAAACCCTGAAGACGTCGTGAAGCTGGCAGACCGGATCGTTCCGTCATCCAGGGAGATACCCTCATTCTCCCGGTATTCCAGGAAAAGCTCCCCATCGTCCACGCCCTCCAGACCCTGCGCCACCAGAGCCTCAGCTCCATCCCGGGTCAGTCGAGATCCCGGGCGGTCGAAGAACAGGGCATCGGTTGTAGCAAGAGCTCCCAGCGCTTCTGCGGCAATGGACATGATCTTGATCTCCTGGCTGAGAGGGCGAAACGAGGTTCAGAGATAGTGCGTGAGACGCTGAATAGAAGAGGACAGGCTCAGGTCAGAGCCTTTTCCAGCCGTCGAAGTGCTTCTTCAAGGATTTCAGGCTTCTTGCAGAACGCAAAGCGGATCAGGTTCTGCGGAGCCGCTGGGCCCTCAGGATCGTAGAACGCAGAAACCGGAATGGTCGCAACACCGGCATGCTCAACCAGCCATTTTGCAAATTCCACATCCGTCCGCCCCTGCGCATGTCGCGTAATGTCGGCCACGATGAAGTAGCTCCCATCAGCCGGAAGGGTCTCAAACCCCAGACGATGCAAACCATCCCGCAACAGGTCCCGCCGCAGTTCAAGATCCGCTGACAGGCCCTGATAGTAGCCGTCGTCCTTATTCAGGCCATGAGCCACCGCTCGCTGAAGATTGGGCGCCGTGGCAAAAACCATCACCTGATGAGCCTTCGCAATAACAGACGCCAGCGCCGCCGGAGCGGTCACATAACCGACCTTCCACCCCGTCAGGGAGAAGCTCTTCCCCGCACTGCCAATCCTCATGCACCGCTCCCGCATGTCAGGCAATGTCATCAACGGGATATGTTTCACGTGGAACGTCAAGTGCTCATACACCTCATCACAGACCACATAAGCATCATGTTCCCGAACAAGTCCCGCAATCAGATCCAGCTCTGCCTGTGAGAACACTTTTCCGGCAGGGTTCATGGGAGAATTCAGAATCATCGCTTTCGTTTTGGGTCCAAAAGCGGCTCTAAGTTCTTCTATGGGAAGTTCCCAGTGCGGCGGCTGTAAACGTACACATTTCGGAACAGCCCCGATCAGCTTCAGCATCGGAAGATAAGTGTCATAAAGCGGCTCAATCAGAACCACTTCATCGCCAGCTTCCACGACGGCCATCAGGCAGGCCGCAAGCGCTTCCGTTGCACCAGACGTCACGACCACTTCCGTCGCGGGATCAATCTCCAGCCCATAAAAACGCTTGTTGGAAGCTGCAACCGCTTCACGCAGTTCAGGCAACCCGGTCAACGGGGCATACTGGTTCCGATTATCCTTCAAAGCCTCGGCGGCAACCGCGATGATATCCGCAGGCCCCTCAGTATCCGGAAACCCCTGCCCCAAATTGATCGCATCATGCTTGACCGCGAGCTGAGACATGACCGTGAACACAGTTGTAGGAAGCGACGAAAGATAACGATTAGGCGTTTTCATGAACCGGCACTTTGGCAGAAGCAAGAAGGAGTTTTCACCATTGCAGGAGGAGCGCCGCCTGAAAAGCCACTCCCTTCCCGCAATTATTCTATCCCATTCTATTCTATGGTCTTGAACCAGCCTTCCTGCAGACACCCCATCAGAAACGTCTTCACTTTGAAATCCTGAAGTTTTCCCGATCGAACAACATACAACAAGAAGCATTTACCCCATACCTTATATGGGGGAAAGCCATACCTGATCAGTTGAAACCCCGTTTCCGGACATTTCCTTTCTTCAAAAGATGATAAAATGAAGCGCTGTGTCGTACTCGACAGATGGGAAATTGTCCCGTAATCGTTTTGAAGCCGTTCACACGATGCAAGGCGACAGATCGATGGCCAGAAAAGCCCCTACTTCCTCCACCGCCAAACCGAAGGCAGCAGCTCCGCGCCGCGCTTCCGCCAAGGCAGCAACACCAAAGACCAAAGCCGCAGCTGGCAAGCCACCGGCACCGAATCCCGCGGCCGTAGCACGCGTTTTCGAAATGATCCAGGAGCACGCGGCTGAATTCGTCGATCTGCGCTTCACCGATCCCAAGGGCAAATGGCACCACACGACCCAGACGGTCTCCACCATTGAAGATGACACCTTCGTTGAAGGCTTCATGTTCGACGGTTCGTCCATCCAGGGCTGGAAAGCCATTAACGAGTCCGACATGGTCCTGCTGCCGGACCCGGAAACGGCCGTTATGGACCCGTTCTCCGCAAAGCCGCAGCTCATCCTGTTCTGTGACATCGTCGACCCAAAGACCGGTGGTTTCTACAACCGTGATCCGCGCTCGACCGCAAAGCTGGCAGAAGCCTACCTGAAGGAAGCCGGCTTCGGCGATACGGCGTTTTTCGGTCCGGAAGCCGAGTTCTTCATCTTCGACAACGTGCAGTTCGGCACGGGCCCGAACTTCGGCACGTACCAGCTCGACAGCATCGAAGGCCCAGGCTCTTCGCTAAAGGCTTACCCGGAAGGCAACATGGGCCATCGCCCTGTCATCAAGGGTGGCTACTTCCCTGTCCCGCCGGTGGACAGCGAGAACGACCTGCGCGCTGAAATGCTCTCCACGATGGGCGAAATGGGCCTGCCGATCGAGAAGCACCATCACGAAGTTGCACAGTCCCAGCATGAGCTCGGCACGAAGTTCGCAACGCTCGTGAAGTCCGCTGACTTCATGCAGATCTACAAGTACTGCGTGCACAACGTCGCCCATTCCTACGGCAAGACGGCCACCTTCATGCCGAAGCCGATCGCTGGCGACAACGGTTCGGGCATGCATGTTCACCAGTCTATCTGGAAAGACGGCAAGCCGACCTTCGCTGGTGACAAGTACGCGGACCTGTCTGACGACGCGCTGTACTACATCGGTGGTATCATCAAGCACGCGAAGGCCTTGAACGCCTTCACGAACCCGTCCACCAACTCCTACAAGCGTCTGATCCCGGGCTTCGAAGCGCCAGTGCTGCTCGCATACTCAGCAGCCAACCGCTCCGCTTCCTGCCGTATCCCGCATGCGACGAACCCGAAGGCAAAGCGCATTGAAGTCCGCTTCCCGGACCCGACAGCAAACCCTTACCTCGCCTTCGCTGCCATGCTGATGGCTGGCCTGGACGGCATCCGCAACAAGATCCATCCGGGCGACGCCATGGACAAGGATCTGTACGAACTGCCGAAGGAAGAGCTGGCTCAGATCCCGACGGTCTGCGGTTCGCTCCGTGAAGCCCTCGAAGCCCTCAAGGAAGATCACGCGTTCCTTCTCGAAGGCGGCGTCTTCACCAAGGACCAGATCGAGAGCTACATCGACATCAAGTGGGCAGAAGTCTACAAGTTCGAACACACGCCGCACCCGGCAGAGTTCGAGATGTACTATTCGGTCTGATCCGAACAGACATCTGTCAAACAGAAAGCCCGGCCATCGCGCCGGGCTTTTTTGTGCGCAGTTTCCCTGCTACGGCATCCCTTATGATGCATCCCGCCTTCGAGGCTTTCTCAACCTCCATTCTGCCGGTTCTGGATATCGCCGGCACCGCTGTGTTCGCCGTTTCGGGAGCACTGGCCGCCGCGCGTGAACGCCTGACGATCCTGACATTCATGTTCTTCGCCGCCATCACAGGCGTCGGAGGCGGAACCGTGCGTGATCTGCTGATCGGCGCCCCGGTCGCATGGATGCACAACTCTGCCGGCATCACCGTTTGCATGGTCTGCGCTCTGCTCGTCTGGTTCACCCCTGGACGCCTTTGGTCAGAACGCGCCGTGGACTGGTTCGATGGAATGGGAATTGCCGCTTACGGCGTGTACGGCTCTGCCAAAGCCATCGCTTACGGCATCCCCCTCATTCCAGCAGCCCTCATGGGCATTGTCAGCGCCTGCATGGGAGGGATCTTCCGGGACGTTCTTGCTGGTGTTCCCTCCATCATCATCCGCCCTGAACTCTACGTGACGGCCGTGGCACTCTCCTCATGCAGCTATGTGCTTCTGACCGCAGCAGGCCTGCCCACAACACTCGCAGCCGCAATCGCCATTACTGCCGGTTTTGCCCTGCGCGCCCTGGCCCTCATCAAAGGGCTCGGACTTCCTCACTATCGGAAATAGCCCTACCCCAAACGGGAAAGACCATCATCCATGCGCTTCATAACCTGCCTGCAGAAGCTTCTGATAGCGCTTCCGTTCTTCGTAGCTCCCGCATGCAGCAAAGCATCGGATTTTGACATCGTGGTTCTTGGTGCAGAGGGTGGCCTGGAAGACGGAAACCTAAGCGCCTATTTCATCCGCCCAACCACGTCAGACAAAGGTGTCCTCTGCGATGCAGGAACCGTCCTGCACGGCCTGAAGGAAGCAACAAAAGCCGGCGCTTTTGACACACACACCCTGGCATCAAAAACCTTATCCCAAGAAGAAGAAATCCTTCACGACAGGATCACCGCCTACCTCATCAGTCACGCCCATCTGGATCATATCGCCGGCCTCGTGGCCATCTCGCCAGATGATGCCCCCAAACCCATTCTGGCACTTTCGTCCGTCAACGCGGTTCTGGCCGAGCACGTCTTCAACTGGCAGGTCTGGCCCAATATGGGCGATCGCGGCCCCACACCGCGCCTAGGCCTGTATCATTATCAGGACCTTGAACCCGGAAAAGCCGTTTCCCTGCCGCAGACCCCACTTCAGGTTCAGGCTTATTCCCTCAACCATGGCGGCGTGGAATCAACAGCATTCCTGCTGACCAGCGGATCAGACGCCCTGCTCTATCTGGGTGATACAGGCGCAGATACGCCTCAGCACGCAGACAATCTTCATTACCTCTGGCAGGCCATCTCACCACTTGTTCAGCAAAAGCGCCTCCATGCCATTCTGATGGAGTGCTCCTATGACAACGGCCAGCCCACCAGCCACCTGTACGGCCATCTGACACCCCACTGGGTCCAGGAAGAACTACAGGATCTGCAAACGGTCGCGGGAACCAGCCTTCAAGGCCTTCCCGTCATCATCACGCACGTCAAACCAACGCCCAAACGTCAGGACGATCCCGTGGCCCGTATTTTCGGAGAATTGAACGCCACGAACGTAACGGGCGTCCATTTCATTATGGCCTATCAGAGCCTGCATCTCAGGCTCTGATCGCCAGTCGGCTTCACTCAGCCACCAACGTCAAAACCAACATCTTCAACAGTGCCCTTCAGTGCGGAAGGCGAAACCTTCGCCTCGTCATACTGAATGACAGCCTGAGCCGGCTCCAGCGTGACTTCCGCTGCCGACACACCCGGCACAGCCTCAAGCGCCTTCTGCAACTTGCCTGAACATCCCGTGCAGGACATGCCCTCAACCTTGAACGTCACAGATGCAGTCATGGGTGTCTCTCCTTTATCCCCGTTCCGTCGCTCCAACAGCGGCACCCCAGAAGAGACACATTCCCACTAGAATTGAAACTGCTTTCAGACCCCGTCACTGATTTCATCCAGAGGCTCCACGCGCATCAATTGCACCGCGGCATCCAGACGATCCAGCAACCTCGCCAGAGCCCGGAAATGCGGCGTCTCAAGATGCTGCTCAAAAGCTTCAGTGGATGCCCAGCGCTCCTCCGCCGTAAACCGCCCTGCCGTCTCCATATCCCGGCTAATCACATAACGCTGGCACCCTTCTTCCTTACGAGACGCCACCGTGCAGCGCACCAGTTCCAGCTCCAGGTCGCGCGCCTTGTCAGAAGCGACAGTCAGGATAGCGACAACACAGGCAGAATGGCTCATCATAAGATCCTTCAGAAAACGGAACGCGGCACTTCCATGAAACATTCGATCCATGAGCCTGCCAAAGTCCGTTTCTAAAAGATCGGTTTTCAGAAGTCTCGCCCATGTTTCACATGAAACATCCTTTTCCCGTCGCCGGAGCCAACACCCATGAGCCTTGAAAGCGTCAAAGAAGACCTCGCCACTCGCGCCCCTGATCTCTCCGTCATCGTGACAAGCAGCTCCACAGCGACCGTCGAAGAGGCTGCCGCCACACATGGCGTCGAACCGGACCAGATTGCCAAAACCCTCGGCGTCAAGGTCGGGTCAGGACCAAACGCCAGAACTGTTCTCGTCGTGATGGCAGGCACAAAACGCCTGGACAACCGCCTGACGAAAGAGGCTCTCGGCGGCCGCCCCCGCTTCCTCAACGGTGAAGAAGTTCTGGCCCTGACAAGCCATCCACCGGGCGGCGTCTGCCCTTTCGGTCTCCCCGAGCCTCTCTCTGTGTACTGCGATGACTCCCTGCGCGCCTTCGAACAGATCATCCCCGCTGGCGGTGCCACCAACGCCTCCGTGGTCCTCACGCCGCAACGCCTCGCAGAACTGACGTCCGCCACATGGGTCAAAGTCAGCATCTGATCCGTTTGCGTCCCAACAAAAAAGGCGCCCCTCTCAGGGCGCCTTCTGCATCAAAACCAGGTCCGCTTACGCGTCTGCATACGTAGAAATATCCGGGCACGAGCAGACCAGATTCCGATCGCCCCAGGCATTATCCAGTCGCCCCACCGGAGACCAGTACTTGGACGTGGAAACACCCCCAGGGAAACATCCCGTCTCACGACTGTAAGACCGATCCCACTCACCTGCCAGATCCGCCGTCGTATGCGGCGCAAAACGCAACGGGCTGCTTTCGATCGCAACCGCACTCGCCTCCACTTCGGAAATCTCCTTCCGAATGGCGATCATCGCATCGCAGAAACGATCCAGCTCGACCTTCTCTTCAGACTCTGTCGGCTCGATCATAAACGTCCCGGCCACTGGGAAACTGACCGTCGGCGCATGGAAGCCATGATCAATCAGACGCTTGGCAATATCGTCCACCGTTACACCCACGGCATCCTTCAGGGGCCGCAGATCAACGATGCACTCATGCGCCGTAAAGCCGTTGCTGCCCCGATAAAGCACCGGGTAATGCGCTTCCAGACGTGCCGCAATGTAGTTCGCATTCAGGATGGCCACTTCCGTTGCCCGGCGCAGCCCCTCATCCCCCATCATCATGATGTACGCCGCAGAGATCGGCAGAATGGACGCTGACCCATACGGCGCAGCAGAAACGGCAATCCCGTTCTGACCCGGCAGATACGGCGCCAGATGGCTCCCGACACCAATCGGCCCCATACCCGGTCCACCACCGCCATGCGGAATGCAGAACGTCTTGTGCAGATTGAAATGCGAAACATCAGCCCCGTACATACCCGGTCGTGCCAGACCAACCTGTGCATTCAGGTTCGCACCGTCCAGATAAACCTGCCCACCAGCCGCATGAACAAGGTCACAGATCTCGACAATCCGTTCCTCAAACACACCATGCGTGGACGGATAGGTAATCATGATGGCCGCCACACGCCCGTCATGCTGCGCGATCTTCGCCTTCAGATCCTCAACATCAACGTTGCCATTGCTGTCACAGGCCACGACAACAACACGCATCCCCACCATGTGAGCAGACGCCGGGTTCGTCCCATGCGCGGAAGCCGGGATCAGGCACACATCCCGATCCATATCCCCACGCGCCTGATGATACCCACGGATCGCCAAAAGGCCCGCAAACTCACCCTGCGCACCAGAATTCGGCTGGAGCGACACAGCATCGTAGCCCGAAATCGCACACAGCGTCCGCTCCAGATACGCAAACAGTTCCGCATACCCAGCCTGCTGATCCTTCGGCGCAAACGGATGAATCCGCCCGAATTCAGGCCAGGTGATGGGAATCATTTCCGCTGTGGCATTAAGCTTCATCGTGCAGGAGCCCAGCGGAATCATCGTCCGGTCCAGCGCCAGATCCTTGTCAGACAGAGACCGCATATACCGCAACAGATCCGTCTCTGACCGATGAACATGGAACACCGGATGGGTCAGCAAAGCCGCCTGACGGGACAGCGCCTGAGGCAGACCTTCTTCAACAGAGAGCTCCCGCTCCAGAACCGCAATATGCGCCTCATCCGCCCCGAAGCACTGCCACAGCACCCGGATAGTCTCAGGCGTCGTCGTCTCATCACAGGACAGACCAATCCGTCCTTCGCCCGCATCACGCAGATTGATCCCGGCATCCAGAGCCTTGGCAATGATGCCCTGTGCGTCGGAACCAGCCTGAACTGTCAGCGTGTCGAAGAACGTTTCCGTCTCAACCGTCACGCCCAAAGCCTTCAGGCCCGCAGCCAGAATAGCCGTCAGACGATGCGTGCGACCTGCAATCGCCTTCAGCCCTTCCGGACCATGATATACCGCATACATGGACGCAATAACGGCCAGCAGAACCTGCGCCGTGCAGATGTTGGACGTCGCCTTCTCACGGCGGATATGCTGCTCACGGGTCTGCAACGCCAACCGATACGCCGGGCGCCCGGCACTATCACGCGAAACACCGACCAGACGCCCCGGCATGTGCCGCTTGTAAGCATCCTTCGTCGCCATGAACCCGGCATGTGGGCCACCACCGCCCATCGGCACGCCATAACGCTGCATGGACCCGATAGCGATGTCTGCGCCCAGCGCCCCCGGGCTTTCCAGCATCACAAGAGCCAGCGGATCACAGGTCACGGCAACAATACCGCCCTGTGCATGAACAGCCTCAATCACACCACGCGGATCACGCACCGCTCCGGACGACCCCGGATAGGACAGCAGCGCACCAAACACGGACAACGCATCCAGATCCGTCTCAGGATCACCCACCACGATTTCCCAACCCAGCGGCTCGGCCCGCGTCTTCAGAACAGCCAGCGTCTGCGGATGCGTGTCGGCATCTACGAAGAACCGGTCAGACTTGGACTTGCAGACACGCTTGGCCAGCGCCATCGCCTCTGCACAGGCCGTGCCCTCATCCAGCAGAGACGCATTGGCGATATCGAGCCCTGTCAGATCGGCCACAAGCGTCTGGAAGTTCAGAAGTGCCTCAAGGCGGCCCTGACTGATTTCCGGCTGATACGGCGTGTAGGCCGTGTACCAGGCCGGGTTTTCCAGAATATTGCGCTGAATGACCGGCGGAAGAACCGTGTCGTAATATCCCTGCCCGATCATGGACGTCAGAACACGGTTCCGGGACGCAATCTCCCGCAAACGCGCCAGAGCCTGCTGTTCCGTCAGCGCCGCGCCAATCCCGTGATCGCCACGATCAAGAATGGCTTTCGGAACCGTCCGGTCAATCAGATCTTCAAGGCTGGACGCCCCGATCGTCTGCAACATCTCCGCAATTTCAGAGGAGCGTGGGCCAATATGGCGGGAGCTGAAGTCTTCGGTCTGTTCAGGCCACAGGATCGTCACGGTATCGTTCTCTGGAAGTCTTGATGGGCAGGGAAAGAAAAATGGGCCCGGCAAAAGCCAGACCCATCACAGAATGTCAGAGGCTCTTGTACTGCTCTGCCGTCAGAAGGGATATCACGTCGTCCGGGTTGGAAACCTTCATCTTGAAGATCCAGCCCTCACCTTCCGGATCATTGCCAACCAGCGTCGGCTCATCGGACAGCTTCGTGTTGAAGCCAGACAGCACACCCGTGACCGGGGCATAGATGTCAGACGCCGCTTTGACGGATTCCACAACCGCAGCAGCATCGCCAGCCGCCACGTCCGTGCCCTCGTCCTTGGCTTCCACGAACACCAGTTCGCCCAGCTCCTCAGAAGCATGAGCCGTAATGCCCACTGTTGCTTCTTCCCCGTCCAGACGGACCCATTCATGCGATTTGGTATAATAAGTCGTCATCGCTGCTTTTCCTTGGCTTAACGCTTGAAACCGGGCGCCACGAACGGCATCGCCCGAACATGAACCGGAACGAATTTTCCACGCAGTTCGGCAAACAGCGCCGTGTCTTTGTCTGCGTAATCTGTTGCGACATATCCCATCGCCACCGGCGCCTGGACCGTTGGGCCAAACGCCCCTGACGTCACCAGACCGATCTCTTTCTGGCCTTCCGCATCCGCAAAAAGCTTCGCCCCCGCACGAACAGGCGCTCGCCCCTCCGCCATCAGGCCAACACGCTTGCGGCTGACACCTTCACGGGCCTGACGCAGAACGATTTCAGCGCCCGGATAGCCTCCTTCACGAGAGCCCCCTTCGCGCCGGGCTTTCTGAATGGCCCAGGCCAGAGACGCTTCAATCGGTGTGGTCGTGGTGTCGATATCATTGCCGTACAGGCAAAGACCTGCTTCCAGACGAAGCGAATCCCGGGCCCCAAGGCCGATGGGAAGAACCTGTGGCTGAGCCAGCAACGCCCGCGCAACAGTCTCCGCATCAGCGGCCGCACACCCAATTTCGTACCCGTCTTCACCGGTATAACCCGAACGTGACAGCGTCACCGGAACACCAGCAAGCTCCGTCTCGATCACATCCATAAAACGCATATCTGCCGCTGCTGGACAAAGAGGCGCGATAGCGTCCTGAGCCTGCGGTCCCTGCAACGCCATCAACGCGCGATCAAACTGCCGCGTGACAACACAACGGTCGGAAAGAGCTGCCTCAATCAGTGCCGCATCCTGCTCCTTGCAGGACGCATTCACCACGACGAACAGATCATCCCCCATATTGGCGACCATCAGATCATCCAGAATGCCTGCAGCGTCATTGGTCAGAAATCCATAACGCTGCCGCCCCTTCGCCAGCCCCGCATAATCAGCCGGAATCAGGCTCTCAAGGGCAAGTGCAGCGTCCCGGACATCGCCACTTCTGGCAGCAATCCGGATCTGCCCCATATGGGACACGTCAAAAAGCCCAGCCTTGCTACGCGTGTGCAGATGCTCGGCCATAAGTCCGGCCGGATACTGAAGCGGCATCTCATAACCCGCAAACGGCACCATTTTGGCGCCAAATTCCAGATTGAGTGCATGAAGCGGGGTACGCTGGAGAGAGTCGGTCATGGGGTAGGTCCGGCCCGGTCAGAACGTGAAGGTGCAGACGCGCCCGGAATATCCGGAAAACGCCGCCCCTTCTGTCCTTTCGCCTGAGATCGCTATCCCGTCGGCGGGTACGTCAGGCGCACCTCTCTCCAGAATTTACCGACCAACTCGGTCCTTTGGCCTGAGAGTTTCCGGGGCGGTTGCTCCTTCGGCGCCAGCCCTGAAGGCCAGTCTCTCCCGTATTGGTCGAGCCCGATCCTGCCAGTTTCCCAATTTCTTCGCAATCGTTACGATCTGTTCTGCGTTACGATTTCTGGACATTTTTAGACTTTGGAAGGAGCCACAATGGCTGGCGAACTGACCGTCATCGCAGAATTCTCCATCAAGCCGGAGAACCGCTCTCTTTTTCTGGAGAACTGCACCTATGACAGCGAACGCTCTAACGCAGACGAACCCGGCTGCCTCGCCTTCGATGTCATCACTTCAAACGAAGACCCCAACACCATTGTGCTGGTCGAGCGCTACACCGATCAGGCCGCCTTCGACATACACCTCAAAACACCTCATTTTACGAAATTCGCAGAAACGACAAAGGCTCTGGGCGCAGTCGAAAAAAGCGTTCGCTTTTTCACAAGAACGGCTCCTTAACATGAACGCACTGAGAAACAGCGCCCTCGGCTGTACCCTTCTTCTGGTCGCAGCCTGCGCATCATCCAGCCCGACCAAACCCGCACACACCGGAATCGGCATACCCAACCCCGCCAGCGTCAGCTGCATCAAACAGGGCGGAACACTTGAAATCGTGAGCGGGCCAACTGGTCAAAGCGGAATGTGCCACCTCCCTTCCGGGCAAACCTGCGAAGAGTGGGCGCTCTACCGCGATCACCGCTGCCAGAGCACAGTTCAGCCCACGAAACCATAATCATCTTCAGCCGTTTTCCCTGCCTCCAATAACGGGGGAAAATGGCTTTTCTTCTTCTCATTGGCCTCTTTAGACTAAATGCATAACATGTTATGCATTCTATCCACACTATCCACCTAAGGCAGTTTCCCCATGCGGAATCAGGCTCCCTGTCTCTCCATTGGCTTCCTCGCCACCACAACGGGGCGCCTGTTCACGCACCTAATGGAACAAAAACTGAAACCCGCCGGAATGCGAGCAGGACAAATCCCGGTCTTTCTCGCTTTGGGAAAAGGAGAAGTCCTCAACCAGAAATACCTGGCCGAATTCGCAGGCATCGAGCAGCCCGGTATGGCCACCCTACTGGCACGCATGGAACGGGACGGTCTCATCGAGCGTGAACCCGATCCCAACGACAAACGCGTCAGCCAGATCCGACTTACACCCATTGGCCTGACCAAAAGCCAGAAAATCATTCCGATTATGGAAGAAGCGAGTGAGGAAGCGTTTAAAGGCTTTACCCCACTCGAGCGAGACATTCTCATAACGCTTCTGGAACGTATGAGCAGCAGCCTCGAACGCTGTATCTAAACTTCCCTCACCTTGTCACAAGATGAGGGGAAAGCATCTTACTTGTCCGTCTTCGGAAGATGCTCGGCAATATACGGCGGGAGATTGAAAGACCCGACGTGAATTTCCGGCGTCCAGTAACGCGTCGTTCCAAGAATATTGGCAGCCTCTGCACGCGCACGGATCTGCTCCAGCGTCTGCGTGTTCGGTGCCTGCCCCTTGGACGCCATACCCAGCGTCATGAAGCCGCCGACATAGGTCGGAACAGCAGCGACATAAGCAGAGACATGCGGGAAGAATTTCGCACGGCGCAGGCTCGTCTCATACAGTTCATCCGCCTGCATGAACGGCACACCGCACTGGTTCACGATCAGACCTTCATCCGACAGGATACGCGCGCAGTTGCTGTAAAATTCATCCGTGAACAGCACTTCACCAACACCAATCGGGTCCGTGCTATCAACGATGATGACGTCAAAAGATCCGTCAGCAGCCTTGGCGACGTAGTCGATACCATCGCCTACAATTACTTCCGCACGCGGGTCGTTCCAGGCATCCCCAGCAATGTTTGGAAGGTGCTGCTTGGAAAGCTCAATCACCGTACCGTCGATTTCCACCATAACGGCTTTTTCAACGGTCTTGTGCTCCAGAACGCGGCGCAGAACGCCACCATCACCTGCACCAATGATCAGAACGCGCTTGGCACACGGGTGCGCCAGAACCGGAACATGCGTCAGCATTTCCTGATAAACGAACTCATCGCGCTCCGTGATCTGGATAACACCATCCAGAACCAGCACCCGACCATGACTGGAGCTCTCGAAGACCACCACATCCTGGAAGTCAGATTTGACGCGCGCAAGCTCACGCGTGACCAGAAAACGCTGTCCCCAGTCCGGGTACAGGGTCTCGTTGATCCATGTTTCAGCCATGGTCTTCAATTCCTTGTCGGGATTTCAATGCAGAACAGGACCAGCCTCACAGGGCCGGTCCTTGCCTGAGGATCAGGACGCGCTTGCGTTCCTGTCCTGGACGCGTCCACGGCGCACGGCATCAACTTCGATGCGGCCAGCCTGGAACAGACGCTGCATGACCGGAATCGACAGATTCGGGTCACATGCACCACACATGAAGACGTCAACCGCAGCGTAATTCCGCTCTGGCCACGTGTGGATCGAGATGTGACTCTCAGCAAGCACGATCACACCAGACACGCCACCATTCGGCGTGAAGTGATGGAAATGGCTGTGCAGGATCGTCGCACCAGCAGCAATCGCTGACTCGCACAGCGTCTCATCAATGCGTGCCGGATCATCAAGATTCCGGGCATCCCAGAAATCGATCAGCAGGTGATTGCCGGCATAGCGTTCGCCATCCCGTTCAATAAAGTAGTCCTTGCGCTCCTCTTCAACAGAGTGAGCATCGCTGTTCTGGATATCTCTCGGGAGTTCCGATACCATCCCCAGTTGAGCAAGTGCGTTCATCACGTACCCCCAAACCAGTAGACAGCCTGTTGGGCGAAATCGCCCCCTTGGGCCAAGAAGCGCGGTGTTAGAGCCCCCATCCTGAGGATGCAAGGATTTTCTGCCCTGATTCGTTAATATGTCATATTCCGGGAAGAAACAGACTTCTGTTCAGGCTTCCAAACAATGCGCCCACAAAGTCTCTGGCGCACCTCACAACTGGGATAGCAGCATAAAAACCCTCACAGACGCCCTTCGAAACAGGCCTCGTCTTGGGATATGCCGACACATCAGCACGTTTCGACCTGACAATTCAGAAAATCGCCATCTCTGCACCACGAAACGATTCGTCTTTTCTGAACGAACAAAAAAACACGCGTCCCAAAGCCGGAAATACTCCAGCCCCGAAACGCGTGTTTTTCCTGCCCCTCAGCAGAAAACCGCTGAGGAGCCCCGATCCTTAAAGATCAGTTCTTGGCCTTGTCGACCAGCTTGCCCTTGGCAATCCACGGCATCATCGCACGCAGCTTCTCACCGGTCTTTTCGATCTGATGAGCGTCATTGCGAGCGCGGATGGCCTTGAAGCCAACGCCGCCGGACTGGTTCTCAAGGATGAAGTTACGAACGAACGTGCCATCCTGAATGTCCGTCAGAACGCGCTTCATTTCAGCCTTCGTTTCCGGCGTGATGATACGCGGACCCGTCACGTACTCACCATACTCCGCAGTGTTGGAGATGGAGTAGTTCATGTTGGAAATGCCGCCTTCGTAGATCAGGTCCACGATCAGCTTCATTTCGTGCAGGCACTCGAAGTAAGCCATTTCCGGGGCATAGCCACCTTCAACCAGCGTCTCGAAGCCAGCGCGGATCAGGTCAACAACACCACCGCACAGAACAGCCTGCTCACCGAACAGATCGGTTTCGACTTCTTCCTTGAAGGTCGTCTCGATGATGCCTGCACGGCCGCCACCATTTGCAGAAGCATAGGACAGAGCAATGTCCAGAGCCTTGCCGGAAGCATTCTGAGCCACAGCAACGAGGGACGGAACGCCACCGCCACGCTGGTATTCGGAACGAACCGTATGGCCCGGGCCCTTCGGTGCGATCAGGAACACATCCAGATCCGGACGGGCTTCAATGATACGGAAGTGGATGGACAGACCATGCGCGAAGGCAAGAGCTGCACCCTGCTTCAGGTTCTTCTCAAGGCTTTCCTTGTACAGGGCGCCCTGGCCTTCATCCGGCGTCAGAACCATGACCACATCGGCCCACGCAGCAGCGTCTTCCGGGGACATGACCTTGAAACCAGCCTCTTCTGCCTTCTTGACGGCAGAGGACGTCGGACGCAGGCCAATGACGATGTCGGTCAGGCCGCTGTCACGCAGGTTGTTGGCATGAGCGTGACCCTGGCTGCCATAGCCAATGATCGCGACTTTCTTGCTCTTGATCAGATTCAGATCGGCATCGCGATCGTAATACACCCGCATCAGACATGTTCCTCGTTAACGTGAAAGACAGAAGGGCCACGACCAATGGCCGCAATCCCCGTGCGCGAAACCTCAGCCAGGCCAAGGGGGCGCATCAACTCAATAAAAGCGTCGATCTTGGAGGGAGACCCCGTCAGTTCGAACACAAAACTGGTGGCCGTCGTATCAACCGGGCGGGCCCGGAAGGAATCCGCAATCCGCAGACCTTCCGTCCGGCTCTCGCCGCGGGACACAACCTTCACCAGAGCCAGCTCACGGCCCACATACGGGCCTTCTTCCGTCAGATCACAGACAGCATGAACAGGAATCAGACGCTTGAGCTGCGCCTTGATCTGCTCAATGACCTGCGGCGTCCCCGACGTCAGAACCGTAATGCGCGACAGGCTGCGCTCGGCATCCACCAGCGCAACCGTCAGGCTTTCGATATTGTAGCCACGGCCGGAAAACAGGCCCACCACGCGGGCCAGCGCGCCACTCTCGTTCTCAATCAGAACCGAGATGACCGAATTCTGGATTGTCTCCGTCATCAGACCAACATCATCCCTTCTTCGGTCAGACCTGCGGCCGCGGAATCCTGATCCGGGCCAAGCAGCATCTGGTTATGGGCCGCACCCGACGGAATCATCGGGTAGCAGTTTTCATTTTCCGCCACGCAGATATCCGCGATGACAGGGCCATCATGCTCCAGCATCCGGCGGATGACATCATCCAGCTCGCCCACACAGGTGGCGCGCATACCCGTCGCATGGAACGATTCCGCCAGCTTTACGAAGTCTGGCAGAGCTTCGCTGTAAGACTGGGAATAGCGTGACCCATGCAGCAGCTCCTGCCACTGGCGCACCATGCCCATATACTGGTTGTTCAGGATGAAGATCTTCACCGGCAGACGATACTGCGCGATCGTGCCCAGTTCCTGAATGTTCATCAGGGTCGAGGCTTCACCCGCGATATCGATCACCAGAGCATCCGGATGCGCAACCTGCGCGCCCACAGCGGCTGGCAGACCGTAGCCCATTGTTCCCAAACCACCGGAGGTCAGCCACCGGTTCGGCTTAGCGAACTGGAAGTGCTGGGCCGCCCACATCTGATGCTGCCCCACCTCGGTGGACACGAACGTGTCACGCCCCGTCTCCATCGCCATTTCATACAGACGACGAATGGCATGCTGCGGACGGATCACCGCAGACGGCGTCATGTCCTGCGTGAAGCCGAAGCCATCCACGCTGCGCCAGGACGCAATCTGGTTCCACCATGTGCTCAGATCAGGCGCGGGCGTATCATCCCACGCCTCCAGCAGCGCCTGAAGCGTATCACGAACATCACCTTCGAGACGCACATCCACACGAATGATCTTACCGATCTGGCTCGGATCAATATCCGCATGAACCTTGAACGAGTTCGGCGAAAACGCATCCACACGCCCCGTCACGCGGTCATCGAAACGTGCACCCAGAGCAATCAGCAGATCACAGCCATGCGTGGCCATGTTCGCTTCAACAGACCCGTGCATGCCTAGCATACCAAGGAACTGCGGATCGGGAGACGGAAACGCCCCCAGCCCCATCAGCGTGGACGTGACCGGGAAACCCGTCTTGCGCGCCAGACGACGCAGCAGTTCAGACGCTTCCGGACCGGAATTGATGATGCCACCGCCCGTGTAGAACAGCGGACGCTTGGCCGTCTTCATGGCCTGGACTGTGCGGGCAATCGCCTCGGCATCTGGCCCACCCTGACGGCGGAACCGCTTCAGCCGCGACAGCGCTGGCTCCGTCAGCGGAGCCTGACCCACCGTGATGTCCTTGGGCAGATCAACCAGCACAGGCCCCGGACGACCGGAACGCGCCACTTCGAAAGCTTCACGCACAGTCTGGGCCAGAGCGCCCGGCGTCCGCACCAGATAATTGTGCTTTGTAGCCGGACGGGTAATGCCCGTCGTGTCCGCTTCCTGGAACGCATCATTGCCGATCAGCTTCGTCGGCACCTGGCCGGTCAGACAGACCAGCGGGATCGAATCCATCAGCGCATCGACAAGACCAGTCACGGCATTGGTCGCACCAGGCCCAGACGTCACCAGAACAACACCAACCTTGCCCGTCGAACGCGCATAGGCCTCAGCCGCATGAACAGCAGCCTGCTCATGACGGACAAGAATGTGGCGGATACGGTCCTGCTTGAAGAGCGCATCGTAGATTGGAAGGACAGCGCCCCCCGGATAGCCAAAGACTACCTCTACGCCCTGTTCATCGAGAACGCGCAGAAGCACCTCCGCGCCATTCAGCGCTTCGTTGCCTGTTGTTGCGTCTCTTTCAGCAGCAGCCGTCACCGTATCCTCCTAAGGGGTATGAGGCGCGGGATTTAAGACAGGTTGGGGTAAGTCGTCAACTCGTTCAGATATAAAATTCTCTATTTTTTCGTATTCCGTTTTCGATTCTTGCGCGAAAGGGGCATATCTACGAAATGAAATCATCGCATCCGCGTCCAGACCTAGCGGATGATGCCGAAACCATGTCGCCTGACGGCGGGTATATCGCCCAATGGCCAGAACGGCCGCCTGCTGCGCCGCTTCAAGCGTCATGTCACCCTGCAGAACAGCCGCAAGTTCCGGAACCCCATGCGCACGCATGGCAGGCAGAACAGAATCCAGCCCCCTCGCAACAAGACGACGCACTTCTTCCAGAGCGCCAGCTTCAAGCATCTGCTCGAAACGCATATTCAGTGATTGCCGCAAAACATCCCGCGGTGGATCCAGAAGAACGGATACAAACCGGCACGGCGCAGGCGGCAATCCCGGCTGGGCCCGCCACCACACTAATCCACGCCCCGTCCCGCGCCACACTTCCCAGGCCCTCGAAATCCGCTGCGTGTCATTTGGCCGGAGCGTTTCCGCCGTTTCAGGATCTACGCCCGCAAGCCGGGCATGCAATGCCGCCGGGCCAATTTCTTCGGCCAGCGCCCGCGCTTCCTGTCGCGCCTCATCGCCGGGGTCAGGCACTTCCACCAACCCATCCGTCAGCGCCCGAAGATACATCCCCGTGCCCCCACACAGGATCGGCAGACGCCCCGCCGCCCAGGCCGCCTCCATTTCCGCAAGAGCCTGAGACCGCCACCAGGCCACACTGCCCGGCGTTGCCGCATCCAGCACACCGTAAAGCCGGTGCGGAACAGCCGCCTCATCAGCCGCGTCAGGCCGGGCCGTCAGAATGTGCAGATCGCGATAAACCTGCATGGAATCAGCGTTGATCACCGTCCCCCGGAAAGTCCGGGCGAGGTCTAGAGCCAGAGCCGACTTGCCGGAGCACGTCGGGCCAGCCACAATGAGTGCTGTCTTCGGGGCGTTCATCCCCCTGTTCCTGCCACACGCGCTGGACCGTTACGAGAGCTTATGTCCCTTCCTTCCGTTCTGACCCTCATTGCCGACCGCAAGGCCGGCTCCCTCAAACCAGAAGCCATCGACGTCGCCCGGTCGCTGGTCAAAGGCAAGGCCCCCATCGTCCTGTCGGACGGGGAAGCTGTCGATATTCCATGCCCCACGCCCGGCCCCGGCTCGGCGAGTGCCGCAACAATCCGCGCCACCCTCGCGCCCTATCAAACGGACGCCCTGCTGCTGAAAACCCGTGGTCGCCGCAAGGCCGTCCTGGTCGCAGACATGGACAGCACCATCGTCACAGGGGAAACGCTGGACGAAATGGCAGCCCTGCTCGGCATCGGGGAACAGGTCGCTGCCATCACGCGCGCCTCCATGAATGGAGAGATCGACTTCGAAACCTCCATCGAACAGCGCGTCGCCCTGCTCGCCGGTCATCCCGCGTCTGTTCTTGAAGACGTCTGGAAAACCGTCACACTGACGGAAGGCGCCAGAGAACTCGTCTGCACCATGCACAAGCACAATGCCCGCACCGCACTCGTCTCAGGCGGATTTACGTGGTTCACCCAGAGGGTGGCCGAACTCTGCGGCTTTGACGAAAACTACGGCAACAGCCTTGAAGTCGTGGATGGAAAAATGACCGGGCGTCTCGATGCTCCGGTTCTGGGTCCAGACGCCAAACTGAACCATCTTGAGGACCTGATCGCTGAACGCGGCGTTCAGCTCAAGGCCGCACTAACAACCGGTGATGGCGCAAACGACATCCCGATGCTGGCCAATGCGGGCCTCGGCCTCGCCTTTCACGCCAAGCCAAACGTGAAAAAAATCATCGGCACGCAGATCAATTTTGCCGATCTGCGTGCACACCTGTTTGCCCAAGGCTACAAAGCAGCGGATTTCGTCACTGAATAAATCTATAACGCTACCCGTCAGGTACCCGCCTCAATACCCCCAAGTATAAGGCGGAACGCCTCCGTTGTACCCATTATAACCCGGCGGTGGCCCATAATATCCCTGCGGAACAGCATATCCCCCCACAGGGGCACATCCCTGAGGATAATAACCACCGGGGCACGCGCTAACCGCATTCCCGATTGCCACTCCGGCAGCTACGCCCAGCGCTGCACCAAGGCCCCAACCGCCCCAGCCCCAGCCGCCGCCCCAGCCGGGCACACCCCAGCCATAACCATACCAGCCGGGACCTCCCCAGCCGTTCCAACCGCCCCAACCCGGGCTACCCCAGCCAATAAAGCGAGGGCCACCCCAGCCACCGCCCCAGTTTCCATACCCCGGACGAAAGCCCCACCCCGGGCCACCGCTAGGGCCTCCACGAAAACCGCCGTAACTACCACCACGATAGCCACCGCCAAAACCACCCGGACCACCGCCGCCAGGACCGCCGCGGAAACCACCCATACCACCACCGGGGCCTCCCCCCGGTCCACCACGAAAACCGCCACCACCAGGCCCACCCCCTGGACCACCACGGAAGCCACCGCCGCCGCCCGGCCCGCCACCATGCTGTGCAAGGGCTGTAAGCGGGGAGGCTCCAATCAAGGTAGCCATCAACAGTGCTCCAGCGGACTTCTTCGTGATGTTCATGGCCTGTCTCCTTGGAAAGAGCCGTGTTCTGTTCTTAATATCGGTAACAGCGTGTTCTCTGAAAAGGGCCGTTTCAGGGCATGAAACAAGTCGTTTCACGTGAAACATTTCTGTCACCGACGGCGACCGCGCCGCGCACCAATATGCCCCCCCAGACGCTGCAACGCGTCCCGAAGTTCATCGTCTTCAATTTCAGGAACATCAATCTGAACAGGCCTGGGCCGCGCCGGGCGCGGGCGTTCAAATGCCGTCATATCCTGCACGATTTTCAGACGGAGAATCAGATGCTCTCCCCGCAGACCGCACGCCGTATTAATGCGTTCAATAATCTGGGGGGCCAGATGCTGAAGCTCCATGGCAACTGGCCCGGAACAGGCCAGCGTCAGTGTTCCCGCCGACATACGGCGCGGCTCTGTTACCTTTGACAGTCGTGGGCCGATAAAATCTTCCCAGTCCATGGAAAGCCGAACCAGAAGTGGCGACTTCTTTTTGAAAGCCGGCTTGGTAATTCCCGGAACCAGCGCCCCAATCTGCCTGGCGCCCCCACGCTTGGGTGTCCATACCGGTTTCTGCCCCTGCTGAGGGTCAATTCCACTCGCCCGACCACGAAGGTGCTTGTCCGGACCTTGATCCTTCTTCATATCCCTCTCCGTGACTCCTGACGCTTCCGACCTGCTTCGCTGGTACGACACTCATCGCCGCACCCTCCCTTGGCGCAGCCTCCCCGGCCATCGCCCGGATCCGTACGCCGTCTGGCTGAGCGAGATCATGCTGCAACAGACAACCGTGAAGGCTGTCATAGCGTATTACGAGCGCTTTCTCACGCATTACCCAACCGTGCAGGATCTGGCTGCCGCCCCACAAGAGGACGTCCTGCACCTCTGGGCTGGTCTCGGCTATTACGCCCGGGCCCGAAATCTGCACGCCTGCGCAAAACGCGTCGCTGAACTCGGGCAATTCCCAGACACAGTGGAAGAGCTTCTGAAACTCCCGGGAATCGGTGCCTACACAGCCCGAGCCATCGCTTCGATCGCGTTCGGTGTTCCTGTCGTGCCGGTCGATGGAAATGTCGAACGGGTCACCTCCCGTCTGTTCGCCATCGAAGACCCTCTTCCCGCATCCCGCCCCCTACTGGCCCGACAGGCCGCCCTACTCAATCAGCCAAAAGCAGCACAGAAACGCCCCTCCGACTTCGCACAGGCCCTGTTCGATCTCGGAGCGACAGTCTGTACGCCCCGCAACCCGTCATGCCTCACCTGCCCCTGGCGACCAGCCTGTCAGGGCCATGCCAAGGGAATTGCCTCTACCCTTCCGCGCAAAGCTCCCAAACAGGCCAGACCCACCCGGTACGGCGTCCATTTCATCCTGCAGGATGAAACAGGTCACAGACTGATGAGAAAACGACCTGAAAAAGGGCTGCTTGGCGGCATGGATGAATTTCCCGGAACGGAATGGCAAAGCACTCCATGGACCGAAAAGGAAGCGCTCGCAGCCGCCCCGTTCCTCGGCCCCTGGACAGCATGCGGAGAGGTCACGCATGTCTTTACTCACTTCACACTTCGGCTCATGATTTACACCGCAACCCTTCCCTCAGGCCATAATGCAGGGATCGATCCGTCCTTCGGCACGTTCAGATCCACAGAGCGCGCCGCCCTGCCAGGCGTCATGAAGAAATGTCTGGCCCTTACAGTTGCTGATTTGGAGACACGATGAGCGAAACCCCTTCCCTGACCCGCGTGTGGTTCATGGACTGGCACGGCCGGGTTCTCAGCCATGATCCGATCCGGGACGATTTCTCACCCGCCCCCTTCCAGCCCGGTATTTATCCAGGCTTGTCAGCACTGGTACCTTCCCCCCTGAAACTCCCCTGTGACGTGACACTGGAGAAAAGGGTTTCCATGCCCCGCCTGCTTCCCGAACTGGAAATGCGGGAAACTCCTCAGGGATTTGTCTGTCTCGTTAACAAAAAACACAATACCTATCTGATCAGCGCTCCTGTTCCCGCTCAGGGTAGCGTTCTCACCAATTCAACCAATCTGGGTGAATGGGAACAGCTTCTTATTATTCAGGAAGACTTCATGCGGGGTCTTTCCACATTGATGGTGCCCAATGCAGCAACCCTGATCGACACCCAGAACGATCAGGCTCTTTCGCCTCTGCAGTTGAGGCCTGGATTTGTGGGAGAATCAAACGGCAAACGCCTGCCCCTCAAAAAGAACACACCCGCCATCGAAGAACTCGGCCGCCTTCCCGCAGGCCATAAAGCCGAGATCACATTTCATGAAGACGGCAAAGAGCAGCCCCTGATCATCCGCGTGCAACGCCCCGGCTGACGAGATCTGACGCAAATGTCACGATTTACGTGAGGCCACTCGCACACCGCACCCCAATGACCTGAGCGTGCGTTGTTTTCCCTGAAATCTTTGAGGGAAAGCAGTTTGCAATGTCTCACGACACCCCGCCCGGCGTTACCAACCTCCCATCCATTCTGGATACGGGAATCGTCGAAAACGGCCAGATCAGTTTTGGAAACTGGCGCGGGGATGCCGATGTCCCCGAAAGCCAACCTCCTCAGGCTCTTCCCCCTTCAGAACGTGTGGGTTTCGCCATCATGGGCCTCGGCCGACTGACACTCGGAGAAATACTGCCCGCTTTCTCAAGCTGCCGCCTCGCAAAACCTGTCGCCCTGATCTCCGGCCGCCCGGAAAAAACACGCCTGACAGCTCATAGCTACGGCATCGGGAATGACTCCCTCTTCACCTATGACGACATCCAGCGCCTCGCAGACCGCCCCGACATTCAGGCCGTGTACGTCGTCACACCCAACGCCCTGCATGCAGAACAGGTTGAGTCACTCGCAGCAGCCGGCAAGCACGTCCTGTGCGAAAAGCCGATGGCCAAATCAAGCGCAGAAGCCCAGCGCATGATTGCCGCCTGCCAGAAGGCACGCGTCAAACTCATGATCGCCTACCGCTGCCACTACGAACCCTTCAATCAGGCCGTCAGCAAACTTGTGCAGAGCGGAGAACTGGGTCGCCCGAAACTCGTGGAAGCCATCAACACCCAGATACAGGGCAACGCAGACCAGTGGCGGCTCAAACCGGAACTGGCTGGCGGAGGGGCCTTGCCGGACATCGGATTATACTGCCTGAACGGCACCCGCGCCGTCCTGGGAGAAGAGCCGGAAAGCCTTTTCGCCCAGATGATCAGCCCGCCCAACGATCCACGATACAAGGATCTGGACGAGACCTTCTCGTTCATGCTCCGCTTCCCATCAGGCGTAATGGCCAACTGCGCGACCAGCTACGGCGCCTATGAAAGCAAGGACCTCCGGATTCAACTCGAAAAAGGCTGGATCACTCTGGAGAACGCATTCTCATATACCGGACATCGTCTCCGGATCGGCCAACGACAGGGCAACCACAAGACAGTCAACGAGTGGCGCCTTCCGGCAGGAAACCAGTTCGCCCTGGAAATCGACCATTTCGCCCACTGCATCCTGAACGATCTGACACCCCGCACCCCCGGCGAAGAAGGACTGCGCGACCAGAAACTCATGGAAGCCCTCTATGACTCCGCAAGAACGGGCAGAATGATCCACCTGCCCAGAGAATCATGAAAATCCTGTTCGTCCTGCTGGCCACCGTGGCGGGAGTTGGAAGCCCGCTCCAGCAGCCAATACTGCATTATGGCTTAGGACTGACGGTCTATGGTGTGGCTCTGACAGTCCTGCGGTGTGCCCTGCCATTCACCGGGGTCGGCCAGTCTTCCGAACTTCTCAGGAGCATATCCCACACACTCCATGGTAGACATGAAACGGTGGGCCCCTTTGTCCTCACCGGTTCTCTGGCAGCACGGAAAATCGGTTCAGCCGGGCTCACTGTAAAGGTCGCCAGTTGCGCCGCTGCCCTCTCCGTCATCTTGGATCATTTCGGACAGAGGCCACACGCCCCATCAGCACAGCCATGACCACCGGAAAGATCTGCCTGGTCAGCCGGTTCTAAGTAAACTGACCCAGACAGAGTCCCCGCCTCAGGTCTCCTGCGTCGTAGGCGCAGAAGAAGATGGCCCCCTCATGATCCGCGTGACAGCCTGCCGCACACCAGCTTCCCATTCAGGATCCGCCTGCCGGAACAGGGCAAACTGCCGCTCCAGGATCTCTGCCGGAACACCCGTCATGGCTCCTGCAATGTTATCGAAGAACCGCTCCCGCTGACCGGCATCAAACATACGGAACAACGCCCGGGGCTGCGCAAAATCATCGCCGTCACTACGATGCTCATAGTACCCCGCATCCCCATTGATCCGCAGAGGCGGCTCCATGGAAGCTACATCTTCAACCGGACCGCCAAACGAATTCGGCTCATAATATCCGCCATCCCCCGGCTCAGGAGCATCAAACCGCATGGGACCATCCATGTGATAATTTTTCACGGCAATCTGCGGACGATTAACCGGCAGCGATTCATAATGCGTGCCCACCCGGTAACGATGCGCATCAGCATAGGCAAACAGACGCCCCTGCAAGAGCCGGTCAGGCGAGAAGCTAATGCCCGGCACAATATTGGATGGTGAAAAAGACGCCTGCTCGATTTCCGCAAAATAATTCACGGCATTCCGGTTCAGTTCCATGACGCCCACTTCCTGCAAAGGATAATCCGCATGGGGCCACACCTTCGTTACATCGAACGGATTGAAACTGACACGCTCAGCCTCAGCTTCTTCCATCACCTGAATGAACACGGTCCATTTCGGGAAGTCTCCCTTTTCGATAGCGTCGTAAAGATCAGCCTGCGCACTTTCACGATCCTGCCCGATGACAGCGTTCGCTTCATCATTGGTCCAGAAACGGTGTCCCTGCTGGGTTTTGAAATGGAACTTCACCCAGAAGCGCTCACCCTGCGCATTCCAGAGCGAAAACGTGTGACTGCCATACCCATTCATGAACCTGTAGCCCTGCGGCAGCCCACGATCGGAAAACAGGATCGCCACCTGATGCAGACTTTCCGGACTCAGGGACCAGAAATCCCACATTGCCGTCGCTGACCGCCGGTTCGTACGCGGATGGCGCTTCTGGGTATGAATGAAATCCGGAAATTTCATTGGATCGCGAACGAAGAAAACGGGCGTGTTGTTCCCAACAAGATCCCAGTTCCCCTCATCGGTATAGAATTTCAGGGCAAAACCCCGGACATCCCGTTCAGCATCCGCCGCACCCCGTTCGCCTGCCACGGTGGAAAAACGCGCCAGCATATCCGTGGTCTTGCCGATCTCGGAAAAAATGGAAGCCCTGCTGAAACGGGTAATGTCGTGCGTGACCGTAAATGTGCCAAACGCGCCCGACCCCTTGGCATGCACTGTCCGCTCAGGAATACGCTCCCGGTTCTGGTGCGCCAGCTTCTCAAGCAACTGATAATTTTCCAGCAGCAATGGCCCACGCGGACCCGCCGTCTTGCTATCCTGATTACTGACCCAAGGGGCACCTGCGGTGGTGCGAATGATGGTCCGGTCGACCATAGCCTGATCTCCTGTCTTAACAAGCAGGACCAGTTAGCCGACATACAAATCAGAGGTTAAACCGATTTATTTTCTATCTCTGTTCGGTTCTCCCTTTCAGAGGTCTTTCACATTTCCGTAAGGGCCTGATCCATTTCCTACACAACCATTTGTTTTCCCTTAGCCTCCCACGAGATGCAGGACATTACGCCCGTTCATGAGGCCCAAAGGCCTCAAAACTGTTAGGAAACTGACATGTTGAAAACACCTGTCATCCTGCTGTCCGCAGCAATCGGCCTCTCTGGCTGCGTTGCCGACAAGACCAGTTCTCAGGAAAAACAGCTCATTTCCGCTGGATTCGTCAGGCATCCTGCCAATTCCCCCTCTCGCCGGGCAGAATTGCAACTCATGCCGCAACACGTCTTTCTGACGCACACAACACCCGAAGGCCTGCGCTACATCTACGCAGATCGTGACCTGTGTGACTGTGCATTCGTCGGCACACTGGAAGCATTTGAAAAATATGCAGCAACGCAGCCACACGGCGTACCCACAACTCCTGCTCCCAATTCGGGCAACCGCCCAACCACAGACCCCAACACGACCTCGTCCGCGCTCGGACAAACGCCTGCAACATCCAGCGGACCGGCCAAGAAAAACCCCTGACCGATCCCAAATTTCTGACAGACTGCACTCATACCGCTCAGCATCAGCTATTATCTTGGTGATACAGGGCGGTATGACGTGAATTCACAGCCAAAACATGCTGAATCGCGTTTTTGGGCTCAAAATCATGCACGAGTCTGCAAGGTGTCGGCACGCATCCTTTGTTAATTGCGGCGAGGACGACACCCTCTAAATCGACATGGTGCAACATCTTCCCGTTGCGATAAAAATCATTGTCGCAACTGAAGAAATTCAAACACCGACCGACCATTATTCCGTAAATAAACTAGCACTTACATGTAATATCGCCAGTTGTTCAAAATAGGGTTTTCTCCTCAGGGCAAAATTTTCAGATCTTCAGAGTCCCCGATAAAAATCTGCGTCTGAAAATAATGTTCCCCCGTTGGCACTCCGTCATCATCCAACCAGATAATAGGAACTCTCCGGGCAAGCCCTGACACAATGATTGTCCGGTTCATAAAATACTGCTCGGCCGTCTGGGGCTTGTTATGCAGCAAGTCATTCGCCGTAGCACCATCAACCGCGACAATAAGGGTCTTAGGGTCTCTGTAGTCCTGGGCAGAATCCAAATACATTGCCCCATCCTTCCAACCGACGCGCTTTACAGTCATCCTGAACCTTCCAACCACTCCAGAAGGGTCAGCATGAACGGCAGAAATCGCAGTCTCAGGCGTGTAAGTTTGCGGCCCGCAAGCAGTAAAACCACAAGCCAAAAGGGAGAAAATAAGGAGTGTTCGAAAACGAAGCATCAGTTTCCATTTCTAGAATAGAGCAGCCTTCCAGCTGCTTTCTGAATGTATCTTTTCGTAACAGAAACAGATTTTTCCCTCTTGGACAACAGGCAATCAGTCAAGTCGCCCTTCAGAGAAGCCGGGCCAGCTTCATAAAGAGGAATGTCACGGCCATGAAAACGAAGCACACAAATCCGGCTTCAATGGTGCCCCATGCGCCCTGCGCAAGAAACATACCGCCCGTGTTCATGCCGAAGAATCCCGTCACAAACGTCGCCGGAAGCATCAAGGTCGTTCCCACGGAAACGATATACAGACGCCGGTTGGTTTCTTCCGCCTGATTGGAACCCAGTTCGTCCTGCAACGAACGCGCACGATCCTGCAACGCGATCAGATCGTCCAGAGCCGCATGAACCTGACGTTCCGCACGATCGCGCAGTTCGTCTTCCGCCCACTCCGGAAGATCCAGATCCTCATCTTTCAGAACGCGGTCAATAGGCGTGACAACACGCCTGAGCTCTGTCGCCCGACGACGCACCTTACCAACGATACCACCCAGATGCCCCAGATCGGACCGATGCTCGATCAGCAGAAGAGCATCTTCCGCACGGTCAAGATCATCATCCAGCTGGCCCAGCTGTCGACGTACAGTTCCCGTAAATTCCCGCAGAGCCCGGTCGATAATTCCCGCGGGGGTCGGAGGAATATGGTCGGCTCGCAGGGATCGGTAAGCAGCCCCCAGAACAGGAATGGGATTGCGCCGCGTCGTGATCAGAAGATCAGGCCGCATGGCAAACCGCCAGGCACAGATCTCCCTGTCATCCTCTGACAACGCATCATCAAATGCCGGAAGCGCGCCCCAGATCAGATCATCAACTGCCTCCAGAGCAATCCCGTATTCGGTTTCTGCCAGCATGGCACGCACGTCTTCCGGCAGATCCGGAAGATGGGCGACAAACGACCGCGCTGAGCTGTGAACCGTATCGAAATGGAGCCAGAACCATCCTTCTGACGTCGTCTCGTGGCCCGGCGTCAGAAGCACTTCGACCTCATCAGCCCCAAGAGACCGCAGTTCCTGACCCGGAACCGCCTGCACAGCCCAGACAAGACCATTGGCAAACGCAGGTTTTCCCGTTTCCTGAAAAGCCGGATCAAGCACCGTGAAAGGAAAGTTGTAGGTGGGGTTCTCTGACACGGCATCCTCCTGTTCTTCAGGGGGTGTTCTGGACCTGCGTCGGTTTGGAATAACTCGACTGAGGGTGATCTGCCGTTCTCTGGCATGGCCGGACAACAGACGCAATATGCTGCCTTGAGGCAACTGTCGCGCCGGCTGGGAGTTATCAGATTATTCCTGGAAGAGCCAGCTCTTCCCTATGGAGAGGAAAGATCAAGATATGTCCATTCGCCTGAAAGCCTCCCTGCTTGCAGCAGCCGTTCTGATGGCCTCCCCCGCCGTCTCGTCCGCAGCCTTCGCACAGGCCATCAGCAGCCCGAGCAACGATCAGCCTCAGACGTCCAATACGGCGACGCAGAAAGCACAGAATTCCACCATTGATCAGCCGGCGAACCACCTGCCCACAAACCCCCGTACCATTACGGAACAGCCTGACCAGCCCGCTCCGCAGGCCCCACACGCCATGTCCGACACCACGAAGCGGGGCAAGACAGAGTACAAGCACCATCTGAAGCGGACGCAGCAGCCCCATCTGACGGTCAAGACCAAGACCGACACCGCACAGCCGAACTGACACAGACCAGATGCGACGGAGCCACACTTTGCGTGGCTCCGCCAAGCCTCTATACCTGCTGCCATCCAAGACGGGCAGTAAGGGCCAATCATGACCACGCAGGACTACAAGGTACACGACATTTCCCTCGCAGACTGGGGCCGCAAGGAAATCTCCATCGCTGAAGGCGAAATGCCCGGCCTGATGGCACTCCGCGAAGAATACAAGGACACGCAGCCGCTCAAGGGCGCCCGTATCGCTGGCTGCCTCCACATGACCATCCAGACCGCCGTGCTGATCGAGACGCTGACGGCTCTCGGTGCAACGGTCCGCTGGTCGTCCTGCAACATCTTCTCCACGCAGGATCACGCCGCAGCAGCCATCGCTGCCGCTGGCATTCCGGTTTTCGCCTGGAAGGGCCTGACGGAAGACGAATTCAACTGGTGCATCGAGCAGACCATCACGGGTCCGGACGGCTGGACGCCGAACATGATCCTCGATGACGGCGGTGACCTCACGGTCATGATGCATGACAAGTTCCCGGAACTCCTGAAGGACGTCCGCGGTCTCTCGGAAGAGACGACAACGGGTGTGCATCGCCTCTGGCAGATGGCCAAGGCTGGCACGCTGAAGGTTCCGGCCATCAACGTGAACGACAGCGTCACGAAGTCCAAGTTCGACAACCTGTATGGCTGCCGCGAGAGCCTGGTGGACGCCATCCGCCGTGGCACAGACGTCATGATGGCCGGCAAGGTTGCCGTCGTTGCCGGTTACGGCGACGTGGGCAAGGGTTCCGCTGCCTCCCTGCGCAATGCAGGCTGCCGCGTTCTCGTGACCGAAGTCGACCCGATCTGCGCCCTTCAGGCCGCCATGGAAGGCTATGAAGTCGTCACCATGGAAAACGCAGCACCGCGCGGCGACATTTTCGTCACCTGCACGGGCAATGTGGACATCATCACGATCGACCACATGCGCGAAATGAAGGACCGTGCGATCGTCTGCAACATCGGTCACTTCGACAGCGAAATCCAGGTTGAAGCCCTGCGCAACTATCGCTGGAACAACATCAAGCCGCAGGTTGACGAAGTCGAGCTGGCCGAAGGCCGCCGCATCATCCTGCTCTCCGAAGGCCGTCTCGTGAACCTTGGCAACGCCACGGGTCACCCGTCCTTCGTGATGTCCGCTTCCTTCACCAACCAGACGCTGGCCCAGATCGAACTCTGGACCGCCAAGCCGGGCCAGTACGAAGTGAAGGTTTACACCCTGCCGAAGGCTCTGGACGAAAAGGTCGCCGCCCTCCACCTCGCAAAGGTCGGCGCCGAACTCTCCAAGATGTCCACGAAGCAGGCTGACTACATTGGCGTTCCAGTCGCCGGTCCGTTCAAGCACGAAGAATATCGTTACTGAGCGGAACAGGTGACATGGGGTAGGCGTTGTCTACCCCGACACCTTTTTTCAAACCGTCAGGAGTGTTTCCTATGGGTCTTTTCAGCACGATCATGTCCAAGATTTTCGGACATGCAGAAGCAGCCACGCCAACGTCCGGCACGGCTGATGCACAGGCTTCCGCTGGCGCTCCGGCTGCTGCGGCACCTGCCACTCCGGCCGCACCAGTTGACGTGGACGCTGTTCTTTCGGACCTGGCATCCAAGGCTGGCCAGCCGCTGAACTATAAGACCTCGATTGTGGATCTTCTGAAGCTACTCGGTCTCGACAGCTCCCTGGAAGCGCGCAAGCAGCTTGCAGGCGAACTGCACTACACGGGCAGCACGGACGACTCAGCAACGATGAACGTCTGGCTCATCAAGCAGGTCTATGCCGAGCTGGCCAAGAACGGCGGCAAGGTTCCTGAAGGCTGGGCACACTAAGCCCTTCTTCAGAACAGCTATGAAAAAGCCCGGATGGTCTTCATCCGGGCTTTTTTTATGTCTTCTCCAAGATCTTCTGGACGCTACGGAGCAAAAACCGACCGCGCGGGAGACAACGTAACGACTGATTTCCCGATATCTGGCGCCCTCGCCTCACGGAGCTCTTCCAGAGACTGATGGAAGACCCTGAGCCTGACATCTCGCGTACCATCAGAATGACGCCAGCGCTCAAATACCAGAACGGTATTTGGCGCCGTAGAATCCGGTTGATCCGAAAAAGACCACTCGACGCCAAACAACGTCATCATCGCAGCCAAGTTGGTGTCGTGCCCTGCCAGAACCAGTACCTTCGTTGACGGCAGGATGGCCGGAATCGCGTGCACCGGCTGATCAGAAAGAAATGCGCGAATACTCTCTGCCATCATGCCATTCCGCGCTCGCGCATATTCCGGAAGACGGCGCAGAAGATGATTTTCTGCTTCATGTGCCGGCATGACGGTCTCAAGAAGATGAGGAACATCCTGCTCGGCAATACCAAAATCCGTCAGCGGTAGCCCCTCAGCATATGCCAGCAGCAAACTTTCTGCCGCCATTCCTGCCGTTACAAAGCCACCCTGAAGACGAGGTGCCCCCTTTTTCCACTCAATGGTCGTGGGAGTGGTCAGACACTGAGACGATGCGGATTTTGCTGCGCATCCATTCGGAGCCAGGAGCGCCTGAAGTGTCTTTAGTGCGGCATCGGACGCAGGCTCGGGAAGCGTGGCTTTGGCTACCTCAAACTCTCGTTCGAGAAGAGCGGAATCAATTTTCCCTGCCCTATTTCCGAATGCATTGAATAACGGATCAACCGGCGTAGATGCCCAACCTGCCTGTAACGAACATCCGGGAGCAATGTCCTTTGCCCAGACCTCACCCGTCTGTCGCGTCCTGTGATCGGCCGTATCAGCCCAGACAACAGTTTCCCATTCCACCGTCTGACAGGACTGCGGCGACTGGAAAAGAGCTGTCTGACTGTAATTCTCCCGCACAGCCCGCACCATTGCTCTCAGAGCATCAATACCATGATCCGTCATTTCTCCCGGAGCGACAGACCATGTCTGCCAGGAATGCCCTGTCCGGCGCTGCATTTCCTGCGGTGAAACGGTAGGACTACGGATACCGTGCCTCCCCAGAAAAACGACCTTTTCCAGAGTGTCTCCCTGCGTCTGAGAAGCACATCCCCCCAGAACAAAGAGGACAAGAAGCGAAGAAATTCGGCAAATCATGGCATCGTTGCAGTCATGTTGAAGAAGACGCTCCGGCCTGCGATACGCCAGAATAGCGGCGCATCTCCGTAAGACTGCGTCCCGGCATAATCACTGATTGAGCGATTATTGAAGAGATTTGCAACCTTGATGCTCGGCGTCACGTCCCTGAAGAATGAACCGATGTGATGAATACGCCAGCCCACGGCAAGGTCAGCAGTGACCGTGCTGCCAATTTTATACTGGTTTTTGAAAACTGCGTTACCCGCGTCGTCCATCGTACTGTCCAACCCCCAGTGATGGCCCGCATATTTACCCATAAGAGAAAAATATGGGCCATGGTCGCTTTCATAGAGCAAACCAAAAGACGCTAATGCATTCGGTGTCTGAGCGACGCGCACATGGCTGTGCTTGTATTTCGCATCATTCACACTGTAATTTCCATACAGGGAAAAACCGTAGCCGATAACATACTGACCTTCGAACTCAATCCCGCGATACACCGCACCACCGCTGTTAACATATGTCGATGTCGTACCGATGTTGGGAACCTGAATCTGTGCCGAGGCAATATAATTTGAGAAATTAATGTAATATCCATCTAACGACAGCATCCAGTTGCGCCCATGATACACTGAGCCAACCTGATAATTCATGGTCGTTTCAGGCTTCACATTTCCAACAGAACTGACCTGAAAAACAGATAGTGGTGGAGCAAGAAATCCCCGCGCAACCTGTGCATATGCGCTCCAGTTTTTCATAATACGTTGGTTAATCGCAATGGATGGCTGCCATGATCCATAGCTCTGCGTATCTTTCAAAGGAAGTTTTGTCCCCTTATTGACACCCGCATCATAATCTCTTTTGAAAATGGAATATTTTATACCCGGTTTAATCGTCACTCCTGGCCACGGATGAATATCCAACTCCAGATAAGGCTGAATTGTCGTGTTCAGGTCCGAGATATTATAGCTGAATGCTGAACCTGTTTTCCCGGGAACGGGAACAGAATTCTGGCTAAGATCAACGGCATAAGTATATCGACGATCTTTCTGAACATCTGCCCAGACACCCAGCAATACGTCGCCATAAGTTGTGTGCCCCTTCAATCGAAGGGTATCGCCATATGTGCGATAAGCAGCATCAGCATATTTTCCGGGAATATCTTTTTTATAGGTCGCTATTTTTTTTCCGACCACATTATAGAATGTCACACCATTTGCTGCGGTATCGCTCTGACTGGCATCCGTGCTTTCAGTATAATCATGCTCAAAACCGCTAGTGTAAATCTGGTTCTCCAGCGTCAGCCAGGATAAGAGCTTCGTTTTGAGAGAAACATAATCGAAGTCAGACGTATAAACACTTGGCTGGTATCCATAATAACATTGCCTTCCTGGATCATTGCATAGTCCGTAATTTTTCCCGTATTTCTTGTAATCTTCTAACGTTGCGCCTTGAGTCGTGTACTGCCATTCCTTATTATATGTTGTTTCAATCGTCAGTGTTGTTTCTGGAGCCAGGTCAATCACGTCCTTAAACATCAGATTGCTGCGACGTTCAGATGAATTGGTCAGATACCCATTGGTTTCTTCGTGCTGCATGTCGACAAATGCACGGCCCATTCTGGTTTTTCCGGTATCAAACTCAATGCCACCAGCACGCGTATTAAAACTGCCATAAGTTCCGTATAGCGTTGTTCCCATTCGGGCCGCAGGGTTCTTTGACATAAATCCCATGGTACCGCCAAACGTCGCATTGCCAATCGTTGACGCTGTACCGGGCCCGCGATCAATCTGCGCCTCGCCAAGAAAATGAGAAATGAACAACGCAGACGTTGTATGTCCCATGTCGGAAGCATTGCCAAAAGGAATGCCATCAAACGTCATGTTGTATTGACCATCCTGAAAGCCACGCAGGCTCATGGTCTCAGCTTTGCCCATCCCTGGGCCATTTGGGTTCTGGGAAAACACGCTAGGCTGGAATTGAATAATATCGTCAACACTTGCAAGCGGAATAATATTATTCGCCAGAAATCCTGACTGAATTTTTGATGTCGGTTGCGTAATGTCCAGTGGAACTGTTGCGGGAGCGATACGTGATGCGTGACCCAGAACTGTCAGCTTTTCAACTTTAGACGCCTCTTTGGATACCTTCTTTTTATCGTCCGCATGCATGGCATCCGCAGCGTATGTCGCAGAACCAAAAAGAATCGCTCCTGTTACAAGTCCTGTGGACAAAGCGAGACTTTTTCGAACATTTTTCATGGAAATCGCGTGCTCCCGTGGAAGAGAAGACGCTCATTACTCATGCTTTCTGGTAGTGAAAACCTGTATTACCGCTTCGTCATGGAAGCTTCATACAGGTTACTCAAAAATGTCATACTTATTATGTAATAATTGTTAAGGCCAACATCAGGGAAGCGGTCTTTTATCCGCAATCGGGTCAATTTTCGGCTCCGTCAAAGGGCCGGAATCGACAACAATAACAAGGTCTCCAGCAATAGGCGTCTGCTCACGATCTTTTGGCAGCAGCGCCGCAAATCGTGGATCATAGCTCGCAGCCTGCTCATAGAGTGCGTCGATTAATCCATAATGATCCATAAAGTGGTTCATCGTCGCTGGAATGCGAATGCAGCCCTCGGACGCAGAATGTCCAAGGCGCCATTCCAGGAATTGTGGGTCCGTGGCATGAATTTCGAGCCTGATCTGCCCGGTCTCATGTTTAGGCAGCCAGCCTTTCATTGCTGTCTGCCACCCCATATCCCACACGCGAGATCCTTTGGCACCGATACCGCGGATACCATATTTATTCTTGGTGCCTTCTGCACGGTAGCCCAGGCGGTCCGCCGTGTTCTGGAAAACACCGACAGGGGTAATGTAATAATATTTACGGCCCGTTGTTCCTGTAGAAACCGGTGTCCCTCCGATGGAAACCCACGGCTCATCTGGAAGCGCCAGAACGAAATCCAGGTGCTGTACTTTTTCATTACGATCCACAACCATGATGAGTTGTGGACGCGAGATCGGCAAACCTGCCTTTGATAGTTCGTCCTTGGCGAGAGAAATAAATGCCTCACGGCGCTCTGGCTTGTAGGTTGAAAAACCCTTGACGGTTTTCACCATCATCTTTTCCAGCCGTGCCGCTTCCTGGTGAGCCTCCACATTGCTGACAACAGGAAGCGGTGGAATTTCTACTGGAGGAATTTCCGGCACAGCATCGGTCGGCGGATTGATGGCAGGAGGGGGAACCGAAGCGTCTCCAATAGCACCTGCTGCTGAAACTGCCTGTGGATTTCCGGTAGAAGCTTTATCTGCCTGTGCACATGCCGTCAGCGGAAGAACACCGCCTCCCAGAACGGTCGCCATCGCAAAAAGCTGTAAAGAAGAAGACAGTCTGAAAGCTGGTGACATAACTGAAGTAACCCTCGGTTCAACGTGACAAAATGAACGCGAGGGAACGACAGATCGTCCAGCGTTCAGCAGAAGACGCAACGCCTTAACGTTACGTCTTCCGAAAAAGATCAGAGATCAAGAAGAAGTCTTCGCGGATCCTCAACAAGCTGCTTGACCCGAACAAGGAAGCTGACGGCTTCCCGCCCGTCTACAATGCGATGGTCGTAAGACAATGCAACATACATCATGGGGCGAACAACCACCTGCCCATCACGCACAACAGGACGATCCTGAATGGCATGCATGCCCAGAATACCCGACTGCGGCGTGTTCAGGATGGGCGTCGAAAGAAGCGACCCGAAAATGCCACCATTCGTGATCGAGAAACTGCCGTGTGACAGTTCGTCCAGTTTGAGAGACCCCATCCGGGCGCGTTTGCCATAGTCCGCAATGCGACGCTCCAACTCGGCAAAACTCATCTGATCGGCATCATGAAGGACAGGAACAACCAGCCCCCGCTCGGTACCAACCGCAATTCCGAGATTAACGAAATCCCGATAAACGATTTCATCCCCTTCGATCTGGGCATTCAGGGCAGGATAATCGCGAAGCGCACCGACAACAGCTCTGGCAAAAAAGGACATGAAGCCCAGCCGGGCCCCATCATGCTTCTTTTCAAACTCATCCCGATATTCGGCGCGCAGAGCCTTGGCCGCCGACATATCAATTTCATTGAACGTCGTCAGGATCGCCGCAGTGTTCTGTGCCGCTTTCAAATTCCGTGCGATCGTTTGCCGCAGTCGCGACATCGGAACGCGACGTTCCCTGGGATCATCAATGCCCGAAACCGTGGAGACCTGGGGTTCGGCGAATGTCGGGCTAGGAGCAGGTTTTGGTGCGGGCGGTGGCTCAACAACAGGCGCAACAGGATCAGGACGTGCAACCTCTACAGGCGGAACAACAGGGGCTGCGGCCGCAACCGGAGCTTCAGCCGTTTCGTCGATTTGGCCCAGGAGACCGCCGATTTCCACTTCTGTCCCGAGCGGAATGCAGTTTTCGAGACGCCCGGCTGAAGGTGCCGTAACTTCAACGCTGACCTTGTCCGTCTCAAGTTCGACAACTGTTTCATCATGCTGAACGTAATCGCCCGCCTGCTTCAGCCAGCGCGCGACAGTCGCGGTCGTCAGGCTTTCTCCCAGCGCCGGCACCCGGATTTCGACCGCCATCGTCTCTCCTCACTTGCACAAACACCCCGATCAAGGGATGGATCTCTTCTAACTCTCATTCCGCCGGATGCCCGACAGGGTAACTGAAGCAGGATAGTGCATCTTGATCCTGAACGGGAGACAGGAACTATCCCTATGCCGGGACTTTGAAAAATGAAGCAAAGGACGCCGACATGACACACCCGTCTGATACACCTCTCTTTCTTGCCTCAAATCACCTTTCCCGTCGCACCCATGACATCCTGAAGGAACGTCTCGAAGAGGATTCCTCAGCCCTTCCACGAACACTTTCTCCGACCGCTTTTGCGGTTTTGGAGCGTCTTGTGACCGTTCTCCTGCCGCAGGAAGAGATTCTGGGCCAACAAACTCTCAATCTTGCTCTGCGAGTTGATATGGCGCTGAGCGGACCGCGGGACGGCTGGCGTTTTGCGGAGCTTCCTTCTGACATTCAGGCTTGGGAGCAGGCCCTGCTCACTCTGAATGATCTGTCGATTTCGCAATTTGAGCGCCCTTTTCCTCAGCTTGAAGACAGTGCCGTCGAGGCATTTCTGGATGGCATGGGAGAGGGAAAGGTTGGGCTGCATACACCAGACCGCCTGCAACCACCGCAGATGCAGAAATGGTCACTCGATCTGCGGGCAGACGTTATCGAGTGTTTTTTGGCTGATCCCCGCGTTCAGGACAGACTTGGAATGTCTGCCAACCTGAACGGGGGAGATGAAAGATTCCAGGGTTTTGAAACCGTTCAGGCCAATGAACGTGAAGACTTTGAGCCCATTACAAAGATCTGCTCCGCAGCATAAGGCGAACCTGAAGAATGAAGACTTATGCCGAGACGGATATTCTGGACGTCATTATTATTGGAAGTGGTGCAGGAGGCGCCCCTCTGGCCGCGCGCCTGGCCCAGGCAGGCAAAAGCGTTCTTGTGCTGGAGGCCGGCCCGAAATTTACGCCCTCGCACTATACATCTGACGAAATCGAAGCCCGCGAAATCTACTGGCTCAACGAACGTCTTTCTGGCGGCCGCAACCCCCAGCCCTTTGGCGGCAACAATAGCGGAACCGGGGTCGGCGGATCGCTTCTCCACTACGGTGCCTTCCTCCCCCGTCCTGATGCGCGCGATTTTCAGCTGCAGACGGAGACGGGTCTCAGCGTGGACTGGCCGTTCCGGTATGAAGAACTGCTTCCCTATATTGAGGAAGTGGAAGCTTTCATCGGTGTCTCTGGGCCGCCCCAGTATCCATGGGATTCCTCGCGGCATTACGCCTACGCGCCGCCGCCGGCCAATCCCGCAGCCGTAAAAATGCGGGAAGCCTGTGACGCAATCGGCCTTCGCCATGCTGACGGTCCGACCGCGCTGATTACACGCTCCTTCAATCAGCCTCATTTTGGCACGCGACAGGGCTGCGTCAGCTGTGGAGCCTGCCATCAGGGGTGCCGGAACGGGGCGAAGTCAGGCGCCGATAACACGTGGCTTCCTTTCGCCGTTGCCCATGGAGCCGAAATCCGACCGGGGTGTTTCGTTCATACCATCGAAACGGATCAGGCAGGTCGCGTCACAGGCGTGGTCTATAAACAGAACGGTCAGGATATTCGCCAGCGGTGTGAGAAACTGGTTTTGTCCGCTGGTGCTGTCGAGACTGCCCGTCTGCTTCTGCATAATGGGCTCGCCAACAGCTCAGGGCAGGTTGGGGAAAATTACATGACCCATATCTCAACCCAGATCTGGGGTGAGATTGACCAGGAAGTCCGTCCCAATCGTGGCTATCCCTCCCTGACGATCACCGAAGACATGATGCGCCCGAAAGATGCGGATTTTGCTGGAGGGTACCTGATCCAGTCCCTTGGCATGATGCCCATTACCTGGGCCTCCAACATTGCGCGCGGATCTACGCGTCGCGGGGCAGATCTTGTCCGTACCCTTGCGGGATACAATCGGAGCATCGGCATGGGCATCCATGGGGACTGTATGCCCAGCCCGGAGAACCGTGTTGTATTGTCGGACGAAAAAGACAGCTTTGGCATCCCGAAGCCTCTCATCACGCACAGTTACGGCCCTAACGAACTGGCCATGCATGCCCATGCTTCCCGTCTGCTGACCAGCATGTGGGACGCCATCGGTGTCAGGGATCTTCGCATTCTGGATCGGGCTGCCCATATGATGGGTACAGCGCGCATGGGGAAAGATTCCGGCTCCGCTGTTGTCACGCCTTATGGGCAGAGCTTCGATATCGACAATCTGTGGATCAGCGATCATTCCACATTCCCCAGCGCCACCGCCGCCAACCCGGCCCTCACGATCATGGCCCTGTCCCTCCGCACGGCAGACGCCATGCTGGCACATTGACCCACATCAAAGTGACGTCACCGGGCGCGTGAGACTTGACACCCCTTCGCGCGCTCCGGTAATCCAACTGTGACTTCCTGGTGGTTATCAGCCGCCCGGTCTCCTTTCCTAACCGGATGACGTTTGCTCCCGATGCCACGCCCTGAAAGGCGCCTGACGTCCGGAGCCTCTGCTTTGATCAGTTCTGCATCAGGCAGGCACATCCTCCCCCCATAAGGTTTGCCCCAAGGGCACATAAGGCGCGTTTTTCATGCATCTCGCCGAACTCAAGAAAAAATCTCCGGCCGATCTGCTGGCTTATGCAGAGGAACTGGAGATCGAGAACGTCTCGTCCATGCGTAAGCAGGACATCATGTTTGCTATCCTCAAGACCCTCGCCGAACGCGATCAGGCGATCTATGGCGAGGGTACGCTGGAAATCCTGCCGGACGGTTTCGGTTTCCTGCGCAGCCCGGAAGCAAATTATCTTCCCGGCCCGGACGACATCTACATTTCCCCGACGCAGGTGCGACGTTTCGGTCTGCGTCCCGGTGATACGGTTGAAGGCCAGATCCGCGCCCCGCGCGATGGCGAGCGTTATTTCGCGCTCCTCAAGGTCAACACCATCAACTTCGAAGATCCGGACGTCGTTCGGACGCGTATCAACTTCGATAACCTGACGCCGCTCTACCCTGAGCGTCGCCTGAAGATGGAAGTTGAACAGTCCGAACCTGCTGTTTCCGAGACCTCCCCCCGCAGCAAGGGCAAGAAAGACCAGCGCGACTATACGCCGCGCGTCATCGACCTTGTCACGCCGATCGGCATGGGCCAGCGCGCCCTGATCGTCGCTCCGCCGCGTACAGGTAAGACGGTGATGCTCCAGAGCATCGCAGCCTCCATTTCCGCAAACCATCCGGAAGTCTTCCTGATCGTTCTTTTGATCGACGAACGCCCGGAAGAAGTGACGGACATGGCCCGCTCCGTGCGCGGTGAAGTTGTTTCCTCCACCTTCGATGAACCGGCAACACGCCATGTTCAGGTGACGGAAATGGTTCTCGAAAAGGCCAAGCGCCTGGTTGAGCACAAGCGTGACGTCGTGATCCTTCTGGATTCCATCACCCGTCTGGCCCGTGCCTACAACACCGTTGTGCCATCATCCGGCAAAGTGCTGACCGGCGGTGTGGATGCCAACGCGCTGCAGCGCCCGAAGCGCTTCTTCGGTGCGGCCCGTAACATCGAAGAAGGTGGTTCGCTCACCATCATCGCTACGGCGCTGATCGATACCGGTTCGCGCATGGACGAAGTGATTTTCGAAGAGTTCAAGGGCACCGGTAACGCCGAACTCATCCTGGATCGCAAGCTGGCTGACAAGCGCACCTTCCCCGCCATCGACATCACCAAGTCGGGCACGCGTAAGGAAGAGCTGCTCGTTGACCGCGCTGAACTGTCCAAGATGTGGGTCCTGCGTCGTATCCTCGCGCCGATGGGCACGATGGATGCCATGGACTTCCTGCTGGACAAGCTGAAGTACAGCAAATCCAACAACGACTTCTTCGAAGCCATGAACAACTGATAGTCGTCTGGTTCATGCAAAAAAAGGGGAGCTTCTGCTCCCCTTTTTTATTGACGTTTTCAGTCGCCTTTTTCGAGATCAAGAAGGATTTTCTTGTCTTCGACCCCATTTAACCCGGAATACCCCCCTAGCCCGGTCGCCCCTACGACACGATGACAGGGAATGAGAACTGGAATTGGGTTAGCCCCCATAGCCCCCCCAATAGACCGGGCGGACCCTCCAGCCTGTGCTGCAATTTCCGCATAGGTCCGGGTTTCTCCGTATGGGATGTCCAGAATGGCTTTCCAGATTTTCTGGCGGTAAGGCGTTCCATAGGGCGAGAACGGAAGCCCCCTGAAATCGACCCGTTCCCCATCAAAATACTTTTCGAGAAGATCACGAACCTTCACCAGGAGCGGCGTCTCTTCCTGATCGCGCCCCCACCCCCAATCGAGAGCAACAATACGCCCGTCATCTTCACTGATGGTCAGGGCTCCGAGAGGGGAATGGCAGGAAAGCTGTGGCATACAGATACGCTGCCCCATCCCCCGGAAAGCGTCAATCATGCTTCCCTAAAAGAGTCCCTGAGAAAAAAATACATGCGTGTCACGCATATGCAGGGAGGCCGGTATTCTCAAATAACATATGGGATCATTTTTGTATGATTTCATGAAATATTACGCACTTTGTTGAGAAACTGCCATTTTTTGTGTCAAAACTGCGACAGACACTAAAGCTGTTTGGTTGTTGGTTATTAAGAATAATTCTCATGTAATTAAGCGAGCGATTTTACGCGGATAGTGCTCACGGAAACGTCAGAAGCCCAGTTTCCGACAAACAATAAAATAAGGAGTAGTAAGTTCTCGTGATGCTGGTTTTCCAGACGACTTGAGAAACTGAGGGCACCTTGGACCCGAGAGGCGCCTATCAGGACTTGATTGGTCTGAATACCAGTAACAGGAACAGTCTTTGCAAAAAGGACAGTCGGATCATGGTTTCTGGTCTACTGACGCCGATCAACGTTACGAAGAAGCGCCTTCTGGGTTGCGCTGCTGCTCTGGCATTCTGCGCCACCTCTCCTGTCGCCCTGGCTGAGGACACAGGAACAGCCATTACAAACGCCGACCAGCATCCGGGTGACTGGATGAGCTATGGCCGGACCTATTCCGAGCAGCGCTACAGCCCGCTGGATCAGATCACCAAGGACAATGCGAGCAATCTGAAGCTGGCATGGCACTACGATCTGGATACCAACCGTGGTCAGGAAGGTACGCCGCTGATCGTTGATGGCGTCATGTACGCCACCACAAACTGGAGCAAGATGAAGGCTCTGGATGCAGCTACGGGCAAGCTGCTGTGGTCTTACGATCCAAAGGTTCCAGGCAACATCGCCGACCGCGGCTGCTGCGATACGGTCAACCGTGGTGCAGCCTACTGGAACGGCAAAGTCTATTTCGGCACCTTCGACGGTCGCCTGATTGCCCTGGATGCCAAGACCGGCAAGCTGGTCTGGAGCGTCTATACGGTTCCCAAGGAAGCGCAGCTGGGTCACCAGCGCTCCTACACGGTTGACGGTGCTCCCCGTATCGCCAAGGGCAAGGTCATCATCGGCAACGGCGGTGCAGAGTTCGGCGCCCGTGGCTTTGTGACGGCGTATGACGCTGAAACGGGCAAGATGGACTGGCGCTTCTTCACCGTTCCGAACCCTGACAACAAGCCGGACGGCGCAGCGTCTGACGACGTGCTGATGTCCAAGGCTTATCCGACATGGGGCAAGGGCGGCGCATGGAAGCAGCAGGGCGGTGGCGGAACCGTCTGGGATTCGCTGATCTATGACCCCGTAACGGATCTTGTTTACCTTGGCGTCGGCAACGGCTCACCCTGGAACTACAAGTTCCGCTCGGAAGGAAAAGGCAACAACCTCTTCCTCGGCAGCATCGTGGCGATCAATCCTGACACCGGCAAATACGTCTGGCATTTCCAGGAAACGCCGATGGACCAGTGGGATTACACCTCGGTCCAGCAGATCATGGCGCTCGACATGCCGGTCAATGGCGAAATGCGCCATGTGCTCGTTCATGCACCCAAAAACGGCTTCTTCTACATCATCGACGCCAAGACCGGTAAGTTTATCTCCGGCAAGCCTTACACCTACGAGAACTGGGCCAATGGCCTGGACCCGGTCACGGGCCGTCCGAACTACAATCCAGATGCTCTCTGGACGCTGAACGGCAAGCCCTGGTACGGCATCCCCGGCGATCTGGGTGGCCATAACTTCGCTGCCATGGCTTACAGCCCACAGACGAAGCTGGTTTACATTCCCGCCCAGCAGGTTCCCTTCGTTTACGATCCGCAGAAGGGTGGCTTCAAGGCTCACCACGACAGCTGGAACCTTGGCCTCGACATGAACAAGATCGGCCTGCTTGATGACAACGATCCACAGCACAAGGCTGACAAGGCCCAGTTCCTGAAGGATCTGAAGGGCTGGATCGTTGCATGGGATCCGCAGAAGCAGCAGGCAGCCTTCACGGTTGACCACAAGGGTCCGTGGAATGGCGGTCTTCTGGCAACGGCTGGTGGCGTTCTGTTCCAGGGTCTCGCCAACGGTGAATTCCATGCCTACGACGCGACGACGGGCAAGGACCTCTTCACGTTCCCGGCACAAAGCGCCATCATTGCTCCACCGGTCACTTATACGGCCAACGGCAAGCAGTATGTGGCTGTTGAAGTGGGCTGGGGCGGTATCTATCCGTTCTTCCTGGGCGGCGTAGCCCGTACGTCCGGCTGGACAGTCAATCACTCCCGGATCATCGCTTTCGCTCTCGACGGCAACGACAAGCTGCCGGCCAAGAACGAACTCGGCTTCGTTCCAGTGAAGCCGCCTGAGAAATGGGATGAAGCCAAGATCAAGGACGGCTACTTCCAGTTCCAGACCTATTGCGCAGCCTGCCATGGTGACAACGGTATCTCCGGCGGTGTTCTGCCAGACCTGCGCTGGTCCGGTGCGATCCGTGGAGAGGAGAAGTTCTACAAGCTCGTCGGCAAGGGTGCTCTAACGGCCTACGGTATGGACCGTTTCGACACGTCCATGTCGCCAGCTGAAATCGAAGACATCCGCAACTTCCTTGTGAAGCGCGCCAACGAGTCCTACGCAGACGAAGTCAAGGCCCGAGAGAATGAGGCAGGCGTCCCTAACGGCGAATTCCTCAACGTCCCTCAGGGTTCGGTTGCGCCTGCAACGCCGGACCATCCGTGACGGGAAACCGTCACGCTGAAAGGAATGACGTGACATGCTCAAGGCATTAACTCGGGACAGACTGGTATCTGAGATGAAACAGGGATGGAAATACGCGGCCGCAGTCGGCCTCATGGCAGTGTCTTTCGGTGCTGCCCAAGCCCAGGACGCTGATGACGCCCTGATTCAGCGCGGTGCCTACGTGGCCCGCCTGTCTGACTGCGTTGCCTGCCATACCGCACTACACGGCCAGCCTTTTGCTGGTGGTCTGGAGATCAAGAGCCCGATCGGCACGATCTACTCCACCAACATCACGCCTGACCCGAAATACGGTATCGGCAACTATACACTCGAAGATTTCACGAAGGCGATCCGTAAGGGTATCCGCAAGGACGGCGCGACGGTTTATCCGGCCATGCCGTATCCTGAGTTCGCTCGCCTGTCTGATGACGACATCAAGGCCATGTATGCCTTCTTCATGCATGGCGTGAAGCCGGTCGCCCTTCAGAACAAGCAGCCGGACATCTCCTGGCCGATGAACATGCGCTGGCCGTTGGCCATCTGGCGCGCGATGTTTGTTCCGACTGTCACACCAGGCCTCGACAAGAGCATCTCCGATCCGGAAGTGGCGCGTGGCGAATACCTCGTGAATGGCCCAGGCCATTGTGGCGAGTGTCATACGCCCCGTGGCATGGCCATGCAGGTCAAGGGCTATACGGCCAAGGACGGCAACGCTTACCTCTCCGGTGGCGCACCGATCGACAACTGGATTGCTCCCAGCCTGCGTAGCAATAGCGACACGGGTCTGGGTCGCTGGTCTGAAGACGACATTGCCGAGTTCCTGAAGAGCGGCCGTATCGACCATTCTGCCGTCTTCGGTGGCATGGCTGACGTGGTGGCCTACAGCACCCAGCACTGGACCGACGACGATCTGCACGCAACGGCCAAGTACCTGAAGAGCATGCCGGTCGTTCCGGAAGGCAAAAACCTGGGTCAGGATGACGGCAAGGCCACGGCCCTGCTCGAAGCCGGTGGCAAGGGTGATGCAGGCGCAGAGGTTTACCTCCACAACTGTGCCATCTGCCATATGAACGATGGCACTGGTGTCAACCGCATGTTCCCGCCGCTGGCTGGCAACCCGGTCGTCATCACGGACAATGCAACCTCAATGGCCAACATCGTGACATTCGGCGGTATTCTGCCTCCGACGAATACGGCGCCATCTGCTGTTGCCATGCCGGGCTTCCGCGATCATCTGTCTGACCAGCAGATCGCCGATGTTGTGAACTTCATGCGCAAGAGCTGGGGCAACCAGGCTCCAGGAACCCTGTCTGCCTCGGATATTCGCAAGCTCCGCACATCGGGTACTGCGGTTTCCACGGCCGGCTGGAACGTCTCTTCCAAGGGCTGGATGGCCTACATGCCGCAGCCTTATGGCGAAGGCTGGACCTTCTCCCCGCAGACACACACGGGCGTGGATCAGGCTCAGTAAGCCTCTCCAGACCCTGTCAGTCTGACAGAAAAGGGCGGTCCGGATACGGGCCGCCCTTTTTCTTTTGTATTCAGGCCGTTTTCACAGGATGGCATCCTGCACTACATATGAAGGCATGATTCCCTTCTCGTCTTCTGCTCCGCAGGTCATTTTTGCTTTGGCAACAGGCGCAGGCCGCGCAGCCATTGCCATCATGCGCGCCAGCGGACCCGGAAGCGCCGAACTTCTCAAGAGCCTCTGCGGTTCCCTTCCTGATCCTCGACGCGCCAGCCTGCGCAGCCTGCGTCATCAAGGCGAAGTGCTGGATCATGCCGTGGTTCTCTGGCTTCCTGGACCGAAATCCTACACCGGCGAAGACGGGTTCGAACTCCACCTTCATGCTGGACCCGCTGTTATCACTCGCGTTGCGGATGCTCTGACCGATCGGGGTGCACGTCCTGCAGAACCGGGAGAGTTCACAAAACGCGCTGTGCAGAAAGGTCGTCTGGACCTCCTGCAAGCTGAAGCCATTGCTGACCTGGTCGATTCCGAGACGGAAAGTCAGCGCAAACAGGCGCTTCAACAGGCCGACGGGGCTCTTAGCCGGCTGTATGATGGCTGGGCACAACGACTCAGGCTTGTTCTTGCCCATCAGGAAGCCCTGATCGATTTCCCCGATGAAGATCTTCCGCCAGAAGTTGAAGAGACGCTTCTGGCTGAAATGTCTGCCTTGCATCGCGAAATGTCCGCTCACTTGCAGGACAATCGCGGTGAACTGATGCGACAGGGGCTGACAGTCGTGATCGCGGGCTCTCCAAATGTCGGAAAATCCAGTCTTCTCAATACGTTATCCGGATATGATGCAGCAATCGTCACGCATCGCGCAGGCACAACACGGGACGCCATTGCGGTCGACTGGGTTTTGAATGGTGTTCGCCTCCGTCTAATCGACACTGCGGGTCTTCGTGAAACGGAGGATGAGATCGAAGCCGAGGGCATTCGCCGGGCTTTGTTTCACGTGAAACAGGCAGACGTTATTCTGCATCTGATCGGGCCAGACGAAACTACGGACGCCCTGTCTGACGATGAAATTGCGGTTCGTACGAAAATCGACATCGCATCTGCCCCGCCGAACATGCTAGGCATCAGCACCCAGACAGGTGATGGATTGTCGGCACTTCGGTCCGTACTGACGGAACGTGTCTCGGCACTGACCGCTAGCGCCGGTGCACCGCCTCTTACCCGGGCACGCCATCGTGCAGGTATTCAGGAAGCCGTCACTCATCTGGACCGCGCCCAGACTGCCACCTGGCCTGAACTGCGTGGTGAAGAACTTCGCCTCTCCATGCAGGCTCTGGGGCGTCTGACGGGACGTGTTGATGTTGAATCCCTGCTCGATGCAATTTTCGGGCAGTTCTGTATCGGGAAGTAGGTTTTGAGCGATTTCGATGTCATCGTGATCGGCGGCGGTCATGCCGGGTGCGAAGCAGCCGCAGCGTCTGCACGCTTTGGGGCCAGAACGCTCCTGCTGACACATAAGCTCGAAACCATTGGAGCCATGTCCTGCAATCCTGCTATTGGCGGAATTGGCAAAGGCCATCTCGTGCGCGAGATCGACGCGCTGGATGGCCTGATGGGCAAGGCTGCCGATCGAGCTGGCATCCACTTCAAGCTGCTCAATCGCTCCAAGGGGCCGGCAGTACATGGCCCGCGCGCGCAGGCTGACCGCTCTCTTTACAAAACGGCCATTCAAACCCTTCTGGCAGAAACGCCTAACCTGACGATCATGGCGGGAGCCGTTGGGGATCTGATTGAAGAAAACGGACAGATCTGCGGTGTCATCTGCGAAGATGGTCGTTCTTTCCGTTGTGGTGCTGTAGTCCTCACAACAGGGACCTTCCTGCGCGGCGTGATCCATGTTGGCCATGAGCAGCAACTTGCCGGACGCATCGGTGAAGCTCCAGCGACGAAACTGGGCGAACGTCTGGAAGCCCTCAACTTGCGGATGGGCCGCCTCAAGACTGGCACACCACCCCGCATTGCCAAAGACAGCATCGACTGGGACAACCTGCCAGAAGATCGCGGTGATGATATCCCGGAGCCTTTCAGCCCTCTGACCGACCGCATCACGAACGAACAGGTTTCGTGCCGCATCAGCCAGACGACGCCGGAAACACACCGCATCATCAACGAAAACCTGCATCGTTCCGCCATGTATGGCGGCGCAATCGCAGGGCGTGGCCCACGCTATTGCCCATCGATCGAAGACAAGGTGGTCCGCTTCGCAGAGCGGTCTTCCCATCAGGTCTTTCTGGAGCCAGAAGCACTCCCCGGAAATCCAGGTGGCGACCTTGTTTACCCAAACGGTATCAGCACCAGCCTCCCTGCCGATGTTCAGGCGCTTATGATCGCCTCCATGCCAGGTCTGGAAAACGCCCGGATTGTAACCGCTGGATATGCCGTGGAATACGACTATGTCGATCCACGAGAGCTCCTGCCGTCCCTTCAGTTACGCAGTCTGCCGGGGCTTTATCTGGCAGGACAGATCAACGGCACGACAGGCTATGAAGAAGCTGGCGCCCAAGGTCTGCTCGCCGGGCTGAATGCTGCTCGGGCTACCGCCGGAAATGATCCGCTCATTCTGGATCGGAGCGATGCTTATCTGGGCGTTATGATTGATGATCTGACGCTGCACGGCATTAGCGAACCTTATCGCATGTTCACCTCGCGCGCCGAGTACCGTCTGATACTACGCGCCGATAACGCAGACCTGCGCCTGACACCCAAGGGCATGGCGGCCGGATGCGTGTTGGCCGAGCGTGCCAATGCTTTTACTGGCATGAAGACCCAGATTGACGCCGCCATGGCTCAGTCCGCCTCTACGACCTTTTTACCCCAGACACTCAAAGACATCGGGTTTGAAGTCTCGCTTGATGGACGGCGGCGAAGTGTTCTGGATGTTCTGGCGAGCAATGGCGACCATTCAAAAGTGCTGAATCTTGCTCCATGGTTCGCAGAACTGCCTCTCCGTATTCGTCGCCATGTGGAAACGGAAGCGCGCTATGGCGGCTATCTGCACAGGCAGGATCGGGAGATCAAACAGCTTGCGTCTGAGAGTGCCATCGCACTGCCAGACAATCTGAACTACAACGCTATTGGCGGCCTGAGCAGCGAAATGCGCGAGCGTTTTACTCAGGCCCGTCCGACCAGCTTTGCAGCCGCACAACGCGTTAGAGGTGTGACACCTGCCGCTCTGGTTGCCCTGCTGGCCCATGTAAGGACCCTGTCATGACCACCGTTTCACGTGAAACGCAGGCCAGACTGGAGCGCTTCGCCGACCTCCTCGTGCAGTGGAATGCGAAGATCAATCTGGTCAGCCCGAAAGATCTGGGCCAACTCTGGCCCCGCCATATTCAGGACAGCCTGCAACTCGCAGATCTGATCCCGTCAGGCGCCACTATTACCGATCTCGGGTCAGGCGGTGGCTTTCCTGGGCTTATTCTGGCAATCGCAACAGGTAACCCGGTCACACTCATTGAGTCAGACCAACGAAAGTGTGCCTTCCTGCGGGAAGCCGGCCGCATCTGCGAGGCCAATGTCACCGTCCTTCCCAAGCGGATTGAAGCGGCAACCCCACCAGAAGCCGATATTATTACCGCCCGTGCACTGGCCCCTCTCGTCAAACTTCTCGGATGGGCACGTCCTTTCGTGAAAGAAAACGGATTTTGTCTGTTTCTCAAGGGTATAAAGGCGCAGGATGAGTTGACCGAGGCAAGCCGTGACTGGCACATGACATCCACCATTCTTCCCAGCCGCACCGACCCCAGCGGAGCCATCATCAAGGTCAGTGATTTCAAGCGTGTCGTCTAATTCCGTATCCCCCACCACCCGCATCATTGCCGTCACCAACCAGAAGGGCGGTGTTGGCAAGACCACAACCACAATCAACCTGGCTGCCGCGCTGGCACGGAAACAGCGCGTTCTGCTCGTTGATCTGGACCCTCAGGGCAATGCCTCGACCGGGTTGGGCATCGAGTATGATCAGCGGAATGTCGGCACCTATGCTGCCCTGATGCAGGAAGCAGAGCCACACGCCCTCGCCCAGCCAACCGAATTCGAGAATCTTTCGATCATCACCGCCAATAACGAACTGGCGGGTGCCGAACTGGAAATGATCGGGGATGAGCGCCGGGAATATCGTCTTCGTGATGCACTCCGCGCTCTTGAAGGCGATTATGATACTATCCTGATCGACTGTCCTCCCAGTCTCGGTCTCCTGACTCTGAATGCTCTGGTCGCATCCGACAGCGTTCTGGTCCCACTTCAGTGCGAGTTCTTTGCGCTTGAAGGAATCAGCCAGCTTGTGCGCACCATTGATCGTGTCCGGCGCGCCTTCAATGCAGACCTGCATCTCGAAGGCATCGTGCTGACGATGTATGATCGTCGGAACAATCTTTCGGAACTCGTCGCGCAGGATGCTCGTGGCTTCTTTGGAGAGCAGGTTCTCGAAACACTGATTCCCAGAAATATCCGTATCTCAGAAGCCCAGAGCCACGGCAGCCCCGTGCTGAACTATGATGCTCGTTCCACGGGCGCAGTCGCTTATCTGGCGCTGGCTGACGAGCTTCTGAAGCGAAACGAGAACAGGACAAAGGCATAAGCTGCGATGGCCAAAAAGGACACTTCCCCGCGCCTCGGTCGTGGACTTGCCGCCCTTCTGGGCGATCAGGCCCCTCAGCTTGCCCGGACAACGCGCGCCAATGCTCCGGTACAACAGCATACGTCTCTTCCTATAGACGTTCTGGAGCCAAGCCCCTTCCAGCCGCGCCGGGATATGAATCCGGAGCGTCTGGAGGAACTGGCCAACTCCATCCGCTCCAGAGGTGTCCTTCAGCCCCTTCTGGTACGCCCTGACCCCGCGAATCCTGAGCGTTACCAGATCATCGCCGGTGAACGCCGCTGGCGCGCGTCGCAGCTTGCAGGACTACACAGCGTGCCGGTGCATGTGCGTCAGCTGGATGACACCGATGCCATGGCGGCTGCGCTGGTGGAAAATCTTCAGCGCGCAGACCTGAATCCGATCGAAGAAGCCGAAGGTCTCCAGCGCCTCATCAATGATTATACGCTGACACAGGAAGAGCTTGCAGGTGCCGTCGGCAAATCCCGCCCTCACATCACCAACACCATGCGTCTGCTCAACCTTCCAGCTGAGGTACGCGCTCATGTCCGCCAGGGTGAATTGACCGCTGGCCATGCCCGTGCCCTTCTGGGCCACCCAGACCCGGCAGCAGCTGCCAGGATCGTTCTGGAAAAAGGTCTGAACGTCCGCCAGACAGAGGCTCTTGTCGCAGAAAAATCAGAAAAGAAACCAGCGTCCAAAAGTCGACGCGATGCAGAGATCGTTCAGATCGAGGAAGATCTTGCTCTTCGTCTGGGCCTGAAAGTCCGAATTTCTTACGACGGAAAAAAAGGCGGCTCTCTCAAGATCGACTATCGCTCTCTTGAACAGTTCGAGAGTCTCATGCGGCTTCTGAACCAGTCATAAGAAACTATTTTTAGAAGGTTTTGCAGATTTGTTCATTTTTTCTGCGAATCCCTCTTGCACGATACCAGCGCTTCCCTTTATAAGGCGCCTCACCGGAAACGGAGCGACGGGCACATAGCTCAGTTGGTAGAGCAGCTGACTCTTAATCAGCGGGTCCAAGGTTCGAGCCCTTGTGTGCCCACCAAGCTCCGTTTCCGGTCTTACCCTTGAAAATCTGCGCTTTTTAGATGATCTCTGCGGTGCCTAAACCGTCTTCCAGATCAGGGTCTATATTCACCTTAATAGATCTTCCGGACTCAATCCGGACTCATCTGAAAAATATTGGCCGCTGTCGCTGTCATGCTGCGAGCAGCAACAACAACACAAACCCGATTCCTGATTTATGCAGAAAGTGCCTCTTACCAGGGTGCGAATTACCCCCGGACGGCAAACCCTCCAGGAGGGACCCAAACATTTTCCGGATTGCCGCCTGATCCTGCTGGCCCTGCCCTTCCTTTTTTCAGACCCATGCACAAAACGCATACCTTTGAGGTCTCTGCTCCTGCCTTTCTTACCCTTGCCATGAAAACGGTGTTAAAGGTGTTAGGGTGTTATTCGACTGATAAGCATCTGTTTTATAACAGTTTTCCAATAACACCTTTCATAGTTCAGGCGTAACACCTTCTAAAAGGTGTTATTGGCTCTTAGGGCTATTCCGCAGAAAACTAGGGTTTTTCTTTAACACCTCCCAAACACGCCCATCCGCATATGCCAGCCTCAAAAGGTAGCGATATGCGCTTAATGCATAGGGAGGCAAAAAATGCGGGAAGGAAACTTCCTGCGCTGCCCGCGCAGACCAAGCACCTGGATCGCAACAGGCTCAGAGATCAGCAGATAGGATGCGATAGACACTGGCCCTACCAATGCCGAGACGCTTGGCTATCTCAACAGGCCCGATTCCCTCATCTCTCAGCTTCCTCACCACGTCAGCATCAATCGAGGACTTGCGGCCGGTATAGACGCCACGTTCTTTAGCGGCCTTGATCCCTTCCAGCTGACGCTCACGCCGCAGGTTCGTCTCGAACTCCGCAAACACACCCAGCATGTCCAGGAACGCCTTGCCCGCTGCCGTGGTCGTATCCACTGGCTGCTCCGTGCAACGCAAAGCCGCGCCCTTGTCTTTGAGTGTGAGCATGATGGTTTGCAGATCCGCGATGGATCGAGCCAGGCGATCAATCCGCGTCACCACCAGCATGTCACCTGCCTGTAGGAAGGCGAGCAGGGTTTGCAGCTCTCGACGCCCGGCGGTTGAAGTCCCTGACACCTTCTCGGAACGAATGACCTGACACCCAGCCGCTTTGAGAGCCTGCTCCTGAATTGTCAGATCCTGGTCGGTGGTGCTGACGCGGGCGTAACCGTAGATGGTCATATGGCGGCTCCAAGTGTCTCGTTTGGGTCTAGACCTTTCTCATAGAATGTCTCATATGGAAAAATCAACCCAAATGAGACAAGGAAATCCGCCAATCCCGTGTCTCACAAGACCGTCTCGTATTGGTATACTCAAAAGAGACACCTTGAACTCATGCGTCCAGCGCATGGCGAAAAGAGATCGCCTCAGCGATCCCCCTCTTCCGTTCCCAAAATAGAAGCCTTCACCTCATACGCCCGGATATTGCGATGGCCCGGCGGAGAAATGACAGTCGAGTTCTTGTTCTTGCCAGGCATGAGATAGCCCGTCTCAATCAGCGTCTGTGTAGCATTGCGCCGGTTCAACCCTGATAGAGCTTCGGACATTCCCTCTGCTGTCAGGAAGTAACGCCACTCATGCTTTCCTTCCTCACCTTTCATCCAACGTTTCCAGCCTGCCCGGTTCTGCGTCCGGAACCTCTCCCCCGGTGGTTGGCTTTCTTCGGACTGCGCTGCGTCCCCCTGGACAGGATCAACCCAACGTTCAAACCGGGCCTCCCCATTCTTGGCAATGAAGTCTCGCACCTGGGCAACAGCCTGCTCATCCTCACGCCGTCCAACCGTTCCGCGCTCTGCCAGCCATGCAGCGAAACAGATCTCCGCCATCACGCCGGGCGTGTCATTGTCCCAGCCTGTCAGACCGTATTCCGTCGCAAGTTCTCCACCTGCTGCCACCATCGCAAATCGTGCAGCCACACTGCGCACCTGTCCGGATGCCTCAGGATAGGACTGCAACCACTGAGCCGTCAGAGCCGCCATACGACCGCGCAACCGATCCTGTATGACGTCATTCCCTTTCATCCGCAGTTCATCCGTAAGCCGCAACAGGAACGCTCGTAGCGGTGCGCCATAATACTGCCCTGTGACAACGCGCAGGTGACGGGCGAAAGCGTCTGGCGTGTCATGGTCATGCACATCTTCAAACAATCCACGACCATGCCCGGCGTCTGCTGGCAGATCAGCAAACCGCACTTCCTGCCCGGCCTTTGTCGCCTTTCCAGCTTCCCGGTTGAGATCCGCAAGCCCCAACTCGCCGGTGGACAGGAACAGAATGCGAAACCGCGCCACCGTCCGCGCTCCACCCGTCCGAGAAGCACGCGCCTTGCCCTGCCCGTTCGAGAGCAAATAGGCAATCTCACCAGCCTCACGCGGGTCCAGCTGCCCGATCTCATCCAGTGGCAGCAGCACGTCACAACTTGCCAAGGCCGTGCTCTCGATACCGTTGGACGTAGAACGCCAGGAGCGAATGTAACCCCCTGCCCCGTTCTGAGGTGTGCCACCACACACAGAGGCCGCCACGCGCAAGGCCGTAGACTTACCCAGACGACTAGAACCCTTGAAGGAGATGCCGCCGCCCTCTTCACCCAGCAGCCCCAGAAGAGGCGCAGCAAAGGCACACGAGGCTGCGAAGATTAGACGGCTGTTCTTCATGCACAGCGCACCAATCTGGAGTTTCCAATCTTCTACGCTGCCTGAAACCCCAAACAGAGACGCTTCACGATCCAGCGTCTGCAAAACCACACGCTCAGAAGTTTCACCCAGCGTTTCATCAGGCAGAACAAACACATCCCCACCCCCGAAGCGATGCCAGCCGATCTTCGTCACACTTCTCGCACGTTGCGAACTCTGCAAACTCGCCAGCCACTCCAGGAACGCGGCCTTGGCTTTCGGCCCGGCGCCAAGTGTCAGACCACCATCAGCCAAACGGCTCCGGATCTCATTGCCATCTCCCGCGAACAAGGCACGGGCAAAAGCTTCTTCATGCCGATGTCCATCACGGTCATGCCAAGCCAAGAGAAGCCCCCAGTTCTGCCCGGCTTCATCGCGTGATTCTCCCAGCACCTCGACAGGTCCGCAGATGAAATACGGAGCGCCATCACCGTTACGACGCCAGATCCCATCATCTCGATAAATAAACCGCCGGTCTTCACTGACTTCCTGCTGTTTTGCGTCGTTTCGTCCCGTTGCCGGAAGTTGGAACACCTTGGCGTTCTCAATTCCCTTGCGAATATCAGACCGGCCGCTCTGGCTTCCCGTCTGTGTCTTTTCCCCGGAGGACATCGTTCCAGTCTCCATGTACGATTTCAGGCATGGCGAGCCGAACCGTGCGGCCCTGCGATGCGAATTTCTTGAGAGCGGCTTCCAGAGCGCGACGGGCTTTTTCATTCCCGCTGTCATTGTCAGCCGCGAAGATGATATTTTTGAGCGTGTCCGGCAGAGCGACGGCAGCCATGTTGCTCAGTGAGACCGCAGACAGCACACGGAACTCAGGACAGGCCACAGCCACGGACAGCGCTGTTTCAATGCCTTCCGCGATAACCGTCACGTCATCGTCTGGAGCTACACCCAACGCCTTGCCAGAGGCTCCGCGCCATAGGCGAATGCACCCACTGGCAAACGATCCCAGCACCTTCTTGGCGTTCTGAAGATCAGCCTTGACCCATTGGCCGCCGGGCGTCTGACCCAGCCACGTCCGATGAACGGCCACCAGCTTTCCGGATGGGCCACAGATGGCCGCAAGCATGGCTGGAAGCGGCCTCTGCACTTCTCCGCACCAGACAGACGGATTGAAACGCAGCGCGCCAGGAGCACGCCCAAGCTCACGCAGAACAATCCCGCGCCCGGCGAGATAAGCCTCTACTGGCGTTCCTGCGATACCAGGTGCCGTGTCATGCCATAGCCGACGCGCAGAAGCTCGCTTGCGCTGGGCCTCCTGATCCAGTTCATCGTTCCGCCTATCTGGAACAGGCTGCCTCCGTTCAGGAGCACGGAAAGTCGGTGCAGAACCATCACCCAGCCCGAGCCAGCTGACAGCCCATTTCATGGCTTCTTTCCGCTCACCACCGAAAAGGACAGCCGCCACCAGATCCAGCGCATCCCCGCGTTCGCCTGAGCTGAAGTCAGCCCAGACACCTGCACGAGAACCATTCAGATGAACGGCAAGGCTTTGGCCTTTCTCACCAGCCAGAGACCCACAACGCCATTCCGCTCCGTCCTTCCGGCCGTTCGGCAGCAGTTCCCGCGCCAGAACGCCAATGCGTTCCGCCAGCATCCGTGAGAGTGTGCCCGCGTCATGCTGCCTCATGCGGGTTGCGCCTTTTGGCTCCAGGTCTCTGTATCCACCTCACCGAGACGGGCGAGAGCCAACGACGCAATCCGCCATTCCTCTTCAGGGCAAGGTGGTAACTCTCCCTCTCCACCCCAGACCAGCATTTGACGCCGCAGATCCATTTGCGCCTGAAAGACATTAAGAGCCCGTACAGCCGCTGAGGTTGCTTCGTCCGTCCGGAGAAAAATCTGTTCGCGTAACCACTCTGCGCCCCAGAGGAGTGGCACAGTCAGATCGTGCAGAAGAAGAAAGCCTCCCGCCAAATCTTCCTTGCAAATAGGGCTAGGCCAGTAATCGTTGCGCTGTTCATTGATGCGTCGCACCAACCTTGCAAGAGCGTCTTCGCTCTCACCAACCGGGATAAGGACACAACCTGCAATGACCCTATCTTGGGAGCCCCGGACAAGCTTTTCAGCCTTTCTCAAGCACTCCCGGTCTTTCTCGCTCCAATCGCTGCCACTCACCCGCGCAGGCTGCTGGAGACCCAATGTGATTAAATGCCCAAGAGTAGAGCTCATACCACTTCCCCTAGAGCAGGGAGGATCTGGGCAATACGGGCCAGCCCTTTGAGGGTCAGCACCACCTGAGGGCGGCTCACCAAATGCCCTTCCGGGTGCGTCTGCTCAAAATGCTTGTAAGAGAGATAGCCAGCCCGTTCCTTGTCCGCATAACCAATCCAGCGGCTCTTGTTTCCGGCCCGATAGATCCAGCGCATCTCGTGAAGACGAGCCATGAACCGACGCGGCGGCCACCCACATTCCTTGGCCGCTTCCGTGAGGGTTAGCAGTCCGTCCATCCCGGCGATGCGATCATAGGCTAAGGCTTTCGGAGCCAGCGCCACCAGTTCGGCATCCTTCCGCTGGAGAGCTTCCTGAGCTGCCAGAACAGCACGCGCCATCAGCGTCTCAGACGTGTCTCCAGCAGAAGATGCGACATAGGCACCCGTGCGGCGGATTGACGGAATGACCTCGCCTGTCACCCACTTCTTGAACCGCTTTGCAGCAGGCTTCCGGCTTGTCAGGACCAACGACCAGAGACCGGATTCATTGATGAGGACAACGGACTGAGCCCGTCCGTCAGCAAAGACCCCGCCGTCCCGGATGCCCTCGCCAATGTTTAGGGTATCCTTTTCGTCATCATCCAGACGCCGACCCGCTACAGACGGATTGCTATGACCGAGAAGACCGCACACATCCGTCAGCACCCACCAGGCAACACCTTCACGGTTCAGCACCCGGACATTCTGGCCTTCGAACTGAAGAGGCATCATCTCGGTCATACCGCGCCCTCCCGCCGGGCCGCAGGTAGAGCCACGATGTCACCTTCCGGACCGACGATGGCAGTTCCAGCAATCAACCGTTCGGCTGCCTGATCCCGCTTTTCTGCCAGAGTGAGAATGTCCTGCCAGCCGAGAGCATCCAGCCAGTTCCTCGCCTCGACCGTGCGAACATCCCGGTCCAATCCAATGCGGAACCACATCAAGGCAGCCTTCAAAGACTGGAACTGATCAGGCGCGTCTTCCGGCATGTCTGGATGGACCAGGGCAAGAAAGGCGTCGTCAGCCAGCAGAACCTTCCGCAGTTCTGACCACGCTGCCAGAAGGCCAATCACAGCATCCTGAGACGGCACAGGACGGAACTCATCACGGCCATGCAGACGCAGGGTCTCACTCATGTCACGACGCCAAGGGCTGTTCTGCACGTAATCGTCACAGCCACGGAAGAACGTCATAAGGCGCGTAAGCAGATCCGGCTTGCTGTCTTCCAGAGACGGCCAAAGCAGATCACCGGCCCGGCGCGATGCAGGCGCACTCCGTGAAACCGTATGAGAGGCTGTCAGCATGGTGCGGCCTCCCGCTGGGCTCGCACCGTTGCCTCTGACGTTGAGCGGACAGAGCGTTCAGAAATCCAACGCTCCAACTCAGAGAGCGCATAGCCAATCCGGCGCTCCGTCAATTTGATAAAAGCAGGTCCCGTGCCCTCAAAACGCATGGACTGCAAAGTCCGGACAGAGAGCGAAAGCTCCTCTGCCGTCTCAGTCTCAGACAGCACCAGCCGACGAGCACTCACACGGGCTCCTCTACGGCTCCGCTCTTCACGGACAACCGACATTTCCATTTGCGATACTCCGCTCCTGCCAATCCGCCTTATTGCGAACTGGTGCGGCTATTCAGTGGAACGACACGCCTTCTCATTTCTTCGGAGAACTTCTCAGAAATGAAAAATGAGAAGTTATGAGGACCTTTTACTGCCCCAAAAACGCTGGGCTCATTCTCGATATTTTGCTTTAAATTTTCGCACCAAGCGTTTTTCTCTCACTTGTTCCTCTTCGCTACCACCGGCCCCAAGAGCGCATGCGCTGGCTGCCTGCCAGAGGTTCGGGTATTCCCCGCTTTCAAGGCCAGCCTTCATCTTTTTCAGCCACCTGTCGTCATCATATCCGCGCTTGGTTTTCTGAGAGCCGGCCAAGGCAGAACTTGTATCTGTTTGCGGCTGATCCCTAGGAACCGCTTCTGGATTTTCTGAAACAAGACGGCTGATTTTCTGTCTGTTCACAGCGGTAGACAAGGACGGAGAAGGCTCGTTTCCAGAGTTTATATCTCTTGCACAGACTTCTATGTCGACAGCACACCATGTCTGTCTACTTTCACTCCCAAAGACCTTTAAGCGTTTAAGAAACAGACCATTTTCATCAACAACATCAGGCCGCGGCATACCGATACGACGCCGGGCCCACATGCGATGGTGGCACTCCCTGATGTCACCATAATCACTCTTCGTGTCGACAAAGCCCGTCTGAATATTAGGTTGAACCAATACTTCTCGGACTTTTTTATCGACTTGATCCCACTTTGCCCCGAGACCCCAATCATAATTCAACGCTCTAGATAATTGCTCGTTTGGCCATACCGCCTCTGGAGGCAGAGGCTGGCCCTCGACGATACCCCGGTTTTTAAGTATCCGACGGCAGGCATCGTTTCGGTTAGCCTCAAAACCACCAAACCGCTGCACCATGCGGGCGATAATGACGAACGCTTCCAACTCTTCAGGCGCCCAGAGCGGAATTAATTCATGCAGAAACACCCGCTCACCACGAGCAAAGCGCTCTGCTGCATCTAACTGATGACCCATAGCCGCCCCACGCCAGCCGTCCCCACGCATGAACTGGAGCGGCGCGGCGGGCCAGACGTGGGGTTCCGGCGTTCGGCGGCCAGACCTAGCCGCGCCATCCGTCACCATGCGCCCGGCGCCAAAAGGAAACAAGCCGTGAACATACCCAGCGCGAGCCAGCCCAGACGAGGCTAAAGACAGCCCGGTCATGCCATCACCTCAGAGCCTTGCCAGAGTGTCTTGAAAAGCCCGTGCTCAGCTTCTGGCAGGCTCAGCGCCGCAGGGTCCAGAACGTCCGTCAGGTCCTGCCCACAGGCTGCCATAAGGACGGGCAATGCTGAGGACAGACACCGCATGATCCGTGTGACATTCTCGGACCGATACAGAGGCGCACTTCCGCCCACCGGCTCCAGATCCACTGCCTGAAGCGTTTCCAGGGCCGCGAACACCTGAACCGTAGCGTCCACCAGGGAGGCAGACGGCAGAAGCGGCATCAGATCATGCAACAGCAGTTCGACACTTTCGGCCGCCTGCGCATCAAGGGCAGACCAGCGCCGTTTCCTTATCTCCTGCCCGTCTTCCAAAGTTTCAAGGTAATCAGTCCTCTGATCCTTGAGCTTCTGAGCCCGGCGCATACGAACAGCAGCCTCATAGGGTGACACCGGCCCCACAGGAGCGGAAACAACTGGCTCCGCCGGGCGAACCTGCATAACCTGCGCCTGATCACGGATGATGGCCGCAGCGACCTGCCCAAACCAGTCTGGAGCCTCACGGATCATCTGCTCATAATCAAGCACCGGCCGTCCTAATGCCTTTAGAGCGTCCATCTGGGCTTTCTGGCCTTCCGGCGTTGTCGCACGCTGCACCAGAAGATCATCCAGCAGCTCACGTGCCCGATCAGAAACAGCCTGAGCCTCAGGACTGGCTGGAGCCGTCTCCATAAGCGCATCCTTGGCCCGCACAGTCTGCACGAACTCACCGCACAGACGGATCAGCACGGCATCTGGCGACACATCAGCCGCATTCTCTCCGCCCGCATTAACCTTGAACGTCTGCATCACAGGAGCCCTCCCTGCATGTCTTCCAGCAGGGAGCGCATCAGGGCCTCCCGCATGTTACGCGGGACCACCGCATCCCCAAGCACAAGCCGCGTGGCTCTGCTCTTGGCCTTAAGACCGTCCAGACTGCCTGCCTTCGTCTCACAGACCGCAGCAATCAACGTCTGACGCCGGGCCAGCAGTCCCCCCAGGCGAGACGCCGGAAGACTGTGTGCCTGGTCAAGCTGACGTTGCCGCTCTCTTTCCGTGGCAGCCAGATCCGCGCAGAGACCAACCAAGTGTGAATCCACAGGAGGCGGACAGAACGAAAGAGAGTCCGCCGTAATGGCGTCTGTTCCTGTCATGGCTGCCAGCCCGGCGAGACGGCCCAGACCCGCTACAGTTGCCATTCTCGCCTTGGACTGATCGTTCATCATGAACGCCCCCTTTCCGCTTTCGCAGACACCAGCAGGAGGGAGGAATGGGTATGGTGATGACCAGCCTGCGCCGGGCCATGCAGGTGCTCCGGCTGAGCGAGTGTCACGACAGACAGCAGGAACAGACCTGCCCCCAGAACAGCAGGTGCAGCCTCAGAAACAAGGTGCGCAGAAGCAATCACTGCCCGGCGCAAGCCGGACGTGGTAAAGGCATGAATAGCCATTGCCGAGGTTCCTCTCGGTATGTGGTTAGGCCGGTTTGGGAGCTTGCACCTTCCCTACCGGCTGCAAATTTCTTGCCCATATATCGGAACACAGTTACGATCTCTCTGCAATAGAAATCGTATCAGGGTTCTGATTTTGCTACCTGTTCAATGTAAGATGGCGCGCGCCGCTATAGCTTGGGGCGTCCGTGATTTGGCTCGTGAAGCCAATGTATCGCCGGATACGATTGCCCGGCTCGAGCGGGGCGAACCCCTTAAAGAGAATACGATCACAGCCATCCGAAAAGCCCTGGAAGCCGCAGGCGTAGAGTTCATCCCCCAAAACGGAGGCGGCCCCGGCGTGCGGCTGAAAGAGGAGACGCCCCGATGAGCAGGAGCAACTATTGAGAATTACTCAATAGTTCGAACGGAGAGTGATCACTCGGTTAAGATGCTGGCGACATGAAACATGCTGGCAAAAAACTGTACCGGAAAGGTGCGGTTATTAATCTTTCTAGAATTCAAACCACATAGTAATTTACAATAACTTTCTCGGCACGGAGAGAATCGTGGATATTGATAAGTTCGATTCCGAAAAAAATGAAATGAGCAGTATCGAGTCTTTACTTGATCAGTTCGAACAAGCCGGTCATGAAGCGCCAAATGGCGATAAAATATGGTTTGCTCGTGACTTACAGACACTATTGGGATACCAGAAATGGGACAAGTTCGAGCAGGTTATTGAACGGGCGAAAACCGCCTGCGCTACCGCTGGGCACCCCATCGAGAATCATTTTCAGGAGGTTTTTCCCCAAGCGGGGAAAAACCCCAAGGGGGGCCGACCATCTAAAGATTTTGAGCTAGATAGGTACGCTTCATATTTAATCGCGCAAAACGCATCTTCTTCCCTGCGACAGGTTGCCTTTGCTCAAACATACTTTGCTATTCAGACCCGGCGCCAAGAATTAGCCGACCAAGATGGCGTCGACTTTGATACTCTCTCCGAAAATCAAAAGCGTTTATATCTACGAAACCAAGTCGTGGCTGAAAATAAGCGACTAGCCAGCGCAGCTAAAGCTGCCGGTGTACAAACGGGCCAAGATTTTGGGAAATTCCAAAATAAAGGTTACCAAGGGCTATATGGGGGCCGTGGGGTTGGAGAGATCAGGCAGTACAAAAGCTTACCAGGGAAAGCTAATATTCTCGACCACATGGGAAGCACTGAACTGGCAGCTAATCTCTTCCGCATTACTCAAACCGAAGAAAAATTACGTAGCAAGAACATCATTGGAAAAGAACATGCATGTAATGCTCACTACGAAGTAGGGCGAAAAGTTCGGGAGACAATGAAGGAGCTCAGCGGCATTATGCCAGAGGACCTTCCCGTTGCCGAGAGCGTGAAGAAGATCGCAGCAGCGGAGCGCAAACAGCAACGCATGCGGGCAATCCCGGCACCGGCCCGCATCGAGCAATCATCGGTCTCTCCTAAAGAAGCCGGTCCAGTCGAAATCGACCTGACCAAAGACCTTTGGAAATACGCCCTGCTTATTATGTCTGTACGCCCGGATGGCGTGATCACGACCAGTGAACTGATTGATGCAATTCCAAAATTTGTGAAGTTGTCAGACGACCATACAGCGACAAATGAAAGCCGAAAGGATTCAAAGTTCTCTCAAAGTGTTCGCAACCTGAAGTCGCACAAGACGAGCAAGTCCAATTTCATATACCAAGGCTATGCCGAGGACGTGAAAGGCGGCTTTAAGATCACGGACAAAGGCATAGAATTTGTGTGGAGTTACTTCAAAGAATAGCCGCTGCGTGATCAAGAGCAGGCTGCATTCTACAAGAAATTAGCAGCTTAAATGCTACTCCCCGCTCAACCTGTAAGGGCCTCTTACAGGTTGAGCCTATGGATTCCAGCGCGCCAATTTTCCAATGAGACCACCGATATTCTGCCTAAAAGTTGGCAGAAACCCCGGCACGACACAAAGGCCACAACCGACGAGACTGCAGGATACACTACCCCAAGTGAGCCCTTATCTTCTGTCGCATCTCGTGCTGTTCCCAGTTCTATAAAAAATCAAACTCAGGATCGGGTGGCCTACTGATATTCACACTGATGGCAGCAGGCCTGATCGGATATTTTGTACTCCGGACACATCGCCGGGCCGCACATGGCCTCCTCTTACATAATCCCTAGCCAACAGTTCGCCAAACTTAGAGCTTGGGTATTATTTTGATTCCGTTTCGCAACGCCTATGGTCTAGGTAAGAACGCAATAACGCCAAGCTCCTTTGACGTTAGAATTGCCCTCAATCCTGTTATCAAACTTCCTAGACGTGACTAGCCTAACGTCAAAACCCTTTGATGTTAGAATGATCCTAGAAATGAGAGTCAAATCTTTCGACTTTTCAGGCTCAGTTTCCTGCAAACGCCCAGCGCTGGGCCAACAGAGCGGGTAAGCAAGGCCCCACACCTTCGGGCCGTTAACGGCCAAGCCTAAACTTACCGCCCCAACTTGTAAGGATTTCTTACAGGTTGCCTCTCATGGCTTCCAGCGTGCCAGCTTTCCAATTCCCCGGCTCTTCCAGGGCAACTCCAGAAATGTGCCTGGCAACGCATCTTCCGAACATGTCACGATTTGACGCCACCATTGCAGCAGCATGGCACCACGGCGAAAGATATCACGCTCCTGATTCCAGCCTCTGGCACAGACCACCACGATCAAGCCTGTATCCTGAATAGCGGCTGCCTCATGCCTACGGCGTTTCATTGCTGCATCGGCTGTAATCAGAATATTCCGACCTTCTGCACCATTCGTGAGTAGCCGGAATAGATCGGTATCTTTTGTCCCGCGAAGGCCCAGCGAGACGACAGAGGCAATGTCATAGGGCTCAGCTTTGGCTATTTCTGCGAGCATCCGTGCCAAAGGTGGCGGATGGTTCTCGTCGAAAACGAACCTCAAGCCGCAAGCCGCTGATTGATCTTGAACTCAAATTCAGCAGCCTGCGTCACAGCCTCTTCCGGAACCTCCCACCAGGACGCCACTTTTCGTACATCCCCGTTCTCTGCCCGCAATGCCTGCGCCAGAACCTGTGTCGGAACACCCGAACGATCAATAGGCCGCCCGAACTGGCGATGAGCGTCCACCACAACTCGGCTTAGTTCCGCATAGGGCTGCCATGTCTCCGCAAGCCCGTCCGCCTTGCTGAAACTCAGGGAACGCCGGAAACTCTGCTCCAGAATATCCAGCATGGCCCCATTGCCATCAATGAGGTTGATAAGACTTCTTTCCGGAGCCTCTTCAGCCGCCTGGAAGAACACAGCCTTGCCGTCCGTATGGAATTGCCCGGAAGCAAAGGGGTGATCCGTTCCAAACATGCGCCGGGCGTTCTCCACCATGCGCCGAATAGCTTGAAGTGACACGCCAGATGCCCGCAGTTCCTGGACGAAACGTATCTCCACGAGATTAAGAAAGGTCAGTCCCTCATGCCCATCTTCTGGTTGCAGTTCAGGGCTTAGGACAGCATCAGCACCATGCCCAAACAGCCAGGCACGAATACGCGGCGCAGGAACACGCGCAAGCAATGCCGCTTCCGAGACGGTATAGACGCCTTTCCCGATGATGTTCTGTTTATCCGGCATGTGCACCCTCCACGATGGAGGCCATAAAACCCCGCAAAGCCACGCCTGCGATACGGCAGAACTCGGCTATCTCTCGCCTATAGATCATGCTGCCTATTAGTTTTGCAAGTGACCCGTATCGCCGGGCGTCATATGCCTCAAGACCGCCGCAACGCAATCACCCGGCTTCCAGCCGTATTGAGTTCTGAACCCTCAGCCACCTGAAAGACATGAGCGGCCCAGTTATCCAAGGCAATCTCCCGTTCTTTTAGGAACTCATGCCGCTGATAGACGGCCGCCACTCCCTTGATCGTCCCCTGAACATGGTTCAGCACACGATCAGCCACATGCGGCCCTACCCCTAGGCGGGCCATAACCGTCACGCCCGTTCGCCGCAAATCATGCAATCGCCAGCCCGGCGCGGGCATGGCGCAGACTTCTTTTCCCGGCGATTTTTCAGCTCTCTCAACCTCAATCAGTCTCTCCAGCCGTTCTTTGGCTCCTGAAAAATCGGAGATGGGCGTCCTGCCTGTATTCGTGAAGACATAAGGGGAGATGGCCCCTGTCTTCGGATCTGTCTGCCTATGCAGCGCAGCCAGGACATGCCGTGCAGGCTCCGACAAATGGACGATATGCGCTCTGCTGTTCTTTGTCCGCTCAGCAGGAATGGTCCAGGTTGTCAGATCAGGTGAGATTTCCTCCCAGCGCATTTCTGCAACCTCTGCTCGCCGCTGCAGGGTGAGCAACAGCAACCGAAAGAAAGGCCCGAAGGGATAGGCCATCTGTCCAGCCGCCCGCCATATCTCGCCAATTTCTTCGTCTGTCAGAACGCGGTCCCTTGAGACTTCACGCCCTTCAACAATCAGTCGGGCAAAAGGATTATCCTCAACCAGCTGACGCTTTACAGCCCAGGCATACATAGCGCGGGCGTAAGCTTGCAGTCGCCGGGCCGTGGTAGGGTGCCGTTCTGCAATCTCATCAAGCCGGGCCTGTAACTCAGAGACTGTCAGGGATTGCGCCGGGCGGCTCAGGAACGGCTGGAAGTTATACCGGATGCGTTGCGGGCCCTCCCGCCTATAGGTCTCGCTATGCTCCCTGAGCGCCATGGCGGCCCAGCGATCAATCAGCACGTCCAACGTCAGGGCATCTATCGCTGCTTGTGCGGCCTGCTCCTGTAGGGAGGCTTGATAGGACACCACTTCCGCCCGGCGCTCACCCATGGGATCTCCGCCAGCGAGAACGCGCCCACGGGCTTCCTCAGCCATCTTCCGGGCCTGAGCGATGGTCAGCGCCCCATACTCTCCCAACTTGAGACGGCGGACTTTCCCTGCGTAGCGATACTGAAAGAGGAACAGCTTGGCTCCAGTGTCAGTGACACGAACAAGGAAACCTTTGGTCTCTGTATCCGAAAACAAAGCGTCCCGTTTGCCCGGCGGGCAGGTGAGAGCGTCTATTTCCCGCTTCGAAAACCTCATGCCCAGCCCTCAATAACACCTTTAACACCTACGAAATCGAAAGGTGTTAGTGAGAAAACCGGATAAAAACACAGTAAAATCAATATATTATATATGTGAGTAACACCTATAACACCTATAACACCGTAATTGTGTAGCTCCCTGAATTTCATTTTACCCAATTCCCCTCTCTGAACCCGCTGACGAGTTTTTCCGGACTCAATCCGGACTCATTTGAAATAGCAATAGGGGCGTTTCGGTGCGTCTCTTTGCACAAACCGTCTCAGACGCCCTTTTATAAGGCGTTGTTATTGCGCGGTTTTGCGATTTACTGCGTCTTAACTGTATTTCGCCGGGCGTAACTCTTAATCAGCGGGTCCAAGGTTCGAGCCCTTGTGTGCCCACCAAGCTCCGTTTCCGGTCTTATCCTTGAAAAACCAGACGTTTTGTTGTTATCGCGCAAAGTAGATTTCTCTTCTTCTTCGCCTGACACCAATCGTAATTTGTGGTCTCGATCCAGAGTCCACCATGGGTTCTCCCGAAACGAGAGAAGCCCATATTTCTCAGTCGAGACTTTCTATTTCCTGCTGGAAATTTCAGCCCCGAAAATCCGGAAGTTCGTTCACAGCCACTACGCGCCAGAGCCCATTGATACGTTCAATGATGGAAATGGACAGGTTCTGGATCGTAAACCGAAGTGCAATATCCGGATGAATAGCCAGTGCATGTGACAGGGCAGCCCGAATGGCGCCTCCGTGACTGACCAACACCATGTCCTGACCAGGATGCGTGTTGGCTAGCTCTTCCAGACCGTGAGATACACGCGCGCAGACATCCAGCATACTCTCCCCGCCTGGCGGAAGCTCGCTGGCGGACAGTGACCAGAATGGATTTGGCGGCAGACTCAAAAGCGACAGGAACTGGTCGTGCGGTGTTCCATGCCACTCCCCGATCGACTGTTCGATAAACCGCTCATCCAGCGTCACATCAGGACACTGAAATTCTCCCGCACAACGAATTTGCGCAGCTGTGTCTCGTGCTCTCTGGAGGGGAGAACTATACCAGACAGCGTCTGAGGGCAGACGACGTGCCAGGGCAGCGTAACCACCCTGCTGGGTAGCCATTGTGTCCTTGCAGAGAGGAACATCCATGGCGCCATACATTGTCTTGCGTGCACTGGCCTCCACAACAGCGTGTCGCACGAGCCAGAAGCGCGTAATGCCCCGAGGAAGTTCAGGACTGTCGAGGAAGTGTCCGTGTGGAACTGCGTGATCTGTCTGTGTCATGAGAAAGGCGCGTAACGAGGAACAGGATTGGCGTCCAGCAGAACGTTCCAATGTTTCAGGATCAGTTCCAGTTTAGCCAGCACCCTGCGGGCATCCGCACATTCCCGCTGTAACCTTTGCGGTTCGTCCAGCCCCGCGTGAGAAGGCTCCCCTGAGACCAATCGCGCACCACCACATAAGCGCAAAGCACCCGCCGGGCCGTCCAAAAGCGGGTGTGGAACCGGAACGGGCTGTCCCAGAACACAAAGCAGAGCAGGCTCCCCTTCCCTCACCCACGGTGAAAGATCCGCATTCAGCCAGCGATGCAACTTCCGGGCATTGTCTAGTGCAAGCGGGCGCTCGGGCATAAGGGGGTCCTTTACCAGAAAGGGCAGGATTGTCGGAACCGCGTCCCAGCGACCATCATCAACAGGCTTCCCCATGGGAAGCATGGTCAGTGACGGACATCGTTCCACCATGTCGATGGCCTGGGTCATGAAATAATCCAGCCGGTGACGGATCGTCTCGTCAGGTAAAACAAACAGGGCGTCCATCTCAGAGAGAGCAGCATGCCAGCGCAGAGCAAGGCCTATATTATGTCCTGTATTCAAGGCGTTTTCATCAGCCCCTTCTGGCCACTCATCGCGATGTGCATAATCCCTAAGGCCGATTGGAAGAGACAATGACGGAAGGCGACGTCGCAGCGTTTCCGGCAAAAGAATAGCGCCACAGAACGGTGGTCCTGTAAAAAATTTCGAGCCTGTCACCATGACCATCGCGCCACTTTCAACCCATTCCGAAACGCGCGAAGGGCTGAGGCGTGCCTGACAGGCATCCACCACAACACTGAAATGCTCCCCCAGCTCGTTTCTCAGGATTGCAATGGTTTCCATATCCGGGGCAGCCAGACCCGTCTTGGATTGATCCAGACGGTGCATCAGAACATGACGCCCAGCTTTTACTTCGCGCCGCGCAATTTCAAGACATTCGGCATTGATGTCTTCTATTGCCCGGGACAATCCATCCGGATGCCTGATCGTCACACCGATGAGACGGGTATCGGCGGAAAACCCCTCAATCAATTCCCCTTTTCCCACTAAAGTCGCACACGCGCTGTCAGTGGCAAAATGACGCCCACAGGCAGCCAGTGGCACACCACTTCCGGTCTCGTCGGGAGCAAGCAGAATGGAACTGACAGGGCGCTCAGTTTCTGCGGCCACAAGAGCCAGAACTGCCAGTTCACAATCAGTCCCGGACGCAGACAGCAACACCGCGTTCTCTGGCAAACCGTAGTGTCGGCCAATACCGGCTCGCGCATTTTTGACCATTGTTTCCTGAACAAGGTCAGGGTCCTGCTTTGAAAGCAGCGCGTTCATCATCGCACATCGGGCCGCTTCTGCACCTCCAAACCCACGCTCTGACAGAGAGGAGGCAGTTGACGAACCGAAACTGACAGCCCAGGGCCGCGGACGGTGCGAACAGGAATAACGGTTCAGCCCTGTTTCTGGATCGACCGCCAGTCTGGAGTCCCCGCCACTGCTCATCAATGTTTCTGCAGGGGCCATGACAGGCCACAAACGCACAAGAATAGGCTGCAACCTCTGTGCATCTTCCGTCGTAAATACTGGTGCTTCTGGGAGCAATAGCTTCAGGCTCTCCCAGATATCCAGCAATGTCTCGCTATCCGGTACACCGTCTGCACAGAGGGCAAGTTCGGTCGGAAGCGGGCAGGACGCATTCTTGTCGAGGCCATGAAACAGGGCGGCAACACGCGCGGCGGCAAAACTGGCGAGGCGGGCATCTGCACCACCATGGAGCAACCTGAAAAGTTCAACTGCCTGCCGCAGGAATGTTGGTGCAAGCGCCGGATTGCGAAGGCAGGGTTCACCCAGCTTCAGACAGGCCTGGCCAGCAGGAGACGCCCGATGTTCGGGCAGATTTTCACCCAGCTGGAAAGGCTGGGTCAGGGAAATGTCCAGCTCTGGCATGAGTCCCGCGGCAACAACCCGCAGGTCTGGGCGCTCCAGAACATCAACGAGCGAACGGGTTAACGTATCAGCCAGCATACCTTTGTTCTCCTGCGTGCCCCACAGGAGTGTCTGGGTAGCTGATTCAGCGATGCGGGGCGAGACCTTAATGAGTGTAGAAATAGTTTCATTAGTATTACCGAAAGTCATATTTGCGCCCCTTGTACAACACTGTAAGATACTTTCCTGTGGCGGGGCTGAAGCTCCTACCGTGATGTTAAGGAGTTGAAATGCGGATATTGTTGACAGGCGGTTGCGGCTTCATTGGTTCGGCCGTGGTGCGTCATATTATCAGAAACACCGAACACAGTGTGCTGAACGTAGACTGCATGACCTATGCAGCCTCAGAAGATACCGTAGCCGAGGTCGCTTCCGATCCGCGTTATTCTCACGCCCGGGCAAACATTGTGAACGGCGTCGAAATGCAGCGCCTGTTCGAGGAATACCGCCCGGATGCCGTCATGCATCTGGCTGCTGAAAGCCATGTGGACCGCTCGATTGACGGGCCCGGCGTCTTTATCCAGACCAATGTCGTGGGCACCTATTCCCTTCTGGAAGCTGCCCGCAAATACTGGAATGGTCTCGGAAACGAAGAGAAAGCCGCATTCCGGTTCCACCACATTTCCACGGACGAAGTCTTTGGCCATCTTGAGCCGAATGATCCGCCGTTCACCGAAACAACGCCTTACGATCCGCGCAGCCCGTATTCAGCGTCCAAGGCATCATCCGATCATCTGGTTCGCGCCTGGTATCACACATACGGTTTGCCAACCTTTGTAACCAACACCACCAACAATTACGGTGTCTGGCACTTCCCCGAGAAACTGATCCCGCTCGTGACAATCAACGCCATCGAAGGGCGTGAGCTGCCGGTCTACGGCAAGGGTGAAAACATCCGCGACTGGCTCTTCGTCGAAGACCATGCCGAAGCTCTGGTCCGCGCTGTTGAAATCGGAAAGCCGGGCGAGACCTACGCCATCGGTGCCCGTCAGCCACGTACCAATCTTGAGGTCGTCAAGAAGATCTGTGCCGTTCTGGATGAGCTTCTGCCAGATCCGGAAGGCCCGCGTGAGCGTCTGATCCGTTATGTGACGGACCGCCCCGGCCATGACTTCCGTTATGAGATCGACCCGTCCCATGCTGAAAAAGAGCTGGACTGGAAAGCCAAGAACAATTTCGAAACCGGTATCCGCAAGACGGTTCAGTGGTATCTCGACAACCGTGACTGGTGGGAAGGCATCCGCTCCAAGCGATACACGGGACAACGACTGGGAACACGCGCATGAGCACGATCGACACGAAGCCCATGAAGGGTATTATCCTGGCTGGTGGTTCGGGCACGCGCCTGTATCCCATGACGCTTGCTTCTTCCAAGCAGCTCCTGCCGGTCTACGACAAGCCGATGATCTACTACCCCCTTTCCACGCTGATGCTGGCGGGAATCCGGGACATCATGATCATCACAACACCGCATGACATGCCTCAGTTCCAGCGCCTTCTGGGCGATGGCTCCCAGTTTGGCGTGACATTCGAGTACCGCATCCAGCCTTCTCCCGACGGTCTGGCGCAGGCGTTCCTGATTGCAGAAGACTGGCTTGACGAATCCCCCTGTGCACTTGCTCTGGGCGACAACCTGATCTTCGCTGATCATCTGGGCGTTCTGCTGCGTGCTGCTGCGAACCGCCCGGAAGGTGCAACCGTTTTCGCTTATCAGGTCCGTGATCCGGAACGTTATGGCGTAGTTTCGTTCGATGAGAGCGGCAAGGCACTCGAAGTCGTCGAAAAGCCGACAGAGCCGGACTCCAACTGGGCCATCACAGGTCTGTATTTCTACGATCACCGCGTTGTGAATTTTGCCAAGCAGGTGAAGCCCAGCCCACGTGGTGAACTGGAAATTACGGATCTCAACCGTATGTACCTTGAGGAAGGCACGTTGCAGGTCGACCGCCTGAGCCGTGGCTGTGCCTGGCTTGACGCCGGTATGCCTGACAGCCTGATGCAGGCTGGCAGCTTCGTTCAGACCATTCAGTCCCGTCAGGGCATGCTGGTAGGTTCACCTGCTGAAGTTGCTTTCCGCAACAAATTCATTACTGCCGACCAGCTTCGCGATCACGCAAAGCACATGGGCAAGACGGAACTGGGTCGTCTTCTGCTTGAACTGGCAGATCACGGCGCCTGATCTTCCCTGCGCTGCCTGACCCGCTCAGGCAGCGTTTTTTCTGTCGAGGCACAGTCTGCCTTATTTCCAGATCTCATGTCCTGAAGGAAACCGTCATGAAGGTTGAACGGCTCGCCATTCCAGAAGTCATTCTCGTTACGCCTCCTCGTTTCAGCGATAATCGCGGCTTCTTTTCCGAAACCTATAATCTTGATCGCATGACAGAGGCCGGCATCAACCTGCCCTTCGTTCAGGACAATCAGAGCCTCTCCGTTGAAAAAGGCGTTGTCCGCGGGTTGCATTGCCAGCTGGCTCCCTATGAGCAGGGCAAACTCGTTCGCGTGACGCGTGGTGCCATCTGGGATGTGGCCGTAGATGCCCGCACGGGATCCCCGACCTATGGCAAGTGGGTTGCGGCTGAACTGTCTGCTGAAAACTGGTCCCAGCTATGGGTTCCCCCAGGCTTCCTGCACGGTTTCGTGACGCTCGAAGAGAACACCGAAGTGCAATACAAATGCACGTCTCTTTACAGCAAGGTTTCAGAGCGCGCGGTCATCTGGAACTCTCCGGAACTGAATATTGACTGGCCTGTTTCCGAAGAAGAAGCCGTTCTGTCCGACAAGGACAAGATCGCGCCGCACTTCTCCGAAGCCAAGGGCTGGTTCCAGTACGAAAAGTGAGTAACGCCATGTCCAGCACAGGTTCCATCCTCGTCACAGGCGGCAATGGGCAGCTTGCGACGTCCCTCGCCATTCTCGGTGGTGACCGCATCATTCGTGTGGGCCGACCGGAGTTCGATTTCGACAAACCTGAAACGATCGCAGCCGCAATTGAAAAGTATCATCCGGCTGCTGTGGTAAATGCCGCGGCCTGGACGGCTGTCGATCTGGCTGAAACCGAGAAAGAAGGTGCAGAACGCGCCAATAACTCAGGCCCGAAGGCGCTTGCTGAAGCCTGTGCCAAGGCTGGTATTCCGTTTGTGCATGTTTCGACGGACTATGTTTTTTCCGGTGACAAGGGCGCGCCCTACACCGAAGAAGACCCGACCAGCCCTGAGACGGTCTATGGCAGCACCAAGGCTGACGGTGAGCAGGCGGTTCTGGCAGCCAACCCGAAGAGCATCGTTCTTAGAACGTCCTGGGTCTATTCGGCGCACGGCAAGAACTTCATCAAGACCATGATCAACGCTGGGGCGAAAAATCCGGCTCTCAAGGTTGTTGGTGATCAGAGTGGTAACCCTACCAGTTCTGACGATCTGGCTGAAGCCATCCTCGCCATCCTGGCTCTGGTGGAAAAAGACGGCTGGAAGCCCGAATATGCTGGCATCTATCACGCCAGCGGTACCGGTGAAACGACCTGGCATGGTCTGGCAGTCGCTGCCCTTGAGGAAGCCGAGAAGTATGGACAGGCCATGCCAACGGTTACGGCAATCCGGACGGAAGACTGGCCCACCCCGGCCAAGCGGCCTCAGGATTCCCGACTGGACTGTTCAAAACTTCACCGCATTTTTGGCGTTAAATTGCCTGAATGGCGTGAGAGCGTAGCGCATACGGTTCAGCGCCTCTTTAAGGCTTCGTAATCTCTGCAGGCCATTCTGGTAAGAAATGGCCTGTTTCCCGTCTTCTGTTTCTGTCCGTTTTCAAGGATGTCATGTCTTCTCCTCAATCCGGCAACCGCCGCTGGAACCCGCAGATGATCCGGGGAGGAGCAAGTCAGGGTGCCGACAGAACAATGCGTGTTGCCATTCTGCTATCGCTTTACAATGGCGAAGCTTACTTAAACGCACAGCTCGACAGCATTCTGGCCCAGTCTCACGCAGACTGGGTTCTTTACTGGCGCGATGACGGGTCCTCCGATGCGTCACGCGTCATCATGCTATCCTTTGCCGCCCACCGGGGCCACGGACGATGCGTTGAAATCACGTCCCTTCCCGGGGCGAACGGCGTTGGGGCATCGTACCTGCATCTGCTGGAGTCCATTCCAGAAACGCCGTTTGTTGCCTTTGCTGACCAGGATGACGTCTGGCACCCTAAAAAGCTGGAATGGGCCGTGGGCTGGCTTCGAGCTCAACCTCCACAGGTGCCGGCGCTCTACTGCGCGCGCCAGTATCTGACGGATAGCGCCCTGAACGTTTTCAAAAAATCCGAGCGGCTGCATCGACAGCCCTGTTTCGGTGCTGCTTTGACGCAGAATATCGCAACGGGCCACACAGCCGTTATCAATGCGGCCACATGTCATCTGATGCAGGGAACCGTTCCACCATCCAACACCTTGCATGACTGGTGGGCCTATCTGCTGACCATGGCAGCCGGCGGCAGAATTTTCTTTGATGACCGCTGCGTGAGTTATTATCGGCAGCATTCCTGCAATACGGTCGGCGCGAAACACTCCAAACTTAAACGCGGTTTCTACGCCATCAAACGTGGACCCTGCGCTTTCATGGCTGTCTTCGAATCCAATGTGCAGCGCCTTCTGAGCTATCCCAATATGCTGACGCCGGATTCCAGAGCACTCCTTGAAGATTTGTCGCAGGCTCGCACGATCAAGGCGCGTTTCAAACTTATCTGGAAACGACCGGAACTTCAGAGACAGACCTTCTCTGAAACTGCCGTTTTTCGTCTCTGGTATCTGTTGGCAACACGGTGCCACTAAGAGCCTAGGCGCAACTCCCGCTTCATTGCCTCCATGAAGGTCTTGTCCTGCTCCGGGTCGAAAGGTCTGGCAGCAGCATAATCGTATGCGATGCTGGCAGCCTTGGTGCGTTTGTCTTCAACCTCGCTCGCATAACGAGGCACGATATGAGTGTGGAGCGACGGCGCAAGATTGCACCAGGTCTCGTAATTGATGCGAGATGCCCCGGTCACGGCCAGAAGGGCGTCCCCGATAGAGGCCATATCCAGAAGGTACTGGGCCCTCGCCTCTCCCTGCAGATCATTTAGGGAAGAAACAATCGGATCTGCAAGAAGCTGGCAATAGCCTGGAAGCGGCTGGGTCTCCCCAAGCACAAGCCAGCCAGATTTCATGCGGCCAATGACAAACGGGTTATTGCCGCTTCGTGCAGCAATAACCCGTTTTGCGATAACGTCCATATCGTTTCCTCCTCAAGAAAGGAGGAAACGTATCATGCTGCCGAACGAACGTCCTCTTCATCCTCTTCCGGGACAATGCGCTTGCTGTCCCGCGTCGGACGGAAACGGTTCTCCAGCAGTGCCTCTTCAATGTCTTCAAGAGAGGCCCCGGACGTTTCCGGCACAAAGAAGAATATGAAAATGACAGAGACCAAATTAACGAAGGCGTAGAACCACATCGTCCATGTCAGGCCAATTCCCTCAGCCATTGTCAGCGCCGTACTGGTGACGAGCAGGTCTGCTCCCCATAGCGTCGCTGCATGCAGGGATGTTGCCTGTCCACGCATGGAGAGCGGGAACATTTCCGCACCCAGAAGCCAGCCGCAGACCTGAATGCCACCAGAGTTGAACATCATGAACAGCAGCAGAAAGGCCACGATCAGATATGAGCCCATGCTTCCTGGCACCGGATGGCTCATGAACATGACGCCCAGACCAATCAGAGACAGCACAGCGCCCGGCCCCATGATCAGCATAAGACGACGACGGCCGATCCGGTCCACGAACAGGCAGCCCAGAAAGGTCATGATGCAATAAACGATCGCCACGCCCAGCGAAGCCCACAGGGCGGAAGATGCACCAAACCCGGCATCACTCAGGAATGTCGGCGCATAGTAGATCATCATCTCCAGGCCGCCGCACTGGGTGAAGAATGCGACGCCAAGAGCAGCCACAAGCGCCGGACGCACCCAAGGCTGAAAGAGACCGCGCCAGCCGCGGTTCTTCGGATCGATGTCCGTTGCGTTCTCGCGGATCGCTTCCACTTCCTTGCGGACTGCGCGCTTGGTTGTTCGAATACGACTGAGATGGAGAATGGCGTTCTTCATGCCCTCGTTCTCAGCAGACCAACGCGGGCTCTTTGGCATGAAAAACATGGATACGAACACGATGGCAGCAGGAATGGCGGCAATACCGACCATCGGGCGCCATCCCCAGTTCGTCCGTTCTGTCAGGCCAATGATGTTGGCGATCAGAATTCCCAGACCGATAGCCACATTGAACATTGTCACAAGGCTGCCACGCCGCTCCTGGGGCGCCAGTTCCGAAATATACATCGGAACCACCTGCGTAGATCCACCTACGGCAAGCCCAAGCACGAAACGGGCAGCAATCAGGCTCCAGACGCCTGGAGAAAATGCACAGGCCGTTGCACCAAGAACAAACACACCACTGACAATGCAGGTTGTTGTCCGGCGACCGAATTTCTCAGAAAGAGAGCCTGCCCCGAAAGCACCGAACACTGCGCCCAGAAGGATAGCGGAGGCAACGCTTTCCTTCATGGTGGAGTTCAGATGGAAATCATCACCAATAAGAGGAAGTGTTCCCGAAATGATTCCTGTGTCATAACCGTACAGACCGCCACAAATTGCGGCGACCATGGCGGCCAGCATCAGAATCAGTTTCGCATGCGGCGAAACTTCGATTTCGGAGAGGTCTATCTGTTCACGAACAGGTCGAGCTGTTTTCGTATCATTTGGCATAGCGGTATTAACATATCGCAATTTGTCAGGTTTTTCGCGCCACTTCTGTTTTTTTATAAAAACTCCATTTTTCGCTCAGTCTGGCGAGGTGGTTTGAAACTGGATATAAACAGAGAACCTATGGAGGCTCACAATGTCGACTGAAGTTCCGGATACGACCCGCGATGTGCCCGTCATTACGGGCAAGGCTCTGATTATCCTTCATATCTGCCTGATTGCCTTTATCGGGCTGGTTCACCTTCGTCTGGTGACGATGACAGGCAATTAACGCCTGACCATACAGGCAATTCCGTAGCAGGCGGCGGCTCCAAGCCCGATCCAGAATGGTACGGGCACGTCTGTCACCCAGGACAGGGCGAGTCCTCCCCAGGACAGAAACAGGGCCAGAGACACAGCCACGCTCAGCCCCGCAATGGGTCTCAGACCTAACCGGAGAGCAGTTGCCGCCGGGCCGATCATGAGGCTGAAAGCCAGAAGCGCGCCAGAAACTTCTGCACAGGCAGAGCACGCCAAAGCTGCTATCGCCATAAATCCAAGCGACGTGAGACGAACAGGGACTCCACGCGCCTGCGCCACATCCGGCATCAGACTTGCAAACAAAAGCGGTCGCCCCAGAAAAGCCAGCCCTGCCATACAGAGCACTGTCACAGCCCCCAGTGCGAGGAGTGTTGGCGTATCAATTCCCAGAACGTCTCCAAACAGAAGCGTTGTCGCCATGCTGGAGGCTCCATTCGCTTCGTGCAGGAACCATGTTCCCAGGCCAAGGCTGGCAGCAAGAACAAGACCAATCATGCTGTCTCGTTGCGATGAAAGAGTCCCTGCCCCCTTTGTTTCATTGCCCATCGCCAGCCCCCCCAGAAGACTAAAGGCGATCATGCCATAAAGAGGAGAAACTCCCAGCCAGACCGCTCCTGCGGCCCCACTGAAGCCGATATGAGACAGAGCATGGGCTGCGAAAGCCTGACGCCGCAGGATCAGGAACCATCCCACCGTGCCGGCCAGAACAGAAACGATTGTGCATCCCAGAAATGCATGTCGCATGAATTCGAATTCAAACATGCAGACCGCCATTCTTCAGCTTCAGAATACGCGACACCTTCCCATCCAGGGCCTCTGTCTCGTGAGAGGTCATAAGGATGGAAATTCCAAGGTCCCGTGTCAGAGTATCCAGCAAAGAGACAATCTGATGCTGTGCTTCATGGTCCAAGGCCGCCAGCGGTTCATCCAGAAGTAATGTCTGCGGGCTGTCTGTCAGGGCCTGCGCAAGACAGACCCGCTGACGTTCTCCCCCAGACAGAAGTCCAAGAGGCCGTCGGGCAAAAGACGACGCGCCCGTGAGAGCCAGCAGACGTTCGGCATTCTCTCGCCGGGCACGAGACGGGAGAGGTATTCCCCAGCGCGCACCTTTCATCGCGGCCATGACGTGACTGATTGCCGGAATCATTAAAGCCGTATCACTCAGGCCCTGCGGCATATAGCCGATCTGCCTGCAGGCGATTTCCGGTGGCTGTCCCTTGAGACGAAGAACACCACTCTGGAGACGAACAAGGCCAAGACAGGCTTTAAGAAAAGTCGATTTTCCGGAACCATTCCGACCAGCCAAAAGTGTCACCCCCGCCATGGGAACTGTCAGAGTGACGTTATCCAGAATGGTCTTGGTGCCTGCGCAGAGTGTGACCTGGTCAAGGGAAAGGTTATCTGGATGCGCCATCAAGGGCCTTCTGAACGGACTCGATAATTGAAGATACCCACTCCTGCCACGACAGCCCTGGTGGCAGCGTTTCCCCGAGCATGACGAGCGGCAGAGCACTGCTCCGGGCCTTGTCCACCATCCGGTCAATCTGGGGTGATCTCACGGCGGGATTTACAATCAGCAGTTTGACGGTCTTCTCGTCCAGCGCAGTTTCAAGCACCGCAACATCCCGGGGAGAAGGCTCCGCATGATGCATCACGGCCAGGGCAAAACCTGCATCCACAATATGCAGACCCATATGCTGGATCAGATCACCCCCAACCGGCTCCATCGCTGCGATGATCGTTCCATCGTAGGTTTTGCGAAGCTTCTCACTCCAAGATTCCAGACTTTCAATCTGAGCCAGGAAAGCATCCAGACGCTGCTGAACGGCTTCGTGATCCAGTCCTTGCCTGACGAAAACACGCGCCATTGCCGTCGCAACCTTGCGAACGGCAGCAGGATTGAGAAACAGATGAGGATTATCACCCACTTTCCACCCGGCTTCCTGCGCTGCAATGATACGGGGAGCAGAAGCCGATACGAAGGGTAACGCCCAGTTGTCGTATGTCGCGCCATTGAGAATGACCAACGCTGCACGCGCTGTCTGGCGTGCCATCGAAGGGGTCGGCGTCAGTTCGTGAGGGTCAATGCCGGGCGTTGAAATCAGAGCCTGAGTGGTAACTTCAGGCCCACCAATCTGGGCAGCAATATTACACCAGACAGACTCAACACAGACAACAGGCATTGGTGCGGCAGAAGCGACAGGTGCAGTCAGCAGCGAACCGACCAGACACAGGGTTCGGAAACGATGCATGAGTTTCCCCGGCGGCGTAAGAAGGATGGACGTTATAAGATAACATCTTCCTTCTGGCTATCCTCGGGAAGGTTGTCGGATGTAAAGTTCGGTGGCTGCCGCGATAACCTTGCGCTGATAAGCCATGTTCAGAGGAAGCGTTCGGGAATGGTAATCCCCGATTGCACGCAGCAGATTACCATGCTCGTTATCGAGCGCCGTACGCAGGATCATGGCGGCGGCGGCCACGTTAAAGCAGGGTTCCAGCGCAAGTCTGGTCGCAACCTGGGCCGGTGTCTGATGGGTCATGGATGCAATCGGCATGATCCATCGCGAATTGATCTGCATGAGACCAATATCAACAGATCCATCCGTATTCTGGCTGACCTTTCCCATCACGCCCCCTTCAACCCGCTGAATAGCCGGCAGGACACGGGGTGGAAGGCGATAATGCATGGCGGATGCCAGCATGCAGGCCAGAAAAGCAGCAGCCATGAAATCCATTTCTCTCTCTTGCAGGAGCCATGACCCTAGCATCCCCTCATCCGAGGTGCCATCCTGAAGGGAGATGTCAAAGAATGAGACCTTCTGGAATGAGTGAACAGGACACTTCGGCAACACTGACACTGGATGCTCTGGGGATCTCCTACCAACGTCGCATGTACGAGTACGATCCGTCAGCCGGAAAACTCGGCGTTGCCGCAGCCGCCGCTCTGGGGCTCGCCCCCGATCATGTTCTGAAAACCCTGATGGTGCAGATAGACGGACGCCCTGCCTGCGTTGTCCTCCCTGCAGACCGGGAACTGGACTTTGTACGGGTGGCAGCAGCTTTCGGGGGACGAAAAGCCAAGATGCTGTCTCGTCCAGATGCAGAACAGAGGACAGGTTACAAAATCGGCGGGGTCAGCCCGTTCGGTCAGCGCAGCACGGTGCCAACGGCATTTGAGCAAAGCGGCATGGATGGACCACCGGTTGTCATTAATGGTGGAGACCGAGGGCTGCTTCTTGAGCTTGCCCCCCAGGATGCTTTGCTGGCCACAAATGGCATGGTCGCTGATCTGGTACGGCCATTAGACTGATAATTCTGGACAGACCTTGTTGAAGGTCTGTCCAAACTCGCATGTGTCTCAGTAGGTATTTTCCGGACTGACTGTGTGAAACCCGTAGGTTTTGTATTCAGTCCGAACGGTATTATTTTCTACATGGACGATCATGTAGCCCTCTGGCGTGCCGAGATGTAATCCATGCCACCAGTTTCCGCTGACAGCGCCACCTGTAATGAACTGAATACCGTTATGTTCAACCTGCTCAAGAACATGAGTGTGGCCCTGGAAAACGGCAATTACATTATGCCCTGTCAGCAGAGCCAGAATTTCGCGCGTATTAACAGTGCTCAGAGCCTGATGTTTGAAAAGTGACGGGCTTTCATCAGCGTAGGTATAAAACGCTGTCACCATGGGAATATGCGTGGAGATAATGATGGGAGCTCCGGCCGGAACCGTCTGAAGATAAGACTTCAGCCAGTTGACCTGGCGCGGCGCACCCGTCTGGAGGGTTTGATAGGTTCCACTCGGGTCACTGTTCTCGAAACCAGTGGTTCCGATGCTTGAAATATATCCCTTGTCGAACAGGTTCACGACGTTGACCTGAGCTTCCAGTCCTTTGAGAACCCCCCGGGCGATGAAAGCGATCTCCAGCGGACTGATTGAACAGAACACGTCCCGGAAGCGGAGAGTCATTCAGGTCAGTGTAAAAACGGCGGCTCATATACTGACCACCAAACTGGCCCCAGATCGTCCCGTCATCATAAGCCAGTTTGAAATTTCCGATATTACGCAGTGCCGCGACAACCTGTTTTCCGGAAATGTGCAAAATGGATCCCTCTGAATTGTCGATATTATCGTTGTAATGCGCATCGTTATAGGACCACGCACCGTAAAGAGACCAGTTCCGGAAAAAGCGCCAGGTCGCTGCAGCTTCGACACCACGAGACGTTACACTTCCGACATTTTCCAGAACGTTCTGATTTCCAACAATTACCGAACTCAGGGATGACGCAAGAAGCCTGTTTTCAAAATCAACGTAATACCCCGTCAGAGAAGCCTGTACGCTATCATTATGAAACCGATAGCCAATCTCTTCGGTATTGGTTGTTTCCGGTTTCAGCTTGTTATGAATATAGGCAAAGCCTGCCTGCGTTGTCGAAAACGGACCGGTTGAAGCAGATGCCGTAAAGGCCGACATATTCCTCGAAAAATCAGCGAAAACGTCATGATGCTTGTTGAAACGATACAGAAAACCAACCTGCGGAAGAAACCCGTTAGACGCTAAAATTGAGGCATTGATCGGATTGGAGCTTTGCGCTGTCGCTACAGGGAAATTCTTTTATATCCTCGTCTTCAATGAAAGACAGCGGGCCATTCCGCTCTCGGCGGCCTGTATCATAGGCCGTATTCTGAGCCGTTCTGACAAGATAGGCCTCCACATTCCGGATATTGGACGGTTTGAGCTCCAGCAGCTTGAGAAATGCAGACTGAAGCAAATCCTCCGAATCCCTGCGCCCTGTCCGTCGCTGAATCCTTATTGAAAGGAGCGACCAGCATGACTGGGATTTGACCCATTCGGTCATTGTGTTTCACGAAGAGAAAAATCGAAGGAGCAGTCCCTGAATATGGAAAACACAGGTATCTCTTCCGTTTGTGGAGCAACAGCCTGCCTGCTAATGCAACAGAGTGCATTTTTGAACGGAATTCGTTCTGTTTCTTAAAACCTTCACAGCTCGCCCTGTGAGCAAATGCTGCCAACAGTTTGACGGAGGCCAGATCTTGTTCTCAACGCAACAGCAAAATGACTGTTCGTAATCAAAAACGGGCTATCAGATTTTTACGGAATTCTGAGGGAAACTGGTGGAGCCAATCGGGATCGAACCGACGACCTCTTGAATGCCATTCAAGCGCTCTCCCAACTGAGCTATGGCCCCACTGTTTCATCTGCGGCCTCGTTGGGGCGAAGCCGGATGTGGGCGGTATATAAGGATGTTTTTCTGCTGACAAGCCAAAAAAGCAATTTTTAAGTCAGAAGTGCATTCTGTGCTCTCAAGGCCTCCAGGAGAGGAAGGCGTTGCAACCCGAGAACAGCGTCATGGTCTCCGCAAATGCTCGAAAACAGCTGAACTCCAGGCCCTTCCAGCCGGTAAGCCCCGACACAGCCAAGAAGCGTCTTTCCTTCGCGCTCGAGATAGGCCTCCAGAAACATATCCGAAAACACTCGCATGGTCAGTTCCGGGACAGCCAGATTGCTCCAGATCTTGCGCCTTCCACGATAAAGCACCACAGCCGTCTGCAGGCGGTGCGTCCGGCCTCTCAGCGTTCTGAGATGATTTCGGGCCTCTTCCAGAGTCTTTGGCTTCGCAAAGGCCTCCCCCTCCAGATCCAGTATCTGATCTGCAGCGATGATCAGATCTGTTTCCTCTCCCCTTTCCGCAGACTTCACGGCTTTGGCTTCTGCCAGAGCCATCGCCGTCTCACCCAACGACTTGCCTGCTGCTTCACAGGCACGCCTCAGGCTTTCCTCATCCACATCAACAGGGCGCAGCTGGATCGTCAGACCGCTTTCCTCAAGAAGTACTCGCCGGGCTAAAGATCCGCTCGCGAGAATCAATGAAGTACTCAGTGTGGTCATGAGATGCGACTCCAAACTATCGACGGCACGTGTCTGTGCGAGTACTGCGTATGACCCGGTGAAAAGATTGTGTCAGTACTGGGGTACATGGGGACAGTACTCGGAGTCCCCGAATGAGGTACCGAGTACCGTGGATTGTTGGGTACACCTCCCAAAACTGGGGGTTGTACACAGGGGGTCTGTGAGTAAAACGGGATAGAATCCTGAGCCCCTTGCACTGCTGCGGTTTTCGGAGTTGTACACACTGTGAGTAAGACGGGGTACATTTTTAGAAAGCCGGGTACCCCAGTTTCCACAGGGATCATCCTATCCTCCAGGATTTCTTTCTTTTTTCTTTCATGGTTAGTGAGCGGCATGAATTCGGAAAACGCACCCCTCTCCCCATCCTCCAAACCGCTTCTCAGAGCGCTCAAGGGTGAAGCTGTCTGGCCGCCGCCAGTCTGGCTCATGCGACAGGCTGGTCGATATCTTCCTGAGTTTCGTGCCATGCGAGACAAAGCTGACTTTCTGACCCGCTGCATGACACCGGACATGGCCGAAGAACTGACGCTTCAGCCCATCCGTCGATACGGAATGGATGGAGCAATCCTGTTCTCGGACATTCTGATTCTCCCGTGGGCGATGGGCCAGTCACTTGAATTCATTGATGGTCGAGGGCCAGTTCTTGGCGCAATCCGATCTGCATCTGATCTGGAAAAGCTGGACCCGAGACGCTTACTGGAAGCAACGGCACCGGTCCGCGAAACGTTGTCCCGTCTGAGTAAATCCCTTCCTGACGTCACGACTTTGCTGGGGTTTGCCGGAAGTCCGTTCACTGTGTCGTGCTACATGGTCGAGGGAGGCGGATCCCGTGATTTTGCAGCCACCCGGCGAATGATGCAGACCGAGCCAGCTCTTTTCGACAAACTGATTGATACCCTCACAACCAGTACAGCAGAGATGCTCTGCGGTCAGATCGAAGCAGGCGCAGAAGCTGTGATGCTGTTCGATTCCTGGGCTGGAATTCTGCCTCCCTCAGCATTCAGGTGCTACGTTATCGAACCAACCCGACAGATCGTGCGTCATATCCAGGAGAAGCATCCTGGGACGCCGATTATCGGCTTCCCTCGCCTCGGAGGGGTCATGGTACGCGAGTATGCAGAGAAAACGGGCGTGAATACCCTGGCCCTGGATACGGTGGCTGATCCAGCCCAAATCGGGGTACTGGTACCGGATGTGACGCTTCAGGGGAATCTGGATCCCATGGTGCTATTTTCTGGTGGGGAAACTATGGTACGCGAAGCACAGGCCATTCGAGATGCCCTGAAAGGGCGGCCCCATGTTTTCAATCTGGGGCATGGAGTCATGCAACATACGCCACCCGAAAATGTTGGGGCTCTCGTTGAGGCAGTGAGGGCCGTATGACAACTGCTCTCGATCCAAAGGGCCGGCTGAAACTGGTCATTTTTGACTGTGATGGGGTGCTCGTAGACAGCGAGCATGCCTCCTGCCAGGCAACAGCAGAGTTTGCTCGTTCTCTGGGGCTGAATATTTCTGACGAAGCTGCCCACGACCGTTTTTCTGGCAAGGCATTGCCACAGGTGGTTGAAGAACTGGAGCATGAACTTGGTCGTTCACTTCCAGAAAATACGGCACTCAAAATGCGGGATAATCTCGTACGACTCATGCAAAAAACGGCAGAACCTGTAGAGGGTGCGTCTGAAATGATGCATGGAATACGGGATTTGGGAGTGCCGTTTCGTGTTGGTTCAAACTCATCTGTCACCGAGATGGATGCCAAGTTTGAACGGACTGGAATGACGCATTTTTTCCCGGAAGACCGGGTTCATTCAGCAAATGATATGAATGAGCCAAAGCCTTCTCCGGAAGTTTATCTGTACGCAGCAAAGGCAGAGGGAGTTCTGCCAGAAAACTGTGTTGTTATTGAGGACAGTGATACCGGCGCCGAGGCTGCTCGCCGAGCGGGAATGAGCTGTGTGTTACTTCGTGCGGATGGCCTGCCCAATCCTTCATTCTGGCCTGTTCCAGGGTTTGTGCGAATCAACCACCTGTCTCAGCTGGTACCGTTGCTTCGTAATACGCTAGAGAGACAGAAGCAGGCATGATGGATTTTGTTGCTACCCATTTGAGCTGGTTTCTCTCCCTGCATATTATGGCGTTCACAGCATGGATGGCGGGGACATTCTATTTGCCCCGGCTCTATGTTTATCATACCCAAACAATTCCAGGTACTGCCGAAAGTGAACGCTTCAAGATCATGGAGCGGAAACTTCTTCGTCAGATCATGACGCCGGCCATGATTGTTACGGTACTCGCCGGAGGCATGATGGCGTCGGTTCCTGGTCTGGTGGACTGGAATAGTGGCTGGTGGTGGACAAAACTGATCTGTGTATTGGGTTTGATGGGATTTCATGGTGCCTGCAGTAAATGGAGGCGCTTATTTTTCGATGATAAAAATATACATTCTGAAAAATACTATAGGGTAGCTAATGAAATCCCAACCGTTCTTATGGTAATCATTGTCGTTATGATTGTCGTGAGGCCTTAATTTGATTAATATAAAAGTTTGTTATTCAATATTATAATTTTATTTTCATATTGCTTGAATTTGATTAATTTGGGCTAAGCGATATGGTTTTTCTCTTTTAGGTGTTAGCATAAGCTAACTTACTGTGTTGGACCTTTTGAAGTGGATCTAGGCAAATGACGGCTTTTCCAACCGTAGCAATAGCGCTCTTTGTGAAAAATGAGTTTTCTGACATTGCTGGATGGATTGCCTGGCATAGAGCACTTGGTGTCAAAACCTTTTTCATTTTTGATGATCATTCCTCAGATGGGACATGGGAAATTATCCAGTCTGCTGCGGCTGTCTGCGATATCAGAGCCATGCGGACAGATCCCTTAGCTGAGCCTGACTTCTACCTGAGGCAACGAAACAGCTTCATGGCTGCTGCCGAGATGGCAAAGGGGCATTATGACTGGATTGGTTTTCTGGATGGTGATGAATATGTCTATCTGAAGCATCAGGACAACCTTCCGGAATTTTTCTCGAAGTTCCAAGATGCTGATGCCGTCGCCTTGTCATGGCGTATCTACGGAAGTTCTGGACGGGTCGTTCGTCCCAAAATAACGACAGTTGAAGCGTTTACACAGCATTCAACGCCTGATCTGGGTGATAACCGTCTGATCAAAAGCTTCGTGCGTCCAGAAAAGATGGGAAGCACATATCACAATCCTCATTGGTATGATATCCCGGTAGACCGTTATGTCCGGCCTGATGGACGGCCGGTCAATGGGCAAGATGCAAATCAGGAAATTGACTGGAATGATGCATTTGTCATGCATTATATCTGTCGAAGCATGGAACATTACATTCAGAGGATCAAAAGACGTCTGAATGCTGATCTTAGTGACTCAGCTGTTTACTGGCAGCATTTTGATCGGAATGAGGTTGGCGATCATGAACCTCTGCGCCTGATGCCCAAAGTTCACGATCTCCTGCATGACATTTACAGAGTCATGATCGGCCGTGCGATCGCTTCACTGCGAAATACCTGGGACAAAATTGAAGGGAAAAACGTCGTAAATGTTGGGGCAGAGAAAAGTCCTGATGTTTATCAGATCAAATCACACTTCGGGACAACCCTTTATTTCCTTAGGCAAGAAAATAGAATTGTTCATTCGACACAAGAGATTGCCGACCAGCATGATATGCTTCCTGTATATGGAGCAATTCAAGAAAAAACGCCGAATGTAATTACATTTTTCTACATCGAAGATGGTGAAATAGGCCATCGTCGCTCGCTTCCCATGCAGTATGATAATCGACTTGCAGCAGAGCTGGTGTATAACTTAAGAGCATTTGGTGATAACCGCTTTGCTGCATATAACCCCTTAACCAATCTACACATTGTATTTATTCCTAACCCTAATCCTGAGCAGCCCCAAGGAATTGAGTTCGTAGCGGCAGAGCGCCGTGAAGCCGGAGAATGGGAAATGTTTTCTCTGGAGAAAGTGGAGAGCGTTTCTTATCCGGCGAGCCTTGCTCCACTTCCTTTTACACCAGGGAATAACACAACAATTGATGAAATTCTGATGTGGCTTGTTGATGCTCCTGTCGCACCAAGAGCAGAAGAATTTCTCAGGGTTCTGGCATCCATCCCAACGTCCGTGCGTGAACAGGTTGTTCAGCGTGTTCCAGGGCTTCTTTGGACATTCGTCTGAACAAAGAGAAAAGGGGACTTCAGTATTCTCAAAATCCTTGGAGAGTAATGTGGTGCCCTTTGAACTTTTAGAGAAAAAGAATAGCTGGTTCTGCTTTAAAGAATTTGGCGAGGGTTAAATCCGGCATGCGTTATCTTGTTACCGGCGGTGCAGGGTTTGTTGGTAGTCAGGTAGTTCTTGCTCTTCTCGACCAAGGTCACGAAGTTGCTGTTCTGGACAACCTCAGCACTGGACATCAAGCAGCTATCCCTCAAAGTGTGCTTTTTTATAATGTTGATCTGATGGATTATCAGGCGACGAAAAATGTCGTTAGTCAGGGGATATGGGATGGCGTTCTGCATTTTGCTGCCCTTTCCCTGGTTGGCGACAGCATGCGTGAACCCTTTCATTATCTGAGACAGAATTATCTGACGGGACTGAATATCGTGCAGGCCTGTTCGGAAGTTGGCATTAAGAAGTTTGTCTTTTCTTCCACAGCTGCACTTTTTGGCGGTCCAGAACGCCCAGATCCGATTTCAGAAACAGCAGAAATCCAGCCCGGTTCTCCTTATGGAGAGAGCAAATTTCTAATTGAGAGGATATTGCAGTGGGCAGATTCTGTTTGTGGTCTCAAGAGCGCGTGTTTACGGTATTTCAATGCAGCAGGTGCAGATTTAGCCGGACGAGCTGGGGAGGATCATCGGCCTGAGACGCACCTTATCCCCTTGACAATAGATGCAGCTCTGGGAAGACGTCCTGCTCTTAAACTGTTTGGAACAGACTATCCTACGCCAGACGGGTCCTGTGTGCGTGATTATATTCACGTAGCTGATCTGGCGGATGCTCATATTCGTGCACTTGAACAGATTGAGACCCGGAGTGTTGCCTACAACATCGGTAATGGGCGCGGGTATTCTAACCTTGAAATCATTCAGAGTGTCGAGCGTGTCAGTGGGCGCCAAGTGCCTTGGGAAGCGGCACCGCGCAGGCAAGGCGATCCGGCAGTTCTAGTCGCCGATTTAACGACACTTCAACGTGAGACTGGATGGACACCGAAATTCGGAAAGCTGGATCAGATTGTCGAAACAGCTTTTCGTTGGCGTGAAGCCCATCCCAATGGTTATGGGGATTGATAGTGTAAGTATGGTCTCAAAGGAGACCATACTTTACGCCCGTCATTTCTTCGGACACTGACCAGAGGCGTGTAGCTAGTTGATGGTCCTGAGCCAGCTCAGGCAAGACTGCCTCACCGGGGACACCTGTGCGCTCCCCTTTTCCTTGAGGTCCATAATAGTCTCCATCCCGTGCTTCGGGAGAAGCCAAGGCGTAGAGCAGTGGCCAAGCCCCCTCTTCCACTGTCTGCCCCAATGCATGGAACACTGGTCCGGCAAAGCTGCGAGCAATGCGGCGTCCCCAGCGACTGACTGGATTACCTGCTGTATCCAGCATACCATTATTGGCAACAATATTACTTGCCGCCCATCCGGGGTGAGCCGCTCGTGAGTGAATGGGCCATGGCGCTTTGTGGGCCCGGCGGTTAAGCTCAAGTGCGAAGAGCAAATTGGACAATTTGCTTTGTCTGTAACGGGCCATCGGATTGTATCGATGACGGGCGTTCAGATCCCCAAATGGCAGTTCTCCTTTCAGGGCTGCAAGGGATGCCACGGTCATGACGGTGGCATTGCCTGCCGCCAGGAGCGGCAATAACCGACCTGTCAGAGCGAAATGGCCCAGATGGTTGGTGCCGAATTGTAGTTCAAAGCCGTCCTTTGTGGTTTGCCGGGAGGCTGGTCCCATGATACCAGCGTTGTTGGCAAGCATGTGGATCGGCTGTCCCTTCTCCCTCAAAACTGTTGCGAATTTTGCGACTGATGCAAGAGATGCGAGGTCCAGAACCTCAAAACGTCCCTGAACGCTGGGAACACGCTCATACAGGCGGTTAAGGGCAGCGCGGCCTTTTTCAAGGTTGCGACCGCTCAGAATAATGAACGCTCCCCGTTGTGCCAGCCCGCACGCAACTTCAAACCCAAGACCACCTGTAGAGCCTGTAATGAGGGCAGTCCGACCATCCAGGCGCTCCAGTGTGTCGAGAGACCAGGCGGCGTGAGGGGAGCGTGTCATCAGTGTTTTCCTTTGTCGTTCGCACCTGAGCCAGAGTGCTTCTCATCTTCTTTGGCCTGTTTCATGGCCTCGTCAGTCAGGCACTTTTCATTTTTCTTGAGAAAAAGAAATGCTCCGACCAGACAGCAGACCCCAATGGCAGCAAGGCCAATTCCGACCGGCCCTGTGATCTTTTCAATCTGCTTTCCCAACTCATAAGTTACGAAGGCATACCCACCGGCCCAGAACAGGCCGCCCAAGGCATTGAAAAAGAGAAACGAATGCCACGGCATTCGGTTTGCTCCTGCCAGCAGGGCAACGAAAACGCGAAGGATGGCAACGAAGCGGCCCAGGAAAACAACGATGCCGCCATGTTTGCGGAAAAGATACCGCCCCAACATGAGGCGTTCCTCTGTGAGGCCAACTTTTTTGCCGTGCTTCTTCAGAATGCTGTAGCCAAAATGATGACCAAGTAGATACCCGAAATTGTCACCCATGATGGCGCCAGTGACGGCGGCCAGGGCGATCCACTGGATCTCAAGGTGATGGGTGCTGCCAGCATAAAGAGATGCGGCAATGATGATGCTCTCTGCGGGAAGCGGCAAGCCCATGCTTTCCAGCATGACCGTCACGCCAATGACGCCATAGCCATATTGCTGAAGCAGGTGTTCGAGGAGTTGCGTGAGATGAAACAGTGTCGTGACCCCGTAGAGAATATGGCGGAAGGCAAAGCCGCCGGTTACGATACTAGGACATCAGACACAGGATGAAAAATGACTGAGCTTTGCCCCTCTCCCGCTGCTGGAAACTGGCCGTCCTGGGTCGGGCCAGACCTTGTGGCCGGACGGACGCTTTCCTTTGCTGAACTGAAAACTGCCGGGGACTGGATATTCTGGCTGGAAACACGCCCGGAGGAACAGGGGCGTGCCGTCATTGTGGGGCGGAGACCAGATGGCACGTTGGTGGACCTGACGCCTCCTGACCGGACTATTGGCACCCGGGTTCATGAATATGGTGGCGGAGCGTGGGACGTTCGTCTGAGTGGGGATAATCCGGAAGTAATCTTCAGCGATCGGAAAACAGGGGATCTCTGGAGCACTTACGGAGAGAGGAGTGCGCGGGTAATTGATGGGCAGCGTGTGCCAGAACAGCGCTACGCTGACCTTACTTGGGATCCAACGGGAAACGGCGTTTTCTGCGTCCGGGAAACACATGCAGGCGGAATGCCTGTCGCCGCACTTGTCTATGTTGATCCGATGGGCAAGGAGACAGTGCTTGCAGAAGAAGCGGATTTCTATGCTGCCCCTCGCCCTTCTCCCGACGGCGCTTTTCTGGCGTGGTTTTCGTGGCAGAATCCAGAAATGCCCTGGACGGCGACGGCCCTGAGTGTAGCGCCACTGGATCGGACCAGCCTGCAGTTAGGGCCGGCGACGGATCTGAGTGGAAAAGAAAAATGCAGTATCATCGAACCGCGATGGGCACAGGACGGAACACTTTACGTAACATCCGATGCCCGCGGAAGCTGGTCGCCCGTGCAATTCATCGGTAATGAGGCTGGGTGGACGGCCCGCTTTTTGCCTTCGGTGAATGCAGAAATCGGTCTTCCACATTGGGTTTTTGGCCAAAGAACGCTTCTGCCTCTCTCAGATGGAGAGCTTCTCGCTCTAGGCATTCGTCAGGGTCTGAACTGTGTTCTGCATTTTGCGAATGGTCAGTGGGAGGATGTGTCGATGGGTGCCCCCGTCAATGTTCCGGAGCGACTGACGAATGGGAATTTTGCCTGGATTGATGCGCGGGAAGATGCCCCGCCTTCTCTCGCAATCGGAGATATGACCGGCTCCTCCGAGCATTTTCGGTCAAGTGTCACTTTTCCCGAAGGTGTCACACAGAACGATCTTTCCAAGCCTGAACCGCTCTCGTTCCAGACGGCAGATGGCACGGAAGCATACGCTCTTTTCTATAAACCAGCGAGTGGTTCCTCCTGTCTCGCAGAAGGCGAAAAACCACCCTTGGTGGTTATGGCACATGGCGGTCCTACAGGGCGAGCCAACCCGGCTTTTGCGTTCAAAGTTCAATGGTGGACATCGCGGGGTTTCGCGGTTCTGGACGTCAATTACCGAGGCTCAACAGGGTTTGGACGTCAATATCGCGAGGCTTTGAATCTGAAATGGGGTGTTGCGGATGTAGAAGACTGTCTTGCAGGCGTACGTGCCGTAATCGAGCGTAATCTGGTTGATCCACACAGATGCGTCATTCGTGGCAGTAGTGCGGGTGGTCTGACGGTTCTGGCAGCATTGGCTCATTCGGACCTGTTTGCTGCGGGTGCTTCGCTTTATGGTGTGACTGATCTGCGGGCACTGGCTGAAGAGACACACAAGTTTGAGGCACGGTATCTGGATGGCCTGATCGGGCGTTATCCAGAAGATGAGGCCGTGTACCTTGAACGTTCTCCCATAACTCACGCCGACAAAATCAATGTTCCGGTCCTGTTCCTGCATGGCGGGGGGGATAAGGTTGTTCCTCTGTCGCAGGCTGAAGCGATGAGCACAAAACTCGAACAGGCAGAATTACACGTCTATCCGGATGAAGGGCACGGGTTCCGCGATCGTGCTGTGGTTGAAGATGCTCTGATACGGGAATTAAGGTTTTACCAACGGGTTTTTGGTGAAAAGGTAGCTTAAAAAATACGGTAGTTTTCCTAAGCTAATATCTTTTTACAATTTCTCCAGATGAGGTATTGTTTAGAAATGGATTTTTGAAGATACCTTATCTGGAGTGGTAATGATCATATTTGAAGGCGATGAACTTGTTGTTCATTATCATCAAGGAAATACAGATTATGCCCTCGTAACATTCGAAGGAGCCCACGAAACCAAGAATGCGACAAAGACATTTTTTGGCGCACCTGTCGTTCGAAAACTGGGGATTACATGTATTGGCGTTACGGCCAAGGTTGATCATTGGTATATTTCTCCTGACACGTCAGCTGTTCAGGAATGCATCTTGAACATAACTAAGAAATTTTCTAAAATTGTAGTAATCGGCATTTCGATGGGTGCACATACAGCACTTTCTTGGTCGAAAATTCTGAATGCTGATACTGTACTTGCTATGGCACCAAAGTGGTCACTGGATCCAGATGAATGTCCGGTTCATCAGTATTATCTGACACATAATTTTCGCGATAGCATGAAAGGAATGGGAATACGAAAAGAACAGCTTCAAGGACGGTTGTTTGTTGCATACGATCCTTTGGATGAAGGGGACTGGGAACAGTCACAGCTTCTTTCCAGAAAGATACCAGAAGTTAAAATTGTAAATACTTACTACTCAGGACATGTCATTATTCACTCTCTTTCCGGTAGTAATCTCTTCGGGAAAGTAATTTCTGCTCTGGCGTATGGTAGCGATCAAGATGTGTATTCTGCGATCGCAAAATCAAGACGTTTCAATGAGAATAACTTGAATGCACGATTAATGCGCACGTCTGACAGGCATGCAGGCCTTGTGGCGAAAACGCTCATGTCGCCTAGCGTAATGCGATTGCAGCGGAAGCAGAAAATTTTTCAAAATGAAGCTTTGATGGGGCGGGTACTTTATAATCTTCTTCTTTCAGATCGTTTTGAAGAAGCTGCAAAATTTTATGATACCGCAACAGAAATTGCGGTATTCGGAGATACTGGAGATAACCAAAATACGGTTGTGTCTGAAGAACGGTTTCTTATACTTTCTCGTCATGGATATATTTTATGTTATAATCCCAGAGAAAAAATATTTTGTGCACGGAATGTTATTATACCGGACCGAGAAGGTGTTGATGTATATGCGGTAAAGCTGACGGTCGGTTTGGTTTTGGCCGTACGGATTAATATGGTGGAGACATATTTTTCTTTCAGGGATGGAAAAATAAAATTTACTCGTGCTTTGGACGATGATCATCTCATTCGTCTTGTTCCTTTTTCACAGGATAATGAAGTGCACAAATATTATGCCGTGCATACCGAAACCGGTTATATGTGTAGTCATCCCGATCATCGCATTACACTGAATGCCGCTAATTTGTCGGATTGGGAGCGTTTTACTCTCCTTGCTTGCCTGTCACAGGGTATTTCAGAAAAAACTCGGAAAATTTCTGATCTGTCCGTATGTCCTGAGACGCAGTCTACAGTAGAAAGTTTTCCTGACCATTCTTCGCCGTCGTATCAAAATACCCCCACCTTCTGGCAGAAGTGGCGGGACAGATTGAGCGGATAATTTCTCAAAGGTAGGGTATCTGCCTGATATGATAGCATCAGGCGACTACCACCCTACCATTTTAATCAGGCTACCCAATGAAACAACGTGAACTTGGACGCACAGGCATAAAAGTCAGTGAAATCTGCCTTGGTACGATGACCTTCGGGCAGCAGAATACTGAAGCCGAAGGGCATGCCCAACTCGATATGGCGCTTGAGAACGGTATCAACTTTATTGATACCGCCGAGCTCTATTCCATTCCTCCGCGTGCCGAGACCTATGGGGCGACGGAAACCATTGTTGGAAGCTGGTTGAAGGCGCGCGGAGGCCGAGACAAACTTGTCATCGCAAGCAAGGTTGTAGGGCGCAGTTCCTCACCATGGTTTAGACCTGACGGTCAAGAAGCACGGCTGACGCCAATTCAGATCCGCTATGCCATTGAAGGCTCCCTACGTCGGCTTGGAACGGACTATCTGGATCTCTATCAGCTTCACTGGCCGGACCGTAAAGTGGGTCTGTTCGGAGAAGGTGGAACCACGTTCTGTGATCTTCCGGATGCAGATGAGGTTCCCGTTGAGGAGACCCTTGGCGCTCTGGGCGACCTCGTGACAGAGGGCAAAATCCGGCATGTCGGCCTTTCCAATGAGACGGCCTGGGGCGTTTCACAGTTTCTGGCAGCTTCAAAAACCGGCCTTCCGCGCGTTGCGTCCATTCAGAATGCCTACAACCTGATCAATCGTACTTTTGAGATCGGGCTTGCAGAAATGTGCCTGCGGGAAAGCGTGGGGCTTTTGGCTTATTCTCCACTCGCTCAAGGTTACCTGACAGGAAAGTATCTGAAAGGCGCCCGGCCGGCTGGTGCACGCACAACGCTGTTCAATCGTGGGCAGCGTTATGAAAAGCCGGGGGTTGATGTCGCGATTGAGGCTTATCACGCTCTTGCACATGCCGAGGGGCTGGACCCTGTCCAGTTGGCAGTTGCTTTTGTGACCTCCCGGCCGTTCGTGACGTCCAATATTATTGGTGCAACGAGCACAGATCAGCTTAAGACCATTCTTGGATCAGTTGATCTCGATATTACATCGGAACTTGAGGCGAAGATCAACGAAATCCATCAGGTGCATTCTAACCCGGCCCCTTGATTGCTTACAGGTGTGGGGGCCAATCTGGTGTCCGCACCGTCACTGTGTTGAAGGATTACGCCCCAGATGTCCGATGACGCGGAATGCTGTGAGAACAGCCAGTGTTCCGAAAATCACGACGCCGAGGGACTGTCCGATCAGAATACCGATAGGGCCATAGCCTGATCCCAGCCACACAAATGGGATCGTGCCCAAGGTTGCCCGGCCCCAGTTAAATCCGGTTGAATAAAACGGATGACCGAGGTTGTTGAAGGCTGTGTTCGCGACAAATAGCAGCCCGACGAACATGTAACTGAGCACCAGCCAGCAGCAGAACAGCCGAACGATCTCTGCTCCAATGCCTTGCACGTTGAACATGTGAAGAATGATGTTGTGCCCGGCGGCAAGGACAAACCAGGTCGTTCCGACGCACAGGGCTGTCAGTTTGAGGGCTGCCATCAGAGTCTCTCGAACCCGGTCAAACTGTTTTGCGCCAAGGTTCTGCGCCATGATCGGCCCCACAGATCCTGTCAGAGCAAAGACGAGGGCAAAAGCTACGGGAACAATCCTGTCGATTGTGGCCTGGCCGGAGACAGCATTCAACCCGAACTGAGCCATCGCATGTGTGACGAACAATGCCCCTGTCGGAGTGGCAAGATTGGTGGCAATCGCAGGAACGGCAATTCCGCCGATCTTTCGTAGGGCAGGGGCAAAAGCATCGCGCCTTGGCCATTCAAGCATGGCGTGTCCCCGAAGGTTCAGGAAACCGCTGGCCGTGATGGCGCACCGGGACAGGATGGTGCTGATTGCTGCACCTTCCAGCCCAAGGTGCAGGACAAAGATCATTAATGGGTCGAGAATGGCAGAAACCAGCGCACCGGTGAGGGTAATACGCATCGAACGCTTCGCATCCCCAACAGCACGAAGAAGCGCGGAGAGTGCCATTCCCAGACAGACCAGCGGCAATGCAGGGGAAACGACATGCAGGAACGTAGCGGCGTTCTGAAGAGCTGCTCCCTGTGCGCCAAGAAGCTGAAGAAGGGGCGTTGCAAAAACTGCCGTCAGAATTCCGAGAATTGCCGCAATGACAACCATGACTGCGATAAATGCCGAGGCCAGTCGCCGGGCTTCGGCATGATGTCGAGCACCAATCAGGCGTCCGATGCAGGCCCCCAGCCCAATGGTCATACCGATTGAAACCGAGATCTGTACGTAACTCAGGGAGGTCGCAAATGCGATGGCTGCCGTGAGAGCCGGGTCGTGCAGATGCGAGATATAGAAATAATTGAGAAGGTCGACCGCAAAAACGGCCATCAGCCCGATAGCCCCTGTGCCTGCCATGGTGATGACGTGGCGCATGATGCTGCCCTGCACGAATCTTGCAGGCTTTACGGGAGAATCGTCAGGGATTCTGGGCTTCGAAGAGTCATCTGATGGCACTGGCATGTTGCCTTATATTGCCCTGTTCCCCGTCAAAGAGCCAGTGGTCCGCCGCTCTTTGTTTGATGGTGCTTTGAAAGGGCGCGCGGCAAAGGAAAGGCCGCAGTCCGTCGCAAAAACTGGGCCTGTAAGGGTTTCATTAACGCTTCCTGTGGAACTGTCGGTCCAGACACTACTCGGGCGTGTGGCCCGAAGCCCCAGTTCTGTCGGAGTCCGCCATGTCGATTATCAATTCGCTCAACACGGCTGTCAGTGGCCTTAATTCCCAGTCTCATGCTTTCAGCGATCTTTCCAACAACATCGCGAACAGTCAGACGACTGGCTACAAAGCTACCACGACAAGTTTTGCTGATTACGTGACGAGTAATGATCTGGCGACTGATGGGCAGGCATTGAGTGACAGTGTTGCTGCAACGACCCGGCAGCATACGGACACTCAGGGGATGGTTGTCTCCTCGACCAATACGCTGTCTCTTGCGATCTCAGGAAACGGTTTTTTCAATGTCGTGCAGCCTACTGGCAGCACAGGGTCAAGTACGGCTCCGACATTCAATAGCCAGCAGTACTATACCCGGAACGGCGATTTTTCGGAAAATAACCAAGGGTATCTGGTCAATACGTCCGGATATTACCTTGAAGGCTATCAGGTTGGCTCGGAGGGAGCGCTGAGCAGCACACTGGCGCCCATCCAGATTCCGGATTCGGTTGCGTTCCAGCCTACGAAAAGTACGACGATGTCGCTCTCTGCGGCCATCGGCAGCACAACGGGAACCGGTCAGAGCAACACATCAACGGCAACGGCGTATGACAGTCAGGGAAATGCACAGACAGTCAGTCTGAACTGGACGCAATCCAGCACAGACCCGCTGACATGGACCGTGAGTAATTCTGCTGATGCCAGCAACTCTGCCACCGTCACATTCAACAGCGATGGATCTTTGGCTTCAGTAAACGGAGCGGCTCAGTCAACGGGGTCTGCTGCAACGTTCTCCTATACAGGGTCGCCGCAGGACATGACGGTCAGCCTCGGGACAATTGGCAGCACATCCGGTGTCAGCCTGGCTACAGACGGTAGCAGTTACAGCACTAATCCCACTATGACAACGGACAGTGTCACGAGTGGAACATTTACCGGCCTTTCCATGCAGACGGATGGTTCTGTCATGGCGACGTTCGATAATGGCCTGTCTCAGCTGCTTGCCAAGATTCCGCTGACGACCTTCGCCGACCCGAACGGTCTTTCCGCTCAGAACGGGCAGGCTTATACCGCAACGGCATCCTCGGGAGCACCGGTCGTCAACGCCGTGAATACGAATGGAGCAGGTACGCTAAGCACCGGCTCTGTCGAAAGTTCAACGACGGACCTGACCAGTGATCTGACCAAGCTGATCGTGGCCCAGCAGGCTTATGGGGCCAATACAAAGATCGTTACCACGGCAAACCAGCTTCTTCAGACTACTCTGGCGATGATCCAGTAAGGCTGGGTGAAGGGAATTCTGTATCATGGGACTGACTGACTCTCTTTCGATTGCCGTATCCGGACTCCAGGCCGTTCAGTATGGGATGTCCACGGCATCCCAGAATGTCGCCAATGCATCTACAGGCGGATATATCAAGGAAGTCGCCAATGTTCAGTCTGTTGTAAATGATGGAACTGGTGGTGGCGTCCGTCGGGCTACAACCACCCTGGCTTCGAATACGAACATTCAGGCAGCCCTCTATTTGCAGAATGCTGACGTTGCGGAATATACCACGACCAGCAATTCCCTTTCAGCCATCATGGCTCTTCAAGGGTCCACTTCGGCAGATTCAGGCAGTAGTGGCACCCTTTCAGACCAGTTGGGTAACCTTCAGTCAGCTCTGACATCCCTTACCGCGACGTCTTCCAGTTCCACGGCACAAAGCACTGTTGTTGCCGCTGCCAGCAGCTTTGCCCAGTCGATCAATTCCCTTGCGGAAGCGACGCAGACACAACGCCAGAATGCGCAGGACGGTGTTCTTTCCTCTGTGGCAGATATCAATACCAACCTGACGACAATCGGAAATCTTTCAACGAAGATCATGACGTTGAAAAGTCAGGGGCTTGATACGGCGGATCTGGAAAATCAGCGGTATACGGCGCTATCTTCACTATCCAGTGATTTAAGTGTGTCCTGGAAAGTGTCAGCCAATGGTGACATGTCCATTACTGCATCAGATGGGCTGACACTGCCGACGCATAATACGACAGCAGGAGCGACGGACGCGGTTTCCAGCACATGGCCTCTGACGACGTCATCGGCCCAGATTTCGACCAGTATGAGCTATCCCGGAGCGTCGGACGTCAATTCTATTCCAGCAATTACTTTGAATGGAAAAGATATTACCGGGCATCTGACAGGGGGAACGCTGGGCGCGAATATCACTTTGCGTGATACAACACTCCCCACGATGCAGGCCCAGCTTGACTCCTTGGCCTATACCGCAGCCAGCCGCTTCAGTGCACAGGGCATGACGTTGTTCACAACTTCGGATGGAAGCGTACCAGGCTCGTCTCAAACGGAGATTACTCCATCTGGCAGTATTGGGTTTGCACAGGACATCCAGGTCTCGCAAGCTTATCAGGATGATCCGTCCCTCCTTGTCTCAGGGGAAACGGCGGGAACAAGTGTCATTCAGAATGTCCTGTCCTATGCGTTTGGCACGACGCAATCAGATGGCAGTAGTCAGACAGCAGCACCGAGTACCGGCCTTGGTATGACGGGCCAACTGTCCACGGGCTATAGCGGCTCGCAAAGCCTAATCGCGCTTGCGACGTCGATGACTGCCAATCAGGCAGCAACTGCCAATACGGCCAGCAGCAACCTTTCTCTTGCTCAGACGACACAAAGCAGTCTGTCTTCAAGCCTGTCTGGAACATCAAGTGTCTCTGTAGATACCGAAATGGCCAATATCGTGACGCTGCAGAATGCCTACTCAGCAAATGCGAAAGTCATTTCATCGGTACAAACCATGTTTACGGCACTTCTAAACGCGGTTGGAAGCTGAAAATGACAGGAACAGTTGCTTCTTTCGGATATGGGGGTGTTTCCCTCCAGCAGACGCTCAATCTGACATCCCTGTCGCAGAAGAAAGATAGTCTGCAAACGCAGGCTTCTACAGGTGTGAGATCAGATAGCTACGCAGGCTTGGGAACCGCGCGTACGCAGGCCCTCGCTCTTCAGCCCGCCATTACGCAGGTTACCGCATGGAGCAGCAATATTACGACCGCGCAAAACAGATTGACCACGACCCAGTCTGCTTTGCGCCAGATTTCGACGATTGCCGGTGATCTGAATGAAACATTGTCCACCCTTGCGGGGAGTGTTTCCTCAAGCACGATCGGCACAGCGGCCCAGCAGGCCAAAACTGCTCTTACGTCGTTAGGAAATCTGCTGAATACCCAACAGGGAGACAGTTATATCTTCTCCGGCTTGCAGTCTTCCGAGGCACCAGTGAGTGGTGATCCAGGAAATTCTGGTCTGGCTTCATCGATTGCCGACGCGGTGAAACAGATGGGAACAGACGGAGCATCCTCTGTTCTGTCATCTACCCTTACGCTGGCAGGCACCACCTCTGATAATCAGCCATTCTCCGCATCGCTTTCCACAGACCCTGCAACAGCGTCAGCACAGAACTTGCAGATCGTGACTGGAAAGAATGAGACAGCAACGGCAGGGATTGTTGCTACTCAGGGAGGCGCGTCTTCTGAGAGCTCTACAGGGTCTCCTATCCGGGATCTGATGCGAAACCTGATGGTGGTGGCGTCTCTTGGGTCAGCTGATCCTGGAGACGCCGACTATACGCAGCTCATTCAAGGCCTGCAGGATACGAATACAGCTGCGATAGACGGTCTGTCCGACATGAGCGGAGCGCTTGGCGTCCAGCAAAACACTCTGACCAGCCAAAGCGCCATGCTGGAACAGATGAAGTCGGCGTTGACAACCCAGTTGGGGACTACAAAAAACGCTGATCTTGCGCAGGTGTCGGTTCAGCTCAATGATACCAGCAACCAGTTGCAGGCCTCTTACTCCATTATTGCAGACATGAAGGGCATGACGCTTGCAAGTTATCTTTAAGGAGCGTTGAAAAATTCGGCCTGACGTCGCATATCCAAATCACTTTCCTGAAAGGAGATTTGTAACCATGAATGCAACCCAGGGTCAGGCCGAAAAGCATGAATTTAGTGCCGAGGTTGGGCGTCTGCTCGATCTCGTTGTTCATGCCCTTTATTCGGATCGTGAGATCTTCCTGCGCGAACTCGTCGCCAATGCTGCAGATGCGACCGACAAGCGGCGTTTTGAAGCACTGACGGACGCCTCTCTTGCTTTGCCGGAAAATGCGGGTATCCGCATCGTGCCGGAAAAGGACAAGAAGGAGCTGATCATTTCTGACGATGGCGTCGGCATGACGCATGATGAACTGGCTCAGAACCTTGGTACGATCGCGCGGTCCGGGACACGTGCTTTTGGCGAAAAACTGAGTTCTGCAAAAGCAGAAGACCGGCCCAGTCTGATCGGGCAGTTCGGCGTAGGATTCTATGCCGCATTCATGGTGGCTAACAGTGTTGATGTCACATCTCGTAAGGCTGGCTCTGACGAGGCCTGGACATGGTCTTCAGACGGGAAGGGGTCTTTTACTCTGACGCCTTCAAGCCGTTCTACACCGGGTACGGATATCGTCCTTCACATGAAGGACGATGCTGATGAGTTTCTGGATAGCTGGCGTCTGAAGTCGATCATCCGCAAATGGGCTGACCATATTTCTTGGCCAATCACTCTACGTGAAGCCAAGGAAGACGGTACGACAGAAGATAAGGCTGCCAATGAGGGTACTGCTCTCTGGCGTAAGCCAAAGTCTGAAATTACGGCTGAGCAGTATACGGAATTTTATCGTCACATCGCTCGCGCTTTTGACGAGCCGTATGCGACCATGCACTGGCATGCGGAAGGCACGACGGAATTTACGGCTCTCCTGTTCCTGCCAGGCGCGCGACCATTTGACTTCATGGAGCAGTCCCGGGAAAGCCGGATTCACCTTCATGTTCGCCGCATGTTCATTACGGACGAGGCAGATCTTCTCCCGAACTGGATGCGTTTTGTTCAGGGTGTCGTAGACACGGAAGACCTGCCCCTGAATGTCTCTCGTGAGATGCTTCAGGCAACGCCCGTTCTGGCCCGTATTCGTAAAGCCGTTACCAAGCGTGTTCTGACGGAAATCAAGAATCGCGCCAAAGAAGCAGACGATGGCTTCAATGCGTTCTGGGAGAATTTCGGCGCGGTTATCAAGGAAGGCCTCTGGGAAGATAGCGAGCACCGTCAGGAAATTGCAGGCTTTGCCCGTTTTCACACAACCCATAGTGACGATCTGACTACGCTTGATGATTATATCTCGCGCATGAAGGATGGCCAGGAGGTGATTTACTTCCTGACAGGCGATAACCTTGATGCGTTGAAGGCGTCTGCCCAGCTTGAAGGTTTCCGGGCGCGTGGGCTTGAGGTTCTTCTTCTGTCGGATCCAGTAGATGGGTTCTGGCCCGAGCGCCTCCATTCGTACAACGACAAGATCCTGCGTTCTGTCGTATATTCACATGGTGATCTGGAAAAATTCCCGACAGACACTGATGAGACAGTCGAACCGGCAGACCTGGAAAAGCTGGTACCAGCCCTCAAGGATGCACTGGGTGAAGCCGTCAAGGATGTGCGTGGAACTGTGCGCCTGACCGATAGTGCTGTTGTCATCACGTCGGAAGGCGGGCCGGATCTGGCCATGCAGCGTCTGATGCGTCGGTCAGGTCAGGCTCTTCCAGAAGCGCCGCCTATTCTGGAAATCAATCCGCGGCATCCGCTGATCAAGGCGCTCTCCGAGCGTGTTTCCAAGGGCGAGAGCATCAAGGATCTTGCCCGTGTATTGTTGGATCTGGCGCGCGTTCAGGAAGGTGAGCCTCTTCCTGATCCGACCGGGTTTGCACGCCTTCTGGCTGGTCTCCTTGCAGGTTCGGCAAGCGCCTGACAGCTTGGTATGACTGCATAGAGAGCCTGAATAGGAGCGGGGGAGTAATCCTCCGCTCTTTTCTTTTATAAGGCCCTGTGAGACTGCTGGGCTTAACCATTCCATGCTTTGGAGAGACAGGCCTTGATTGATGATTTTCGCTTTGGGCGCATTACGGTCATTGGGGATCTCCTTCTGGATCAGTATGTCTCGGGTAATGTCAGTCGAATTTCTCCAGAGGCACCTGTTCCGGTTTTGCTGAATGACGGAATGAGGCGAGTGCCTGGGGGGGCGGCAAATGTAGCGGTCAATGCGGCTGCGCTAGGTGTGGAAGTACGGCTGATTGGACTGGTGGGTCGTGACCAGGCTGCGGAGCAACTTAAAGAGGCTTTGTGTGAATGGCCGTTGGTCAATCAGGAAGGAATTGTTTCGTCACCTGATTGGACAACGATTACAAAAACGCGCGTCGTTAGTGGCCTGCAGCAGATTGTGCGCATTGACGTGGAAAAAATCGTTCCTCTGAACGAAGACGTCCGCCAGCACCTGATCCAAGCTGCTGAAAAAGCCATTGAGGATACAGATGTCGTTGTCTGTTCAGACTATGCGAAAGGTGTTCTTGATGATGCGGTTCTGAAGGCTGTTATTGCGGCAGGGCGAGCAAAGGGCATTCCTGTTCTCGTTGATCCCAAGCGGCGCACGTTGGAAGCATATGCGGGCGCCACGTTGGTGACGCCTAACAGGCTGGAGGCAGAGCAGGCGACGGGGCTTTCTGCACGAACCGACGAAGACGTTCTGAATGTCGCAAAGACATTATCAAGCCAGTTCGGCGGCGATGTTCTGATTACCCGATCAGAAGATGGCATGACCCTGTGGCGGCGTGACGGAACGTATAATCATGTGGCTGCACGGAAGTCAGAAGTCTTCGATGTGTCGGGAGCTGGCGACACGGTTGTCGCGACCGTTGCGTCTGTTCTCTCTGCCGGGCAGGATCTGGAGACAGCTGTTGTCATAGCAACAGCAGCGGCTTCTATTTCGGTAGGAAAGCTGGGTACGGCGACGGTGTCGAAAGAAGAGCTTTCGCGTGAATTGGGGCAGGAAATTCCGGAAAATGGAGCACTGGTCACTCTGGAAAATGCTGCACATATCGCGGAAAACTGGCGGCGCCACGGGGCGCGGGTTGTCTTTACAAATGGATGCTTCGATCTCGTCCATCCCGGCCATATTTCCCTTTTGCAGGCGGCTGCGCGGGAAGGGGACAAACTGATTGTTGCCCTGAATACGGATCGTTCGGTTGCTGCCCTGAAAGGGCCAAGTCGACCAATTCAGAAAGAAGAGGCACGGGCTACGGTCATTGGTGCATTGCGGGCCGTGGACCTTGTTATCCTGTTTGATGAAGAGACGCCGCTGGAAGCAATCCGTGCAATCAAACCTGATGTTCTGGTCAAGGGTTCAGACTACACGGAAGATCAGGTCGTTGGTGGTGATTTCGTAAAATCGTGCGGGGGACGTGTGGCATTGGTCGACCTCGTAGGAGGGCAATCCACAACACGTCTGGTTCAGGGGATTCATGGTGATGGGTCCAGCTGAAGCCGAATTTTAGCTCATTTGTCGCTTTGGTCGGACGTGTCTGGGGGACATACCAAATTTCTGCCGGAAACGTCGTGAAAAATGCGCGGCGTTTCTGAAGCCATGCTTGAGTGCAATTTCGGCGATATTCATCGACACCAGCTCTGGAGACTGAAGATCCTTGTAAATACGTTCAAGGCGTCGGTTCAGAATCCACCCGGCGACGGCTCCTGGCTCGCCATCGAAAAGAAGATACAGTGCTCTGGCTGAAATTCCGGAGGCCGCGGCAATAATCTGCGGGGTCAGATCAGGCTCATGCAGACGCGTTTCGATATAGGCACGCATGTGCTTCTGTCGGTGTCGCCGACGGCCAGCCGCCGAAAGATCAAGATCCAGTGCGTCCAGAAGGGTCGTCAGAAGCAGGTCCGTCAGATGCTTGAGAAGACGCGTTCGGGTTTGCGAAGGGGGCGGCGGCAACGCATCCTGAACAATCAGGTCACAGATAGCAAACAGGAAGCGACCGGGGCCGGATCGGGTCTGGAATGTGACGGGAGGCAGCCCTGACAGGATCGGTAGCTGAGCGAGCAGGGCCTCTGTCCGGAAAGAGATAACTAGCGTACCGGTTTCCTGATGGCTGAGGAGGGAAGAGTGGAAAGTTTCATCCTCAGGAGGAATTTCAGGATGCGCAGCATTTAGATAGAGAATTCCGCCACCTTGCTGGGTAAGAAGAAAGAGGGATCTTTCCTCTGCAAAGTAATTCGTAAGCAACTCCGGAGTTTGACTCCAAGAGAATGTTATCCGCTGAACGGTTGGCTCGAAACCGCGGGAAGGCGCAGGAAGCGTAGCAAGCGGAATAATACGAGCGGGCAGCTCTGATGAACGCCCATCTTTGGACATGGCAAAAACTCTAAGGAAGCTCCCAATCTAACAGGGGATATTCTCTATAAGAGAAGTCTCGCATCAGATAAATGCGCGACGAGGCTCCTAGTTGATTCGTTGTAAGAGATTTGCGACCTTTCCCACGGAAAAGAAATGGAAATTTCAAAAGCTAAATTATTTTTGAAGGAATCTACTTGGCTTTGTCCCCCTGAAAAAAACATCAGCCGTCTAAATTGGGTTTTGAGGAAATATGCCTTTTGTATCTTTGTTAATTTTCTGTTTAATCCTTGAACTGCATTGAATTTTCAAAGGAGGAGCAAGCCTTGACGGTTTGAAAGGGCGGGCTCTATTCAAGGTTGTATGGAAAACTGGATCGATTACGGCATTGCGCCTCGTGAAGTGGTTGCCAGGAAGGGTAAACGACCCATTCCCAAGCATCGATTCAGTCTGGTTACGACTGCTCGGTGGGAAACGCCCTATATTCTTGAATGGTTAACATACCATTTCTCGATAGGGTTCGATCACATCTATATTTATTGTAATGATGATGACCCCACTGACATGTATGAGGCTGTTCTTCCTCTGGTGGTCGGGCCTAATCCAAGGGTGACTTTTGTTCATTATGGAATAACAGGCGCGCAGTTCCAGATGTTCTTTCACTATCTGCGACATTATTCGCCAGAGAGTGAATGGCATATGTTTCTGGATGTGGATGAGTTTCTTTGTCTGCGCGGCTGTGATGACATCGCCGCGTTTATGACGCGCTTTCCAGGAGTGGATGCACTATATTTCAACTGGTCTTTTTTTGGTCATAACGGACACAAAGTCCGCCCTAAAGGGTCTGTACTAACCAATTATACGCACCGTGAAAATGGCGCGACGCCTCTGACGAAAATTCTGGTTCGTTCTGAGGCGACCCCTTATCGTGAGATTTTTGCCAATCCTGATGAGGCCATACATCACAATCTCCTCAAGGTCGCCCCTTCTGTTAAAGCAGCCAATGTTCTGGGAGATTCTCTTGAGACCTATTATGAAAATTTTCCGGAAAACGCATGGAATTACCTGAAAGATCATAACCGGAATCAGACTATTCTGGATGTCGCGTTTGTCGCGCATTATAATATGAAATCGGAGCAGGATTTCGAAATTCGTGCTCGGCGGAGTATCGCAGGAAATTTCAGCAGCCAGGGCAACTGGCGAAAGATGACGCAAGGCGAACGCGATGCTTTTCTGGGTATGACCAATGCCGTTTACGACCCGTATCTGGCAGAATATTGGGAACGCCTTTCAAATCCGAAAAAAACATGTGTGTTTCCTCCTGTAAGATGGCCGCTTCTGTCGGAAGGGTGTCCTGCAACGCAGTCCTCAACATTAAGGGATTGTTCTGTTGAAGATGACGCTGAAGGCCCACTTTCGGGACAGGTCAGCAATTTCTCCGCGCATCATACCGCAGAAGAGAAAGATCCTTGGTGGCAGGTAGATCTGCAGGATGACGTGACTGTTCATGAGGTCCGGATTTTTAACCGGCTTGATGATGCGATGGACCGTGCTTCTTGTCTCGCGATTTCCGCATCTGAAGATGGAAAGACCTGGTCGGTTCTGCACCAGAAGACAGATAAACGTATTTTTGGGGGCGCAGATGGCACGCCCTATATCTGGACGACAGAACAGGGAGTAAGAGCCCGGTTTGTACGAATCACGGTTCTAGGAAAAAAAACCTATCTGCATTTCAGTCAGGTACAGGTCTATGGTAGCCCGGACTGAAATGCTTCGGGTTAGAAGTATCAGTCGTTTGACAGATATTCTGCAAGAGTGTCTGGCAGGCTTGCGTGGAGAAGAGCCATCGAAGTGTTCTCCTCCGTACGCAGGCGTTCGAGGGTCGAGAGGTCACTTGCAAAGCCCAGACGGTTGGCCAGGAAAATGAGAATATCCAGCGATGCGATCTGATAGGATCGGTAGCTGATATCTGTGAGAATGCTTTTGAGAAAGCTGCTCTCTTCCCCGCCATGAAGTACGTTGGACACAGTATTCAGAATTGAAGAGACTGTTTCATGAGCCGCTGGGGCAGGATGGCCATGGCGACCAAGCAGCATTCTGATTTCATCGGCGTGGGCGCGCCGCATCGTGAGGTCCTGCTTCATCTGGGCGCTAAGACTTTCATAGCGCGCGCAGCCGGGAAGCTCGGAAAGAACGGTCTCAATTGTCTTGGTTTCAATTGCCAAGTGGTCCTGCAGCCGCTCCAGATAGACATCCAGTACGGTTTTTTCTGCGGACTTAGTTCTGCCGACCATGGGAGTCCTCTAGCGTCGTGACGAACCCTATATCCGTGTTGGAGAAGGTGTCTGTCAACGGTACGCAGTGCGTTGCAGGCGGCCTATAAAAAATCCCCATGCCAGATTGCTGACATGGGGATTGGAAGCAGCCGTTTTCTGAACGATCAGAAGCCAGCGCTGACGCTTGCAATCGCGGCGAATGGAGCAGCAATGGCGTAAGTCGGTGTTGAGCCACTGACACTCTTGCCGAAGATACCGGTCTGGGTCTTGGCGTTGGTCTGAATACCTTTGACGAAGCCGAGATAGGCCTTGTCGGACAGGTTGGAGAAGTTGATGCGAACGTTTGGAGCCTGGAGGAAGCCGAGGTTGCTGAAGCGATAACCAATGTTCGCGTTCATTAGAACATAGCCCGGAATAGACTGGTCGTTCATGAACGTGGAGTATTGGCGGGATACGTATTTCAGATTGTAACCGCCGAACAGGTGACCGTCGTCGTAGTCAAGGTTGAAGCCGACCTGAAACTTTGGCGTTTCCGGTGCGAACTTGCCCTTGGTGCGCAGATAGTCAATGCCGGAGCCGCTACCGGCCTGCAGGTTGCTGCCAAGGCGAGCATCAACATATTCGAAGGATACATACGGGCGGAAGTAGCGGAAGATCGGGCGGGTGCCGATTTCAGCATCAACACCGTTTGTCGTCTGGCCACCTGCATTGATGTTAGTGGAGAAATAGTTATCGCAGGCGTCATTCAGGCACTGGCTGGAGGACATCAGGCGGTTCGTGAAATCATAGTGGAAATAGGTGATCGATCCCATGATCGTCTTGCCCGTGTAACGGTAACCCACTTCCTCGGAAATCGAGATTTCCGGATTCTGGTTCAGGTTGGCATGTGTCGCATAGCCAGAGCCTTTGTAATAATTCCCTGCATCATACAGCGAGTAGTTGGTTGGCATCCGGAAATTGGTCGCGCCGGAAACGAAGATCTGGTTTTCCGGATTGATCTGATAACGGATCGCAACGGTTGGCAGAGGCTCTTTGTAGGTTCTGCTGGTGTTGCGGCCAGTTGACGTGTCCGGCAGCATGTTGGTGCCACTGCGCAAAACGATGGCGTATTTGAAGCCTGCGTCAATGGTCAGCTTGTTGTTCAGCAGGGACAACGTATCCCCGATGAACATGGTGTGGACGCGCGTCTGTGTAATGGAATCGCGGTACATGTAGGTCTGGCCGTTCGAAAGCACGACATTTGCCGCACTGCCCCAGATGTCCCATGGGTTTCCGTCTGCACCGATGCCTGTGTATGGGCCTTGCTGTGCCTGCTTGGCGTATTCAAACCAGTAACCAACCATCAGGCGGTTGTTTCCCGTCGTTAGCGTCAGCTTCGTAACGGCACCGGGACGGTAGGTTTTTGTGATGGAGGGATTGTAGAGCAGGCGTCTGCTGGTCTCACCGTTCAGGCTGCCTTTTGTGGACTGCGCGCCGTAAGACAGGCTGTTCATGTTCGTCATGTAAGCGCTGCCACCACTGCCGTCACCATACCAGAAATACGGGGTTTCGGTCAGGACCAAGTGGTCGGTCAGTTTGAATGTGGACGGTGCACTGGCGTATATGTTGGTGAACGGGTTCTGGTGCAGCTTGTAGTAAGAGGCGCCATTGTCAGAAGCATTGGGGTTGTAGGACGAGTTCCAGACCGTGTTGGAAATCGTGGAACCTGTCGTGTTCTTGTAGGTGCTGCCGTCGCCGCGAGTACAGGTTGCGTTGTTCGAGCATGGAGCAACGTAACGATTGCCCACACCGCGCCCATAGGCATCCCATGATGCTTTATTTACGTTTGGTGTCAGGTAGTTGTACAGGCGGTTGCCCACGATCGCGAGGGAGACGCGGTTGCCGTCACCCCAGTCGTTCACGATCTTGGTTTCGGCGTGCAGCTTGCGGTTTGTCGCATCGCTGTTGTTCACGCCTTCCGTGGCATAGGAGCCCGAGAAGTAGGCGCGCAGGTTGGTGTTGCCAATCTTGCCCGTGTCGAGACGCAGGAAGCCGCGCGTGTAGTCGTAGGAACCATAGCTGACACCGAGGCGGCCGCCTGCTTTCATCTGGGGGTCGATCATGTACATGTCGACCACACCGCCCGTTGAACTGATATGCGGGCTGTCGAGGTCAGCCGAACCCTGAGCAACGCGGACGGTCCGCAGGTTTTCGGAATCCACGATTTCCTGCGAATAGACTGCGAAGTTTCCGATATCGTTGATCGGGAAACCTTCAAGCGTAAAGCCGATCTGGGACTGATCGAGACCGCGCATACTCATGGAGCTGCCTGTCAGACCTGCCGGATCGCCGGATGAAACGTTTGCGCCCGGGAGCAGTGAAATCAGCTGCATTGGGTCAGCGCCCGGCACCTGCTTTTCAATAAAGTCGCGGGATACGGCCGAGACGGACTTGGCGCTGTCCTGCTTTTCCATCAGACCACCACCGACTGCCCGACGCGTTACGCCGTCGAACGCATGGTGACCGCTCACGGAAACATGCTCTTCATGCACGTCGGTCGGAGCCGTGTTGCCCATCATGGACGGAGCGGCAATTTCCGTCTTTGCCTTGGCTTTATGATGTTTCGTATCGGAAACATCTGAAGCAGGAGCCGCAAGCGCTGGCATCGTACCGAATGCGATCAGCGCAGAGGTCGAGAGGAGGCGGGTTAGGCGCATCGTCTGTTGGGTCTTTCTCGGCCAGATAAGTTGGATAAGCAGAGGAAAACCATGGTTTGCAAACGGTATCAATTAGATGATGCAATTCACACTATGACACATCGGACATATGGTAATTTCGCCACAAAGCCGCTCGGATGCGGCGATTTATAGAGCGATACAGGTACGTTTTGTGACAATTTAGAGAAATGCCCAATATTTCTCTTTTTTGCCCGTCAGGGACGTAATGCTTCGTCCTGTTCATACAGCCTGCGGATTCTACGGATCTGCTCGGCCGTAACGTCCTGACTATGTGGATTTTCGTTCAGATGCGGGATGGTTTGCCCCGCCATGGCGGGAACCAGATCAGGGAGTTGTGAAATTTTTTCCATCGGGAAAAGAGTGTCAACCATAAGAGTCCCATCCTGGCCGCAGACATACCAGGATTGCGGCCGAAAGACGTGATCTACAGCGTAGGGAGAGGACTGGTTTTCCACATGTGAAATGGCATCATCAAGGGTGTGGAAAGATCTGTAGAGGTCGTTGACGGACGGATGGATTTTGACGGTTGAAGTTCCACCTTTTCGGGCGAAGGCCCAGGCGGAGACAAATCGTTCCACCGGGTCACGCCAAACGGCAAAGCTCGGCAAGTTTTTACAGAGATCCGGGGTGACGTGCTGATAATACCGGATCGTCTGATGCATCATGGAACACCCATAAAGCTGATTGCAGACCGATGTGCCGCCGTTTTTGGGAACATGAATAAAAAGGGCCCCGGCTTCCCGGATGTGCTCAATACGGTTCAGACGTTTTTTTCCGAGTGGGAGATGGAGTCGGAGTTCTGCGGCGCGCTCGTGGATGTCATTGAACTGTTTGACACGAAAGAGCCGGCAGAGAAGAGATTGGGGAAAGCCATCCGGCGCAGATCGAGAGCCCTTTTTTTCTGAGGTCGGCATCCCGATCAACGACGAATTTGATAGCATTCTGTGAAGACCCCGGTTCTGAAACTGGGGCGACACTGGGAGACGCATTCGATGCAGTCAAAGATCAGCTCGTGACGAAAAGAAACGTTTTTGACAATCCCGTTATAAAATTCTCAATTTTAAAAAATAGAACATCAGGAATGAATAGAGATATTCTCGTCTATTTCAGGGCGTCGTGCATAATGTCTTGCGAGCAGCGTGCATGTAAAAAGCTGAATCTGATGATAAATCATCAGAGGAAGAACGATAATGCCTACTGACGCGGCCGGGAAAATCACGCTGGCCATTGGGACGCCAGAGGCCAGAGATTTTTTTGACCCGCAGAACTGCAAGGTAATGCTGCTCTCAACAGACTGTTTCATACCCTTGCCCAGGGCATGCGAGAGAAACAGAACAAGCGCGAGCAGAAAGCTGTCCAGAAGGGCGACTTCCAGCAGATGTGCCACCGAAACGCGGTGCCAGATGCCTTCAACCACGGCAGAACTGAAGGCCGTATAAACCACCACAACGATGGAGCCGCGATCGGTGAAGGAAATCAGGAATTTGTGCCGTCGAACGATCGGCCCAACCCATGTCTGCAGGATCTGACCCAGAAGAAACGGAAGCAGCAGTTCCTTGGCAACATCCAGCACACTCTCCAGCGGAGAGTGCCCAGCGCCCACATGCCCGAGAACGAGACCTGTCAGAAGGGGCGTCAGGGCGATACCGGCAATGTTCGAAACAGTTGCGGCGCAGATTGCTGCGGGGATATTTCCACGGGCGATGGATGTGAGCGCAATGGAGGACTGCACTGTTGAAGGCAGACAGCAGAGGAAAAGAATGCCGGACCACAGATCCTCGCCAAAGAGGGCATCAGGAAAAATGCTTCTGAATAGCAGATGCAGGCCAATGCCCAGCACAGGGAACAGGGCAAAGGTGCAGACAAGCACCGTTCCCTGAAGTCGCCAGTCCCGCACGCTTTCGATAATTGCATGACGCTGAAGCTTGGCACCCTGAAAAAAGAACATCAGGGTGATCAGGATGGTCACGACCTGCTGGAGGATATGCTGCATCTGTCCCCGGCAGGGCAGGACAGAGGCCAGGATGATCGCGCAGATCAGAGCCATGAGGAAAGGGTCAAAGCGCTTCATGAAACACATATGTCCGTATTCGCAATAAACATGCAATCTGTCGCTCTATAGTGAAGACGGACATTTTCGTGAAAGGCTTTCGGATACGCTGAGGTCCTGTATGCTGTCATGCATGACGGATCAGAACGACAGGCCCTCACTGGGCCGCCGCAGTGCTCTGGCTTTACTTCTGGCAGTTGGGGCCGCAGCTGGGACAAGCCGAAGGGCGAAAGCTGCCGAGGAGACGCCCGTATCAGCAATGACGTCCCATCATGATGAACCGAGCAACTCTCATCAGGAGTTCGGAAACCATCTCGGCGTGGCGAGCCAGTCTGCCGTCAGGACACAGAGCGACTATCTGTATCGGCCGACCATTCATTTTACGCCTCAGAATGGCTTCATGAATGATCCGAATGGCCTGATCTTTGATGGACAGGCGTACCATCTCTATTACCAGTACGATCCCTTCGCCCCCTATGCAGGTCAGGTGCACTGGGGGCATGCGACAAGTACGGATCTCTATACCTGGCAGGATCAGCCGATCGCGATTGATCAGACGGCCGCGGGAGAAGCTTACTCGGGCTGCGTCGTACTGGATCGGGACAATGTGTCCGGTCTCTTTCCGGCCCAGAAGGTTACTGATCCGTCAGAAACACATGCGGATGGCCCTGTTACCGCAACCCAGGCGGCCATTGACGCCTTGGCGCCCAGCCTGGGCAAGGCATCGTCAGATGTTCCACTGTCTCCCGAAAACATGGATGCGTTGGGCCCGAGCACCAATGCGCCTTTCGGGCATGTCTTTGATCCCCCGACAACCGATGATCTGCCGCCGGTCACGACACCGGCGCCCACGCTACCCTCGATGGCGGGTGGTCTCGTGGCATTTTATACGCGTGCAACGCCTCAGAAGCAGACGCAGTATCTGGCCTGGAGCCCGGATGGCGGGAAACGCTTCATTGATTACGAGCATAATCCGGTTCTCGATATTGGTCTGAACTCTTTCCGTGACCCGAAGGTGTTCTGGCATGAGCCGAGTGGCAAATGGGTGATGGTCGTGGTGAAGTCGCGTGCCCACAACGTCGCCTTTTATGGCTCGATCGACCTGAAACACTGGATGCACCTCAGTGATTTCGGGCCAGCCGGTCTGTTTGGAGTGGATTACGAATGTCCCAACCTGATTGAACTACCGGTTGAAGAGGAAAGGGAAAGCACACGCTGGGTGCTGTTTGTCTCCGTCAATCCTGGTGGGCCGCAGGGCGGCAGCGTCACGCAGTATTTTGTGGGGCACTTTGATGGAGAACGGTTCATTCCGGAAAATACCGTCATTGGTCTGACAGATTTTGCCAAGGACAGTTATGCCATGCAGGTTTATGAGAACATGCCTGCCAATGAGGCCGTATATTTTGCCTGGTTCGGGAACTGGCAATATTGCGAAGAGGTCCCAAACCGAAGCTGGCGCGGTCTCATGACCCTTCCCCGCACGCTTTCGCTCCGCCGCGATGACATGAACTGGCTTCGTCTTGTGCAGCGGCCCAAAGGTCTGGAGCAGCTTCGGGAGGAGCCTATTCCGTTCAAGGTCGGGCGTATCGGCGCACAGAGCGGCGTTCAGGTGTCCATCCCGGCCGGGCAGGCGATCGAACTGTCCCTGACCGTTACGGTGGATGAACGGAAAAACCCGCAGCCGGATGGCAACAAGGGGCGCGCCGGGCGCTTTCTCATTGTCTTTTCAAACGGACAGGGAGAATCCCTCTCAATCGGGTTTGATGCTTTCTCGGCACAGCTTTGGCTGGACCGTGGGGATCTGCAGGGGTTCTCGCAGCCGTTTTTCACGGAGCGGTTTTCCACACCTTTGACGGCGAACAGCAGGCGATTCTCCCTGAAGATTGTTCTGGACGCCTGCGCCCTGGAAATTTTCGTCAATGAGGGTCTGTCTGTCGGGACGGCACTTGTGTTCCCGTCCGGTCCGCTGGACACGCTGAGCCTTCAGGCGACCAATGCCGGCGCAACGGTAGAAAATCTCAGCCTGTATCCGCTTCGCAAAACCATGGATCGTCCTACGGCGATGTAAAGGGTGATGATGGCGTCCTGAATGCAGAAGGAAAAAGGTTCGTACATTTCACCCATACATTCGATGCTCATTCCTTCCTGGATACGTTCGGGAGCTATCTCGCAGCCTTCGTTTTCGGAGCGATGATTGGCGCGGAACGGCAGTTCCGCCAGCGTACGGCAGGTTTGCGGACGAATGCCCTCGTGGCAATCGGGGCCGCAGCGTTTGTTGATCTGGCAGAGCGGATTGGTGGGGATGCGTCCGCCATTCGCGTGATTGCCTATGTTGTGTCAGGGGTGGGGTTTCTGGGGGCTGGGGTTATCATGAAGGATGGCCAGAATGTCCGCGGTCTTAATACAGCAGCCACGCTCTGGTGCTCGGCAGCGATCGGGGCGTGTACAGGGTGCGACATGATTGCGGAAGCCGCGTTGCTGACCGTCTTCATTCTTGGCGCGAATACGGTTCTGCGCCTGCTGGTCAAATGGATCGATGGACGGCTGCCGCCCCAGATTGAGCCCGTGGACCGGGAATAGAGCAGGGGACGGAGTCTCTTTGCTTCCGAATTGGCCGGAATGATCCGCAGACGTGCTGCCTGGGTCGTGAGCGCGACCTGGGATGCTTGTATTATCTCTATAATTCCTGGTTCTCGCCTGCCTGGCGGCCTGAAAAACAGGTACAGACCGGTTCCTCATGAACGTCGTTGGAGCTTGTGACCTGGGCACCGCATCATGTGGCTATTCCTGTTCGGGGCACGAAATAGCGCAGGAGTTCGTGGTCCCTTGGCGTTCACGGTGCTGGCTTTTCCCGATGCGCAGGAAACACGGTTTGGCCCGAGCTGCAGGTACAGCAGAGATCCGAGCAACACACTTCGTGAGGCAAACAAGACGGTAAGACGCCTGTTTGAGTATCACATCAAATTTTAAGGGATAAATGGTGCCCAAGACCGGCGTCGAGAAAGACAGTTCAAACAAATAGTTACAAGGGCGTGGGTCAGAAATTTCCATATGCTTTTGTTAGATTTATTTGGGTTCGTGTCCCACTCAAAAGCCGGGAGTGTGCATGATGAGTGGCACGAATATCGCGGCATTTCAGAAGAACGCCAAAGAGGTTGCCCTGGCGCTCCTTGGTGGCCCGAACCGCAAAATGTCGAAGCCGCATGAACTGCGCTTCGGCTCCCGTGGCAGCCTTGCCGTCGATGTAGAAAAAGGCGTCTGGCAGGATCATGAAAGCGGGACCGGCGGCGGCATGATCGAACTGGTCATGCGGCAAAAGTCCCTGGACAAGTCAGCAGCGGCAAAGTGGCTGCGAGACGGTGGGTTTTTGCCTGAACGGGACCAGCAGCCTCGCTCGAAGCCTCGTGTGGTCGAAAATTACGACTATCTGTCGGCGGATGGAGAAGTCCTGTTTCGTGTTGTCCGGCTTGAGCCAAAGGACTTCCGACAGCAGACCCCTGACGGTCGAGGCGGCTGGAAATGGGGCGCTAAGGGTGCAAAGCGCGTTCTCTATCGTCTTCCGCGTGTCTTGCAGGCCATGGAAGCGGGAGAAACTGTCTGGATCGTTGAAGGCGAAAAGAGCGTGCATGCTCTGGAAGCTATCGGCCTGACGGCAACCTGTTCGCCTGGCGGCGCTGGAAAGTGGAATGATGATTACGGCATGGCCTTGAAGGGTGCGAGCGTGGTCGTCATGCCGGATAATGATGATCCCGGCCGGAAGCATGCAGACGAGGTTTGCAAGGCTCTGTCAGGGCAGGTTAGGCGTCTGCGCATGCTCACGCTGCCTGACCTGCCGAGTAAAGGCGATGTTGTGGACTGGCTGCGGAAAGGCGGCACGGCTCAGGAGTTGCAGAGGCTGGCGGATAGGGTCGAGCAAAAGGCTCCTGCTGCTCAGGTGGATATTTCAGCATTTCCACCGACAGAAGACGGCATTGCATTGGCTTTCGAAGCCCGGTTTGCGGACCAACTGCGCTACGATCACAATGTCGGGGCATGGTTTGAATGGGCTGGCTCTCACTGGAAGCGTGAAGAAACGCGGCTGGCCTATCACTGGTGCCGAACGATTGCCCGTGAGCTGGTATCGTCAAATTCGGATGGGAAGACTGCGGCGATCATGGCGCGTGCAAGTGCGGCAAGAGGTGTCGAGGCTTTTGCTCAGACTGCACGCGCCTTTGCGGTTACTTCCGCGATATGGGACACCGATCCGCTCTTGCTTGGCACGCCTGACGGAACCGTTGACCTCCGCACTACACAATCAAGAGCAGCACGTCAGGAAGATTATATCACACGGCATGTTGCTGTGCGACCAGCAGAACAGCCGAATTGTCCGATCTGGGACCGCTTTCTGTTCGAGGCAACAGGGGGCGACCATGAGATGATCCGTTTTCTGCGTGCCTGGTGCGGTTACTGCCTGACGGGCGATACTCGGGAACACGCGCTGTTGTTCATTTATGGCCCAGGTGGAAACGGCAAGTCGGTGTTCATCAATACCGTTGCAGGCATCCTCGGTGATTATGCGAGCAATGCTGCGATGGAGACGTTCGTTGCTTCTGGCGTGGATCGTCACCCTACGGATCTGGCGATGTTGCGTGGTGCGCGTCTGGTGACGGCTTCTGAAACCGAAGAAGGCCGCCCATGGGCTGAAGCACGGATCAAACAGCTTACGGGCGGCGATACGATCACGGCACGCTTCATGCGTCAGGACTTCTTTCAGTACCGGCCTACCTTCAAGCTGATGATCGTCGGGAATCATAAACCGATCCTGCATACAGTCGATGAAGCCATGCGGCGGCGGTTCAACATTCTCGGCTTTGAACGCAAGCCAGATACTCCTGATCCGCGCCTTGAGGTAAAGTTGCGTGATGAATGGCCTGCAATCCTGCGCTGGATGATCGAGGGCGCGTATGACTGGCAGATGAATGGTCTTGTCCGTCCACGTGCTGTCGTGGATGCTACGGCGGAATACTTCTCTGAGCAGGACGTGCTTGGTCAGTGGCTCGATACGGCCTGCAATGTATCGCCAGAGCGTGAGGACACGACGCAGGCACTGTTTGCAAGCTGGGCTGAACTCGCCAAGCGTTCGGGGGAAGAGATCGGGTCCGCAAAGCGGTTCAGTTCTGCTTTGCAGAAGCGTGGGTTTGTTCTCTGTCGAGATCCGAAAGGATTCAGAAACCAACGTGGGTTTCGTGGGTTGGAGGTGAAACCGCTGTCATGGGCTGATCCTCAATGACGAAACGCAGACGGTTTGTTAGTTTCGATCCGACGCAGGAACGAAATTCAAAAACGGCGGAAAACTGTCATTCTTCACCTGATCTTGCGTCACATGCGTCGGATGCGTCGGATAAAACCTATTATCGCCCTACACGCGCGTACGCATATAAGGGTTATAGGGAAAATCCGACGCATGTGACGCATCCGACGCAAGGCGATGAGTTAGACGCAATTGCAGCGGTCGTTCGTCGGCTTCTGCCTGACCATCGAAACCCGGAAGCCTTTCACTTGGCGAAAGCGGATGCAGTCTGGCGCATCCGTCGCCTGGCGCGCAGAATTCGGGCCGGGCACTGAAAACGGGGGAGGGTGAGCAATGGCCGAGGGCGGGCACCGGAACCGCGTCAGGCTCATGCGTAGATTTTTTGCTGATGTTTGAAAACAATCAAATAATTCAAAGATATAAGGGAATATCTATATGATTTACGAATTGGAAAAATTAACTCACTTACATACACGGGTAGAGTGGATCGAGCTTATACTTTCAAGCATATGGAGTGCACTGATTGTTTTTATACCTATTATAGTTTCTTTTGCCACGTATATAGCTACTAAAACACAAAGAGACATCGCTGCTAATCAATATAAATTGGATTTATTTGATAAAAAATACGAATGTATTTTTCAAATAAATAAATGGTTAATTAGAACTTCAAACAAAGAATATAGTTTTGAAGATATTGCTGAAATAAGGAATTTTATATTTTTATCTCAAATAATATTCCACTGTAATTTTGATAATGCTTTGCTTCAAATAGAGGTGTTAAGAAATTTTCAAAAAGAATTTGAATTAGAAAAGTCAAAAAAAATTACCAGTGAAGAGATTTTGAATAAAAAATACAATGAAAAATGCCAGAATTTAAGAGGGTATATTTCAAAAGTTTTTTATGAGATAAAGAGCCAAACACGTATTCCGAAAAATCCGTATTAAATTGACGGTAAGCCATGTTTCTGGCACGTTCAGTCACGGAGCTTCAACACTCCATGGAATAGTGGCTACAGCGGGCACGGCACGGACGCCGTAATCCGCACAATTGAATTTCGCTCCGGGGGCGTTAGGGGTATGTCCAGAGGGCAACCTTAAAGCCCTACCGGCCTGACTGTAGCCAGGTGTTGAACCCCCGGAGTGCGTGCCTTCAACAGCAAGCACTTTCGGCAACGAAAGCTACAGGAGCCGCTATTATGCGCTCAGTAAATCGTCGTGACATTTTCCCGGCTCTCGGGACTGTCCTACTCGGTGGCATCGCTACCGCATCCCTCGCAAAGCCTGAAAGCCTGTCCGCCGCGCCCACGAAGCCGGAAGGCCATAAATCGGACGTGCATCTGATTGCGATGTGCGAGCAGTTTATTGCGGTGCAAGACAAGATCGACGCTGCTCATGCTTCCGTCGATACGTTCGAGGAAGAGCAGCAGGCAGAGCCGATCTTCACGGTGCTCTACAAGCGCGAAAATACGTTGTTCCAGCAGATCATCAAAACGCCAGCCGTGAGCATTGCCGGTGTGCTTGCCAAGACGAAAGCCATGGCGTCCTGGGAACGCGAAGGGCTTGCTGATGATCCCGACGAGTTCTGGAACGTGCGAGCCTATAACTCGATTTTGCGCGATCTTCTGGCCATCTGACGAATGTCCCACCAGAGTTCTTGTTTTTAGGTTTGGGTTCACGATAAACCCAAATGGTTATCGGATGAATAACCTCTCCTGAAAGGACGCTCAATGTCTGTCGATAATGACGAACACCTCTACCGTCTGCCTCACCTGTGCGCAGGCGGTAAGATTTCTCGCGGCACTCTTCTTGGTTGGATCAAGCGAGAAGACAACATCATCTTTGCTGATCTGGACCAGAAAGAGACTTCCGGTCGCGGTGGAGCAATCATCTTCTCGCGTCGTCAGGCTATTCAGACTGGCCTTGTGGCCGAAGGGCAGCGTCTTGGCTTGCCGGTGGCTCTCGCTGCCAAGGTTGCTGCGGGCTTTGCGTATGTCGGGCGCTCCGAAATTGGTCCGCTTCCCGGCTTCGTGCCCGGAGAACTGCTCAAGGGCGGTCGTCGCACGTATCTGGTCCATTTCGAGGGGGCTGAAACAGCATCGGTGCTGGCTGGTCTCTCTGACTTGGAATTAGCCGCCGCTGCCGGTGAACAAGGCGTATCGGCTTTCAACGCCTTCCATGTCATCAACGTGAATGCCGTTGTGCAGCGTATGGACGAGGCGCTGGAAGCGAATGTTGGCCCTCACTCTCACGATGTTGGCGGTGTGGCATGAATAGCTCTGCAACCCGCACGCTTTCCGCCGTTCTGGCGGACATGGAAGCGATCAAAGGCCAGAGCGGCCCGGAGATCGACAAGCGTTGGTCTGACCTGGAAACGGAAGCCAATGCGCTCAAGGCCCGTGAAACCCGTCAACGTGCCTTGGACGATCTAGCGCGTTCGGCTCCGGGTGTTTCGCTGTCTGGCGATGCTCATTACCAGCGGGCGCGCAACAGCTTCACTCTGGTCGATGCGGTCCGTGCCCAGGTACGCGGGATCACGGATGATGATCGGACCGGGCGGGCGCGTGAAATGTCTGCCGAGATCGAGCGTCGTACAGGCCAGAAGCCGCAGGCAGGCGGCATTCTGGTGGACCTCACGCCTAATCTGGAAACCCGCGCAACGCTGACGACTGGCGCTCAGGGGACCGCTGGTGAAGCGGCGAGCTTGATCCCGACACAACAGCGCCCGGACCAGTTCGTTAGCCTTCTGCGGGCGCGCCTGATTACGCAACAGCTTGGCGCGGTCGTGCTGGATGGCCTTTCTGGCAATATCGGTATTCCTCGCCAGACGGCTGCGGCGCAGGCGGCATGGGTTGGGGAAAACCAGACTCTTCCTGCGGGAAATCCAGCCTATGACGGCATTGTCATGAGCCCGAAGACATGCGGATCAATCGCTGAAATCAGCCGAAATACACTGATGCTTTCCAGCCCTGCTGCTCAGGAATTGGTACAATCCGATCTTCTAGCAGTCATGGCGCAGGCTCTGGACGCTGCTGCTCTGGCTGGTGATGGAACCAACTTCACCCCTAAAGGTGTCATTCCGCAGGCTGCACATACTGCCGATTACACGGCAGGAAGTTTGTCCTGGCCGGAAATTCTTGCTCGCCTGACGGATCTGGAAACGGCCAATGCGGTGCCGAATGGGTGGGCGATTGGTGCAGGTGTTCGCGCATCCCTAATGGCAACTCCGAAGGCTGCCTCGGTGGGTGCCGGGTTCATCATGGATGATGGAACGCTAGCGGGCCTGCCCGCACAATGGAGCACCAACGTTCCGGCTGGTTCTCTTGTCCTGGGGGATTGGACGAACCTGCTGATCGGCATGTGGGGTGTCGTAGAAATCCTGGTCAATCCATATGCGTCTGAAGCCTTCCAGCGCGGCAACGTGCAGATCCGGGTGATCCAGAGCGCCGATGTGGCGGTTCGCCGTCCGCAGGCATTTTCGGTTCTTGCCCCTAAAGCTGCGGCTGGGGGCTGATCCATGACGCGCGGGACAATGGAAATGCGCTTTTCGGCGGGTGTCACGCCTGCCGGAAGTGGCCTTACTCTCCGGGGTCTGGCGGTGCCTTATGACAAGCCCGCGCAGATCGGCAACTTCTCCGAACGTTTTACAGCCCATGCGCTCCGGTCGGCCTGCGAAGGTCAGGATATTCTGGCGTTGCAGGACCACGATGCTGCCAAGCTGCTAGGGCGCACGCGCTCTGGCACCTTGCAACTCGAAGACCGGGCCGATGGGCTGCACTTTGCTCTTGATCTGCCAGATACCGAACGTGGCCGGGATGTGCATGCCATGGCCAAGCGCGGCGATCTTGGCGGCGTAAGCATTGGCTTTTCTGATGCTGTTGACGAATGGCAAGGGCGAGAAACCCGGATCATTCACGGGGCGCGGCTGCACGAGATTTCCATCATCTCTTCGCATCCCGCCTATGCCGAAACTTTCGTGGAGCCGCGTAGTCGTCCGCTTGGTGAGATTTACCACGTAGAGCGATACCGGGACCGCGTTCTGACGATGTTGAGGCTGTAATGGGCTTTTTCACGAATTCAACGCCTCGCAGTCGTGTGCGGAAAGAACCTGTCCTGTCGATAGAAAGCCGGGTTTCAGGCCGATATTCTGACGGCTGGGGCGCTGTGAGCGTAGGTTTGGGCGCGACGCAGACGGCGCATGGTCCGGTGTCTGCATGGCTCTCTGAAAGCCTGTCCGCTGTTACTGCTTGCCTTGAAATCACAACCGCGTCGATTGCAAGCCTTCCAGCTTCTATCGTCGCTGATGCTGAAGATGGACGTCAGGCCGCCCAGGACACGTTGCCAGCCGTCAAACTGATCTCACGCCCGAACACGAGGCAAAGCTGGCCGTCATTCTGTATGCAAGTCGTTGCTGATTTGCAGATGCAGGGCAATTCCGTTTCGTGGATCAAGAAAGATGCACGCGGGGCTGTGGTCAGCCTCACGCCTATTCCCTGGACGTGGCTTAGTCCGCAAGTTGTTGGCGTTGGCACACACTCTCGGCTCGTGTTCGACGTTGTGACCTCAACGCCTGAAACTCAGCTTCTGGGTTTGCCGTCGCGTCTGCTGGACACGGAAGTCCTTCACATTAAGGCACGATCAGATAATGGCCTGATCGGTCGAAGCGTGCTTGCGCGGGCGGCTGGCGTCGTTCGCGAAAGCCTCGAAATGTCCAAGGTGGCAGAAAAGACCTGGCGAAACGGTATGCGGCCTTCTGGCTACCTATCATCGCCTTCGTATCTTACCCAAGAGCAACGCGCCCAGGCTAAGGCATCCCTCCAAGATTATTCCGGGGCGCTGAACGCAGGCAAAGTTCCACTTCTTGAAGGTGGATGGTCTTTCAAGCCAGCAAGCTTGAACAGCGCAGATGCAGAGTTTCTCGCAAGTCGGCAATTCGGTGTTGCTGAAATCTGTCGTCTGTTTCGTGTGCCTGAACCACTGATTCAATTAGGCGACCGGCTGCCGGCTGATTTGTCACCTTATCTGACGGCTTTCGCTCAACTTACCTTGGCGCCGATTGTGTCTGCGATTGAAGCCGAGTTTGACCAAGCGGTGTTGCCGGCCGGGTATCATCTTCTGATTGATATGGGCGGCTTACTGCGGGGCAATTATAGCGCGGTTGCCGCTGCTAACTGCGCTCAGGTGCAGAGCGGCATCATGACAGCGAACGAGGCGCGCAATGCGGTTGGGCTGTCTTCGCATGCTGATGGCGATGCGTTGCGAAACGGTAGCGCGCCGAACTGGCCTGCGGATGCGCCTGGCATGCCCTCTCTTGCACCGAAACCCGGTCATACTGATGACGGCTTTCCGGCTCCTGGCACGCATCAAAATGAAGGGGCAAGCGCGTGAAATACGATCATCTCCCGCCCGGTTTGGTGCCTATCTTTCTTCGGCGATCCGCGGCGGCGGCGTTCTGGGGGGTGAGTGAATCAACCTTTGATCGGATGGTCGAGGAAGGTCATGCGCCGCGCCCGATCCGTTTTGGAAAAATCGTTCTCTGGCATCGACCTTCGTTGGTGTCGGCTGCGGCTCGGATGAGCGGGGCTAAACCGGATGAAACAGCGCTTTTTTCAGGATTGGAAAGAGCTAATGAGTGGGATTCGGTATTGAAATGATCGTGGTCCGTAAGCACTACAAATATGTGGTGGAGGACACTGACAGGCACGGGAAAACCCGTGTCTATCTGCGTCGTCCTGGACATAGAAAAATCCGTCTCAGAGAAGCGCCTGGAACGCCAGAATTCGACGATGAATATCGCCGTGCATTGGCTGGAGAAATTGCGCCTGCTCAGTCAAAGAGTGAGGTTTTGATACCGGGCAGCTTTCGGGATCTCTGCGTGACGTATTATCGATCGGCTGTTTTCGGTCGTCTCGATAGTCGCACACGATATGTGCGACGGGGTGTACTGGACAATCTGTGTGAGAAATGTGGTTCCAATCCTGTCAGCACCTTGCTGCCGAAGCATGTAATGGCTTTACGGGATTCGAAGGCAGGTAAGCCGGAAGCTGGAAACGGCATCTTGAAGGCATTGCGTGCGCTGCTCGCTTTTGGCGTTCAGGTTGGGATGATCGAGAAAAACCCCGCGAAAGAGGTTGGATATATCCCTGCCAGTGGCAGCGGGTTTCATAGCTGGACGCCTGCCGAGATTGAGACGTTCGAGGCTTTCTATCCGATAGGATCACCGGCTCGCCTGGCGTTCGCAGTCTTGCTGTACACGGGGCAGCGTAGGAGCGATGCAGTTCGACTCGGTATCAAAGACATTCGGGATGGTTCTCTCACTTTTACACAAGTGAAAAACGGAAAGCGGAAGCCGGTTACCCTGACTTTACCAGTCGTGCCGGATTTATGGCGCATCATTGAGGCCACGCCTGGAGCATTAGAAGGCAACACGTTCATTCAAGGAATGAATGGGCGTCCTTACACGCCGGAAAGCTTTGGCAACCGATTTCGGGATTGGTGCAATGCTGCGGGGCTGCCTCAATGCTCGTCACATGGCTTGCGAAAGGCTGCGGCTGCGCGACTGGCAGAGCTTGGATGCTCGGCTCACGAAATTGCTGCGGTCACAGGTCACCGCTCTCTCAAAGAAGTTCAGAGATACACAAATGCAGCAGACCAAAAGCGGCTTGCAAAGCGTGCTTTCGCACGTCTGGTCAGTAACGAAAAGTCCCACTCACAGCACGAAAATCGCAGGTGGGACGGAAAGGACCGACAAGCTATTGATTTTGAAGGGGGAAGTTATGAAATGGTGCCCAAGACCGGGATCGAACCAGTGACACTGCGATTTTCAGTCGCATGCTCTACCAACTGAGCTACTTGGGCACCGGGCTTAAGGTGAAACACCCGCTGCGGAAACGGGGTGTAGCTCATGATTCGTTCGGGATCAACCCTTCGATTCAGGATTATCGTCCAGCTCTTCTTCATTGTCCTGCCTGAAGGACGGAACGCGGTAGTTGCCACTGAACCAGCGGCCTAGATCAACGTCCGCGCAGTGGCGGGAGCAGAATGGCCGGAAGGCTGCTTCCGTGGGGCGATGACAGATGGGGCAGGTTGCACTCATGACAGGCTCCAGCTTTCGGGTGCCGCGTTCGGGTTCAGAACCAGTTCCAGGGGAGCGGCGCGGCGGGATACGAAATCGTTCAGGGCATCCGGGTCACTTTCCAGTGCCCGGATGAGAGGGATAGACGCTGTCAGCACACGCCCTTTTCGCTCTTCGCGCAAAATGGTGCGCAACGCTGCCAGCGCCCTGCCATGTGGGGAGGATAGCAGCTCATGCAAGGGTGGTCGTTTGCGCGGACGGATGACTTCCAGCAGGCCGGATGGCGTTGCGCCCAGAACCTGAGGCTTGAGAGGGTCCTGCGCCATGGCGTCTCGCAGGAAGCTGACGAGCGCAGGTCTTTTGCGCGTCTTGACGCCTGCGGGGTCGATAAGCAGCGTGCCGGAGAGGTTTCTGAGCTGGATCTGCTGGCTCAGCGCGGGGAAACTGGTGACGTTACCCTTGAAATCCGGGTTGGCATTACTGTCGAGGTCGATCGCAATCAGCGCTGGTGTCGGGAAGAAGCTGGCGGTCAACAGGCCCAGGTCAGCCGTTTCAGAACCCAGTTCCTCGAACTCGCTCTCCAGAGTGCTGTCAAAAGCCCGCTGGCATCGTTGGAGTCTTGGGCGCAGTCGCGCAGATAGTCGTGCTGCGATGCCGGGGTCATCAATGTGGAGCGGCGCCTCAGGATACCGGTCGGCCAGCTCCTCCAGAGGGGTAGGGCCTGGGGCGATGAGGCGTGGCGTATTGTCGCTGTCCTGAGGGGGCTCTGCTTTGCGAAAACGCAGGCCTTTCCCGTTCTGCGCTGAGCGACTGACGCGGACAGAAACAGTTTGCCCCTGCACGAGCGCATCGCGGCAGGAAAGAAACCCACTTTCCCCATCATGGAGCGTGACGAATGCCCCACCCAGAGCCGGTGCCACAGTCTGAACGCGCGCTATGTGCCAGTCGTCGAGGCCATCTGGATGCCCGGGACGCCAGAGGCCGACATCGAGAAGCGTATCCTGGTTCGTAACTGCAATCCGTACCTCGCCCGGGGAACAGGCGGCGCGGATTTCAATCACGCGATCCACCCACCCTGACGGCGGGGCTGCCCGCGGAGAAGCTGTGCTGTCTCAAACAGGGGAAGCCCGACCACGGCAGAGTAGCTTCCGCCAATTTGTCGGATATGGGCTGCTGCTGCGCCCTGAATGGCGTAACCGCCAGCTTTGCCCTGCCAGTCACCATTAGCGATCAGGGCATCAATCTGGCTGTCCGTCAGACGATGAAACGTGACAGATGTCTCCACCAGACGTTCGTTGGCCACTCCGTCAACCCAGCCCACAGTCGGGCGAAGGGCAACGGCGGTCAGAACCTTGTGGTTCCGCCCGGAGAGGAGGCGGAGACAGGCGCGGGCTGTCTTTTCGTCTTCTGCCTTGGGAAGAATCCGCCGTCCCACAGCGACAACGGTATCAGCGCCGATGACTAGAGCGGCGTCCTGACGCTGCGATGCCGCATGATCCGCCTTTGCGCGGGCCAGACGCTGCGCCAGCGCACGGGGCAGTTCACCTGGGCGGGGCTCTTCATCCACGTCCGTGCTGACGACATCATCTGGCACGACACCGATCTGTCCCAGGAGGGCGAGGCGGCGGGGAGAGGCCGAGGCCAGGACAAGCGCCGGGCGCTTCAGACTGTCAGAGTCCGACAGTGAAGGCTGGGAGGGGGCCATGCGCCGCAGTCTCTTACTTGAAGCGGAAGGTGATCCGGCCCTTGGAGAGATCGTATGGCGTCATTTCAACATTCACGCGGTCACCGGCCAGAACACGAATACGGTTCTTGCGCATCTTACCACTCGTATGAGCGAGAATGGTGTGCTCGTTGTCGAGCGTGACGCGGAACATGGCGTTCGGTAGCAGTTCCATGACGGTGCCGGTGAACTCGATGAGGTCTTCTTTTGACATGAGAATCCTTGGTACAGAGACGAGGTAAAGGCCTGCACAGGGCAGTGGCTCCGATGGAAGCCTGAAAATCCAGTTCCGCTATGTGCGGACTGTCGGGCCAAACGTCAAGCTTGACGCAGCTTTTCGGGTATTTTTGAAGGAAAAGACGTCTGCTTTTGTTTTGACCCAGCGATCAATGTCGCATTGGGGCTGTCATCCAGCTCCTCATACCAGAAATGCGAACAGGATGGTTTGTGTCTTGATCGTGGAAAATGCCTGTCGATCAGGGGGCGGATTATGCGGAGACGTTTACATGATACAAGCGGGCCGCCGCCATTGAGCTGTTGATGGCCTGAAAGTCTGCCTGCCCTCAATGGGCAGGGCAGACTATACCCTCTCAGGTTCAGAGCTGATCCAGACGCAGGCTCAGGCTCAGGGCGTGTGCATCCAGACCTTCAGCTTGTGCAAGTGCAACGCCTGCGGGGCCGATTTTCTTCAGACCAGCTTCGTTGGCCTCAATAGTCGTCGTGCGCTTGATGAAGTCGAACACAGACAGACCGGATGCAAAGCGGGCGGTGCGACTTGTGGGCAGAACGTGATTGGGGCCGCCGACATAGTCTCCCACGGCTTCCGGGCAGTACCGTCCCATGAAGATGGCGCCTGCATGACGCACGAGCCCACTAAAGGCGCGGGGTTCGTCCAGCAGGACTTCCAGATGCTCAGGGGCCAACTGGTTCACGATGCGGGCGGCTTCCTCCAGATCTTTCACAACGATGATCGCGCCGTGATCAGCCCAGCTTTTTGCCGCGATGGCAGTGCGGGGCAGCGTCTGAAGTTCGGTCAGAACTGCCTGGTTTACCGCGTCTCCAAACGCTGCATCAGTTGTAATGAGGATGGCCTGAGCCTGTTCGTCGTGTTCGGCCTGTGCAAGCAGGTCAATGGCAGCCAGACGCGGATCATTGTTGCCATCCGCGACCACCACGACCTCTGATGGCCCGGCGATACTGTCGATCCCGACATGTCCGAACACCTGACGCTTGGCTTCGGCCACGAAGGCGTTTCCCGGCCCAACGATGCGATCAACCGGAGCAATACGCTCCGTGCCGTAGGCCATCGCCCCCACAGCGTGAGCGCCGCCAATGCGATAGATTTCCTCGACACCACACAGACGGGCGGCTGCCAGAACCAGTGGATTCAGTACCCCATCAGGGGACGGCACGCACATGGCTACCCGCTGCACGCCTGCAACACGTGCGGGCAAAGCATTCATCAGAACGGAAGACGGATAAGCCGCTTTCCCGCCGGGAACGTACAGACCAACGGCATCAAGGGCGGTCCAGCGCATACCAAGGCGGATGCCCTCGTCATCCGTGAAATCCAGATCTTTTGGCATCTGCGCGGCATGGAAGGCTTCAATGCGGCGGGCAGCCGTTTTGAGAGCGTCCATCAGATCCGCAGGCACGCGGTCTGCTTCACGGGTGATTTCTTCCGCACTGATCCGCAGTTTGTCGGCCGAGAGCGTCAGACGATCAAAACGGGCCGTATAGTCACACAGCGCCTCGTCCCCACGGGTACGGACATCTGCCAGAATGGCGCGGACCGGCTCGGCAACGCTCCGTTCCTCACTGCTGCGATCAGCCATCAGGCTGGCGAAATCGTTTTCAAAACCGGGATTGAGGGTATTGAGACGTTTCATTTCGCTGCTGCTTCCTCGCTCAGGGCGGCCCGGAACCGTTCGATCAGGAGACCGATCTCTTCCGGGCGTGTCTTGAGGGCCACGCGGTTGACGATCAGACGGCTTGTGACGTTCGCAATGGTCTCCGTCTCCATCAGACCATTGGCGCGGAGGGTGGAACCGGTATCCACGAGATCCACGATGACGCTGGCCAGATCGAGTGTCGGCGCAAGTTCCATGGCACCGTTCAGATGCACGATTTCGGCATTGATGGCGCGGGAGGCGAAGTGACGGCGGGCAATGGTCGGATATTTCGTTGCGACACGCAGGCGGGACTGCGATGCGGCCGGATCTTCGGTCACATTCTTGGGGCGTGCGACGGAGATACGGCAGCCGCCAATACCGAGATCCAGCGGCGCATAGATGTCTGGATAATCGAATTCCATGAGAACATCAGCCCCACAGACGCCAATGTGCGCGCCGCCATAAGCCACGAAAGTCGCAACGTCAAAAGAGCGGACGCGGACGACATCCAGATTAGGGTAGGATGTTCCGAACCGCAGACGGCGGCTGCTTTCTTCAAGGCAATCCGCATCCGGCTCGATGCCGGTTCGTTTCAGAACAGGGGCCAACGCCTTGAGAATTCGCCCTTTTGGAAGGGCGAGGATCATCGGAGAGCCGCTTCGGTCAGAAGTGTCCGTTCCGGTCTGAGGCGCTGTCATGAGGCGTCTGTCCTTGCTGTCCGCAGCCAATGAAATGAGAACAGCAGCGCATATCACGAAGCGGCGGTCTTCCAAAATTTCTTGACGGAAAGATTGTGATGATGACTATCTTGTATGCATGTCTGCAAATATAGAAACATTATTGTTTCCCACGCCCCTTCTGATCACCGGAGGTCTGCCGCTTCGTGTTCAGATGCGGGAGCGTATTCTGACGGCCATCGGTTCCGGGCTGCTCCAGCCCGGAGACCGGTTGCCGACAATGCGGGCGCTCTCTGTCCATCTTCAGGTCGATCTCAATACGGTTCAGCGTGCTTATGCAGAACTGGAGCGGCTTGGAGCCATCGAGACATTCCGGGCGCGTGGCAGTTTTGTCAGCACCCATCCCCCACAGTCTGATCCGGGTGTGAAGGAGCGCGAGGTCATGGACCTTGCAGCTTCGACGATCGCCCGAAGCCATGCTCTGGGTCTTGAGCCGGACCGTGTTCTTCAGGCGATGAAGACGCTTCTGGAGTCTTCATCCTCTATCGCGCCAGTGTCGGGCGCCGGAAAGGTACAGTCATGATTCAATATCCAACATTTCCGCCGTCCTTCTCCCGCCGAGGCAACGGGTTACCATTCAACGGGGTGGCAGTTGCACTGGCGGTTCTCTGTATTCTGATCGGGGTAGGTCTTCAGGTTACGACCCGGCAGATCGGATTTGTCATCGCCAGCGCGATTGTCGGGGCGTTCATTCTGCTGTCTCTGAAGATGTGTAATTCCTGGCAGCGTGCGCTGGTTTTGCGCGCCGGTAAAATCCAGGGGCTTCGTGGGCCGGGTCTGTTCCTGATCATTCCTTTTGTCGATCAGGTCAGTGAAGTGGTGGATCAACGTATCCGAACAGTGCCTGTCCACACGCGGCAGACCCTGACGCGCGATACGACACCCGTGGATGTGGACGCGGTGGTATTCTGGATGGTGCATGATCCGTTGCGGGCCATTACTGAGCTGGATGATTATGAAGGTTCAGTCTCCATGGTGGCACTGACGACCCTGCGCGAAGTGGTCAGCAGTTCGGATCTGGCCGTTCTGCTGGAAGACCGCAGACGCATTGATGATGAATTGCGTGATCTGATTGAGGTTAAGACGCGGGAATGGGGCGTTACGGTCCAGGCCGTGGAAATCCGCGACGTCCAGTTGCCTGATAATTTGCAGGACGCCATGAGCCGACAGGCACAGGCCGAACGTGAACGTGCTGCTCGGGTGACGCTGGCAAGTGCGGAGCGGCAGGTGGCCGTAGAACTGGCCGCTGCGGCCAAAACGTATGAAGCCTCGCCGATCGCGCTCCAGATCCTTCAGATCAATCGCGTCTTTGAAATGAACAAGAACCGCGGCACGACAATCCTGATGCCGACGACCATGGCGGACGCGATGGGTAATGCGACGGCTTTCGCGGCAGCTGTTCAGGCGGCTACCCAAGCGGGTTCTGACTCTACAGCGGAGTAAAAATTAGTCCGGAAGCACATGACGTTTGAGGAGAAGCTCCAGCCACTTCACAAACGTTGTGACCCTGTTCGTTGTATGATGTCTGTGAGGGTAGAGAATGGACATTGGAAGGGGCTCTGCACACCATTCCGGCATGACGCTCACAAGTTCTCCGTTCTGGAGATGTGGCTGAACGTCATAGGAAGGAATCTGGATCAGCCCCATCCCTGCAAGACAGCACGCAATCAGGGCTTCTGCATTATCAACCGTGACGCAGGCCGGAGGAAGGATGGATCTGCTTTCGCCATTCTCCATCCATTCCCACGGTTCCACACGTCCCGTAACGGGAGAGGCGTAGCGGATGACGTGATGACGTGATGACGTGATGACGTGATGACGTGATGACGTGATGACTGGTCAGGTCATGCGGATCTGTTGGTACTCCATATCGTTCCAGATAATCGGGGCTGGCGACATTCAGGAGGTGGAGTTCGCCTATTTTGTGACTGATGAGCCCTGAATCCTGAAGTGGTCCGACGCGCAGGACGCAATCTGTCTGTTCTTCCACGAGATTGATAGCACGGTCCGTCATGCCAAGTTCGATGGACAGGTCGGGGTGACGAGACAGAAAATCGGGCAGCGCTGGTGCAACGATTAACCGTCCGATCCGCCCTGGAAGATTGACGCGCAGAATACCTGCAAGCCCGTCGCGCTCTTTGCGAAACAGGGTATCAATGTCTTCCACGTCTGCGATAAGGCGCAGGCAGTGCTCGTAGAGTTTTTTGCCATCCTGGGTTGGAGAAACAGCGCGGGTCGTTCTGGCCAGAAGCCGGGTTCCTGTCCGGATTTCCAGATCCCGGATGGCTGTGGACACTGTGGATCGCGGCATGTTCAGCATGTCAGCCGTGCGGGTGAAGCTGGATGTTTCAACCACTCTGATGAAAATGCGGAAAAGATCGATCCGATCCAAAAGAACCTCGTAACAGTGGAAACCAGTTTGTTCAGAATTCCCGACAGGTGTGATCAGGAATAGGGTCTTGGTCCTGTTTTGCAGGACGGTACCCTGTGGGTCTCAATTCCGAAAGATGGAGACCTATCATGGTGGACCACACTCTAAAGGGGAAAACGGTTCTTGTTGCCGGTGGAGCCAAGAATCTTGGTGGCCTCATTGCCCGGGACCTTGCTGCGCAAGGTGTTCGTGCAATGGCCATTCACTACAATAGCGCAGAAACGAAAGCCGCTGCGGATGAAACCCTCGCCGCACTGAGGCAGACTGGTGTTGAGGCCGTAGCGTTCCAGAAGGATCTGAGAACGGCAGCCGGAAACGCCGATCTGTTCAGAGAGACCGTGGCGGCGATTGGCCAGCCGGACATTGCAATCAATACCGTTGGAAAAGTGCTGAAGAAGCCAATTGCCGAGACGTCTGAAGATGAATTTGATGAGATGTTCGACGTGAATACGAAGTCTGCATTCTTCTTCATCAAGGAGGCGGGCGTGCATCTGAAAGACAACGGTAAGCTTCTGACGCTGGTAACATCTCTTCTTGGAGCCTACACGCCGTTTTATTCCACTTACGCGGGAAGCAAGGCGGCGGTTGAGCATTTCACCCGTGCAGCTTCTAAGGAATATGGAGCACATGGTATTTCTGTGAATGCTATTGGCCCGGGCCCGATGGATACGCCTTTCTTTTATGGACAGGAAAGTGCGGATGCCGTGGCGTATCACAAGACGGCTGCGGCATTGTCTGCGCTCAGCAAAACGGGTTTGACTGATATTGAAGACATCGTTCCATTCGTGCGGATGCTTGTGTCTGACGGATGGTGGATGACAGGTCAGACCATTCTTGTGAATGGTGGTTATACGACCAAGTAATAAAAAAGGCTGATGAGGATATTCGCCTCATCAGCCCTGTCAGGGTTTAGAACGTCGCGTTGATACGGCCGTAGTAATAGCCGCCGTTGATCGGCACCTGTGCCGAGTTGGAGTCATAGACGGCGGCCCCGTAGGAGCTCAGCTCTTCGGGTAGTTTGCGCGGGCGGATGTTGAAGACGTTGTTGCCACCAACAGCAACATGCCAGTGTTCATTGAAGCGATAGCCAACTTCAAGATCCGTCAGCCAGCGTGGTGTGTTCTTGAACTGGCCAAAGCAGGTATTGGAGTAACGCAGGGCTGCGCCGCCTGCGGCCGCGCAGGTAGCGGATGTTGGTGTCCAATCCTGATAGGTCATCATGGAGGTGGTTTCTCCATAACGTGTCTGCCGGACGTTCAGATCCCATTTCCCGATTGTATAATACGCGTTGAGAATGATCTTGCTGCGTGGATAGCCTGTGGTCAGGTAGCCAATTGTCTGTGCATTCAGCAAGGGATTCCCATTTGTATCGGATGCGACATGGTGCATCCGGGTACGGTTCAAATCCAGTGCCATGCTGAGTGCAAGGTTGCCATAGCGATGCAGGTGGAACGTGTAATCCGCTTTAATATCCAAACCCTGTGTTCGGGTGCTTGCTACGTTTGCGAAATAATATGCGGAAACATTGCTAATATCAAACGAATTGACTGGGAGTGCATAACCCATTGCTTGAATGGCATCGACAGCGGCCTGGCCCTTTGTGGTTCCCCCCTGCGAGATTCGGTTGCGCAGATTGATCTGGTACACGTCGGCTTCCACATGGAAGCCTTTTACGGGTTCCACAACAACGCCGCCGCTGGAACTGATCGAATATTCTGGCTTGAGTGGGCTGGCACCAAGAATGCTTGCAGCGCTGGAACTGACAGGAAGCAGACCGCTCGCGCTGGTCGGACCAACACTCATGGTGCTGTAATGCTGTTCAGCAAGGGTTGGTGCCCGGAAACCGGTACTGATCGTGCCGCGGAAAGCCAGCCACGGTGTGGCGTCATAACGGGTTGAGACCTTGCCGTTCTGTGCATTACCCACATCGGTATAATGTTCAAAACGACCGGCGAAATCGAGGTCCCAATGCTTCAAGGGATGGAAGTCGCCATCAATATAGGCGGCCCAGATGTTTCGGCTCCACGAGCCTGCATTTTGCGGGCGCAGGCCAGCATAGCCCTGTGTGCCGCCAACTTCATAGGAAGCTGGCTCACCCGCAACGATGTCATACATTTCCAGACGATGTTCGCCGCCAAAAGCAAGGACCATTGGGACAGTATTGAAAATGTTGATCTTGCGTCGGAAATCCAGATTGTTGGTCCATTGGGCGTTTCGGTAGTTCAGAGCTCGAACTGTTGTGGGAGACCAGCCGCAGCCAATGGAGGAGTAATTGGCTACGTTGCCATTGTTGCAGGTGGATCCCAACAAGCCGGTATTGGCGGTATTCTTGTTGGAAATCTTGTCCTGATCTGCACCATAAACCGTGCTCAGATCCCAGTCGAAGCCATAGAAGTCGTGGCCCTTGAGGCCGAGTTCTCCAGCGTAATCGTCTTCATCAATGACTTCGAGCGGCGAGAAGCCGGAGGGATAGAGCGTTGGCGCAATGCTTGGGACGCGATAATTCTGGATTGCTTCGGCATGACGGTGGGCGTAGGTGACCTGCCCATAGAAATCGATTTTCTCCGTAATGGGTTTGCCAAAATCAATGCCCAGGTTTTCACGCGTCTCTTCGGGCGTGCTCATGATTTTATTAGAATCTTTGGGGACATTTCGCGCGTTAGCCACAACCCCGTTATAATAGCCATTGGTATTGGCGCCCGTGGGCCAGTATCCAAGAAGGCGGTGATCTTTTGCTCCCGCAACGAAATGGTCCGTGTGATAGACTTGCCCGCTGATGTGCATGAAGCCGTCATGGCCCAGTTTGAAACCGCCATCCGCGTTGAGCTGATACTGCCAGCCATCACCGTTATAGGCATTCGCACCCGTCTGGGCGGACATGTTCAGGCCGTGATCCTGCTTCTTGGTGATAATGTTCACCACGCCCGCAATCGCATCCGAACCATACATGGCCGCAGCGCCGTCTTCGAGAACTTCGATATGGTCGATCATGTTGGCCGGGATCATGTTCAGATCCACGGGAGTCGAACCAAACTGGGGGCCAGCGTTCTGTACGATATTGGCCGTGACATGCCGACGCTTGCCGTCAATCAGGATCAGTACCTGGTTCGGGTTCAGGCCGCGCATCCGGATGGAAGACGTAAGGGCAGCCGTATCGCTGCCTTTTGCTGAAACGTTGATGGAGGCATAGGTCCGGGTCAGGGCGTCGGCCAGATTCATCTGTCCGGAACGGCGAAGAGTTGCGGCCGTGACGACGGTGACGGGGCTTGTACTTTCGCGTGCATGTTTGTTGCTGGCGTGAGTGCCAGTCACAATCATGGTCTCATTCCCACCAGCCGGGGCGGCACGGTGACGAACAACCTGCTGTTTTGTGGCGGCCGCTGTCTTGCTGGTTGTTCGGTGAGGGGCAGCGTGAACGGCTGCCCCTGTAACAGTAGGATCTGTTGCAGCAAGAGCCTGTGTTTCTACGGAAGACGCCAGTAGGGACGTTGTTGCAAGAAAAAAGAGACGTCTTGATAACATACTGGCGACTCCCGGAAGAATATTTGATGCAGCACGGTGCTGTTCCAGATAGTCATAACGAAACCGTTACGGTCTGCCATAGTAATTATGTATTAGAAATATTTTGTCATTCTGAGGATCGAGGTCAAAACAGGGCTCCCGTCGAATGATGGCAGCCCTGTTGAGAGTATATCTGAAAAATATGGCGGATCAGCGGGGTGGGTTGAATCCCGCAACGATATTCACGAGGTTCCGTTGGCGCCGGGTGGTGAGGCGTGCTGCCGTCAACACTGAGCGTGCCTGAGAGATGGCGGTATCAAGATCCGAGTTGATGATTGTATGATCGAATTCTGCCCAGTGGGAAATCTCATTGAGCGCAGCGTTCATGCGCTTCTCGATTTCCGTTGGATCATCGGAGGCACGCTTGTGGAGCCGGCGTTCCAGTTCTTCCAGAGAAGGGGGCAGCACAAACAGACTCACAACATCTTCAGGGAGGGCAGCGCGTAACTGCCGGTGTCCCTGCCAGTCAATGTCGAAGACCATGTCATGACCGGCGTCCAGAGCTTTCTCCACGGGGGACCGAGGTGTTCCGTAGCCACGACCGAACACTTCTGCCCATTCAAGAAGTTCTCCTGCCTCCGCCATCGCGCGGAAGGCATCGATATTGCGGAAATGGTAATGAACACCTTCTACTTCGCCGGGCCGGGGACTACGCGTCGTCACAGAGACGGAGTGCTTGAGGGAGGGCTCCGAAGCACGCAGGGCATTGGCGATCGTGGACTTGCCCGCACCGGAGGGGGCTGAGATCACCAGACAGACGCCGCGTCGGGACTGTTGGGTCATGGAGGTCTCCTTGAGATGGTTCCTGTGCCGGACAATGCCGCAGCCTCTACCCCGAAAACCCCCTGCCTGACCAGATGTTCCTCAAATGCGCTTTATCAGGGCTCGGACTGAAGCTGGGCCGTGATGGCGCTGCTGAGCGACCTTCTGCGGGATCCACCCAGAATATGTCCCAGTGGCGCCAGAACCTCGATGTGGTCGCAGACGATCTTGAAGACCGCGAGCATAGGGACAGACAGAAACGCACCGGAAATGCCCCACATCCAGTCCCAGAACAGCAGTGACCCCATGACGAAAACGGGATTGAGTGTGAAGCGCCTGGCCAGAAGCATAGGCGTAATAGTCTCACCCTCCAGTACATGAATCAACAGATAGATGGAGGGAGGTACCAATGCGTAGAGCAGGGAGGGAAAGGTGAAGAGTCCTACGACAAAATACACCACGACGCCGGTAAGGGGGCCGATGATCGGGATATAGTTGAGCAGAAAGGCCAGAACACCCCAGAGCAGCGGGTTTGGCATACCCGTTGCCCAGCACTGGATCATGTTGGCCAGACCGACCAGGAAATTCATCATGGTGATGGTGGCCAGATAAAGCGACACGTTCCGCTCGATCTGGGTCGTGATCTGGACCAGCCGCCGTTTCTTCCGGAAGGTCGGCATGATTTCCACAATGCGTCGGAGCAGTGTGTCCCCTTCCGTCATGAGGAAGAACAGCATCAGGAGCATGGAGAAAAACCCTCCAGCGACTTCTCTGGTTCCGGCAAGAACGGAAGTGCCCAGCTTGCTCAGAGCGCTCTCACCCCCAATAGGCGCGGATACAGCATGGGAACCGGATGGCCGGTACCCGCCAAACATCCCTGAAAGCCGTTGATAGTCCCGCTGCATCATTTCGATGGGACCACGTAGAACGGCCAGTTTGCTCTGAAGTGCCGGAAGGGTCTGGGGGGCACGGGAGATCCAGCCGGCTGCCGGGACAGAGATCGTTGTGGCAATACCGCCCACCACGCCAAACATGGCGATGATCAGAAGTAGGGCGGCCAGATGCTTGGGAAAGCGCAGCTTCTGTCGCAGGAATCGCATCGGGGCAATCATCATGAGATTGACCACCAGCGCGAAGACAAAAGGCAGAAGAATGGGTGCCGTGAAATAAAGGGAATAGAAGACGGCCAGAATCGTCAGGATCAGAACGCAGATATCCCGCACGTTCAGATGTTGACGCAATATGTTACGATCCAGCGTGGGATCTGGGAGATCCTCTTCTTCCTTTGAAAGATCAGAGATCGGGCAGGAACGGTCCTCTTCCGGCGGAAGAGAGCCTTTCTGGCTGGAAAACGCGGAAGGCTCAGTCGAAAGGCCGGACATGTTTGGTGCCTGAATCGGAGGAGATGATGTTCAGGTGAGAAGACCTGACAAAGGACACAGTTGCGTGTTCTGCCCAAAAACCCTCTTGAACTCCAGTAGGAACAGGTCACTAAATAATGATCAGAGCTGGTAGGGGTCTGCCCTGCTGGCGAACCTGCAGCTAGGAGACCAGCCATGGCTTGGAACACGCCGAAAGTTACCGAAATTCCGCTGGGCGCAGAAATCAACTCGTACGTCTGCGGCGAGAAGAAGTAATCATCTTTTCCCTTCTCGGGAAAAATGACGGCCGCCTCCCATAGGGGCGGCCGTTTTTCTGTTGATGCTACCAGACGGTTTTCTGAAAAATGATTGATGTCATCGTGCTCGGCTCCGCGGCCGGCGGTGGGTTCCCTCAATGGAACTCCGCAGCGCCCGGATGTGTCGCCGCTCGCACGCGACAGGGCGCACGCCCTCGCACTCAGGCCTCCATTGCCGTGAGTGCCGATGGAGAACACTGGTTTGTTCTCAACGCTTCCCCGGACCTGCGACAGCAGATCATCGAGACGCCAGCCCTTCACCAAAAAGGCAGTCTACGTGGAACACCAATCCAGAGTGTTATCCTGACCTGTGGCGAAATCGACGCCATTACGGGCTTGCTGACCCTGCGTGAACGTGAGCCTTTTACCTTGATGGGAAGTGAGTCCACGTTGGACCAACTGGCTGCCAACCCCATTTTCGGCGCGCTTGATCCAGCGATTGTCCCGCGTGTGGCTCTGATGCTGGACACACCGACAGTCTTGAAGTTGAAAGACGGCACTCCTTCCGGCCTGACACTCACGGCCTTTGCTGTGCCAGGGAAAGCACCGCTCTACGCCGAAGCTGAAGGTTCGCGCCCTGATGAAACGCTGGGTGTCTCGATCACGGATGGGATGCAGACAGCCCTGTTTATTCCGGGCTGTGCCCATATCACAGCAGACATCATCGAACGTGTCTCCCAGGCAGATCTGCTATTTTTCGATGGAACACTCTGGCGCGACGATGAAATGATCCGTGCTGGCCTGAGCCCAAAAACGGGTCAGCGGATGGGACATGTTTCGGTGCGGGACAACGGCGGCCCTGTCGAGTGTTTCGCGTCCTGTTCAAAACCGCGTAAAGTCTTGCTTCACATCAACAACTCGAACCCGGTTCTGATGGAAGACAGTCCGGAACGCAAAGACGTCGAGAACGCGGGGTGGACCGTGTCCGAAGACGGCATGACTTTCAGACTGGAAACACCATGACCCTCCTGACCCCCGATCAGCTCGAAGGCCTCCTCCGCCATATTGGTGCCGAGCGCTACCACAATCGTCATCCGTTCCATCGCAAGCTGCACGATGGTCTGCTGACGAAGCAGCAGGTTCAGGCCTGGGCACTGAACCGCTACTATTATCAGGCCAAGATCCCTGCCAAGGATGCAACGCTCCTTGCTCGCCTGCCCACCGCCGAGCTGCGTCGCGAATGGCGCCGGCGTATCGAAGATCATGATGGCACAGAGCCCGGAACAGGCGGTGTTGCCCGGTGGCTCGTGCTTACGGACGGTCTGGGCCTTGATCGGGACTATGTAGAGAGCACGGACGGCTTGCTGCCAGCGACGCGCTTCGCTGTGGATGCGTATGTGAACTTTGTGCGGGATCAGTCCATCCTGGCCGCTATTGCCTCATCACTGACCGAGCTGTTTTCTCCGACGATCATCAGCGAACGTGTTTCCGGCATGCTGCGTCACTACGACTTCATTTCCGAAGAAACGCTGGCCTATTTTACGCCACGCCTCACCCAGGCTCCTCGAGATTCCGATTTTGCACTGGCTTATGTGCGTGAGAATGCCCGGACACCGGAACAGCAGCGGGAAGTTCTGGGGGCTTTGGAGTTCAAGTGCTCCGTTCTATGGTCCATGCTGGATGCGCTGGATTATGCGTATGTGGAAGACCATATCCCCCCAGGCGCTTTTGTCCCATGAGTGTGACGGAAGATACCGTGCTGTCTTTTGCCCGCGGTCATCGCCTTCAACAGGACCGCGTCCGGGATCTCTGGCTCGTCCAAGCTCCCGAAAAGGCTTTTATTATTGAAGGTGCCGCCCCACATATCCTGGGTCTCGTGGACGGGGAACGGACTGTTGGCAGTGTCATTGAGACGCTGACAGAACAGTTCTCCGCCCCGCGTGAGGTCATCTCCGCGGATGTTCTCGCGCTTCTTTCTGATCTGACGGAAAAGGGCGTTCTTCGCGCATGACCCTGCCCCAGCCTCCGATGAGCCTTCTGGCTGAACTGACACATCGTTGTCCGCTTGCGTGCCCCTATTGCTCTAATCCACTGGATTTGGAGCGCAAGGCGGCGGAACTGGATACGGCGGGCTGGCGTCGGGTGTTGGAACAGGCTGCGGAGATGGGCGTTTTGCAGGTTCATTTCTCCGGTGGCGAGCCTATGGCGCGGCCTGATCTGGTCGAACTGGTTACGTTGGCGCGGAAGCTGAACCTTTACACCAATCTTATCACATCCGGTGTTCTGCTGGATGCCAACAAACTGGAAGCGCTGGATAAGGCTGGTCTGGATCATATCCAGCTCTCATTTCAGGATGTCACGGAAGAGGGCGCTGAGCGCATTGGTGGCCTGAAAGGCGCACAGGAGCGCAAGCTGAAGGCCGCTCGGCTCATTCAGGCATCCGGGATTCCCATGACGCTGAATTTCGTTGTTCACAGGGAAAATGTCGCGCGGATTCCGCAAATGTTTGAACTTGCCCGCGAACTGAAAGCGGGCCGCGTGGAGATCGCTCATACCCAGTATTACGGTTGGGGACTGAAGAACCGGGATGTTCTTCTACCAAGCCGGGAGCAGCTTGAAGAATCTACCCGGGCCGTTGAAGCTGAACGTGCTAAAGGCGGCTTGGCTATCGACTATGTGACGCCTGATTATCACGCAGACAGACCCAAACCCTGCATGGGCGGTTGGGGGCAGAGGTTCGTGAATATCTCGCCATCTGGCCGCGTTCTACCGTGTCATGCGGCAGAAATCATCCCGAACATGACGTTTCCGAATGTCCGGGATGAGTCTCTGGCGGAAATCTGGAACAACTCCCGCCTGTTCAATATGTTTCGTGGAACAGAGTGGATGCCGGAAGCCTGTCGCTCCTGCGACCGCCGGGAAATCGACTGGGGCGGATGCCGTTGTCAGGCTCTGGCACTGACGGGAGATGCAGCTAATATGGACCCGGTATGCGGCCGGTCTCCGTTCCATCACATTGTGGAAGAGGCTGTCGAGCACACGGAAGCAAAGAATTTTGTTTACCGGCGCTTCTGAATGAAGCTCTCAGTAACTGCTTAGGGCTACACGTTTCCAAGTGTTCTCGGCAACACAGACATAATGGTAGTCTGCATCATCTGTGAATTCTCCTACTTTGCAGGCCGACGAGGATGCCGGGGAGGACAGGGTTTCCTGGTAGCGCCTTGCTGTAACAGAACCTGTAAACGTACCATTATAGGCGGTCAGACTAGCATCGCCGCCCTGATAGGTTTTGGCAGATAAGGTAAGACCCCCCACGCCGGATGGCGCATACCAGTAAGACCAGCCGTTTTTGTCCGCTGGTGCAAAAGTCATGCGCTGGCCGTTCATCATCGTAATCGGACCTTGAGCGTTCACTTGTGGCCCAAGGCGTACAGTTCCGTTGTAATCTACTTGGATTCCGCAGCTGGAGTCAGATCCGGTGTTGCCTCCCGATCCACCGCAGAGTGAAACGCCGCCATTATTTGTTCCGCCCTGATTGAAAACAACCTGCCCCCACGCAGCCAGCCCGGATGGCATCCCGTCGCCCGGAGAACCGCCATTGATAATTCCAACATGCATGGCGTTCCCGCCTGGACCGACAGTATCGGTTTCCTTGGTCATGAACGTGGTCAGGCGCATCAGGGAACTGCCCTGACTATCTGGGAAGGCTCCAATATCGGACATTTCATAAAGCTTGCTTGCAGAGTCTGACCCTTTTCCGCCGCCGACATAAAAGGAATGACCAATGATCGCATTTCCATCGGTCGGACCATCCAGTTTGAGCAGGTTGTGAATGTCACCGCTCAGGGCCATGGCAAAACTGTCTTGTGTCAGGGCTTCACGGCCCATGGGCGTTCCGAAGGAGCCGGCAACAGAAACTGTGATTCCATCCAGATGAACCTCATTCTTGCGGGTAGCCCAGTACCGCAGGTCAATTTCGTCCGCTGTCAGTGCGTGCGCTGTTGCCGTGCCACCGGTGACAGCAGTTGTTTTCCCTGTCGGATCGTCACCTGCGCGGGAACCATCGTACGCCAGGTACTCATTGCGTGCGCTTCCGTTGTTGGGATTACCAATGAAGACCACGGGATACCCATAGTTTGAAAAGAATGTATCAATAGTATCGCCCGTCTGCTGACCTGGAAACTGGCCGGAAGGGTGATCCGAAGCTTGAGGAATATCCCATGCTGATACGTTAATAGTTGTGCCATCGGCGCTCCATCCGGAAATAACGCCTAGATAGAAGTTGGATTGAGGTGTCTGCGATCCGCCCCACGTATCCGAATGGGTATAAGGTGCCCGCGTGTTGTTGATGATGTTAGTGTTAATATACATACCAATGCGAAGCTGTGTGATTTGTTCCGCCGTTAAAGGCGTTTTGAGCACAACGCTTGTGGCAGTGAATTTTGACACGGGTGGGACCATAAAAGCAGGCGCATTGATAACCCCGATATATTGACCCACGCCATCGCCCACGCAGATATGTCCAGCCCCCTGTCGCCAATCAAGAGTGCATATACCGTTCTGGGCATCAATATTCTGGGTAAAAAGAAGGCTCTCAAGTGTGCCTGCGTTGAAAGGCCCCCAAGGCTGACCGGCAATAACCAGAGATCCCGGGCGAGCTATTTCATTATTTGCCAAACCGGTCTTGGTATTCCACCCTTTTGTCGGCAAGCCGCCGATTTGCAGTGCATCAGGAGACTGGAAAGGGTCAGCGCTGTTGGCAACGCCTGTTACGACAGGAAAGCGGCCAGCATTGATCAGTGGTTGGGAACCTTGGCCTGCAGTTAGATCGACATCAAGGCTCGAAGTCTTGATCGGAGCAATAATGTTTCCGGCATTTACAAGGTTTTCCACACTGGTTCCATTGATTGAACCTGCGAGGTTGTTGGTGAGATTGGCTTTCGAATCCAGTCCGGCAATACCATTCGGCTTGCCGACGTTCTCTGCAGACAGATCTGTGCACAGATGAGGGGTTCCATTTGTTTCAACCGAGCAGACCGAAACAATGGGAACTGTCTGCCGCCATTGCCCATTGTTATCCTTGTAGGCGCGGACTCTTGGATTCCCACTCTCATCGAGAGTGGAAGCTAGGGCGAACGCATGATATTGCCCGTCGGTATCACGATATGTCTGAGGAATAGGCGCACAAAGCGCAGAATCAGTAAGCAGCAACAATGCACAAAATATAAATTTGCAACGAAAAAAAAACATTTCCATGACCTGCAAAAGGAATGAAAAGATTATTATTTTGAGATTTTTTTGTTGGCGAATATTTCGCAAACCTTATATATTTTATAAAATCCCCGCGTTCGCGTCAAGGGTGAACTTGATAAGCCCTTAATAATTTCAACAATTAATTTGAGTAATATTTATAAATAACCGGAAAAAATTTTTATTATTTCTTCCGGTTATTGGGTAATTTTTTATTCTATTCCAAGAAAATCAATAAATTTTATGGTTCTATCGGACAGTCGATCCCGGATGTTCTCGGACTGAATTTGCTTACGAATGAGTTGGCATCTGTGCTCATATGTTTCGTAAACAGCGTTCTGTGCGTCGTTTATATTAGGAAGACTCAAGAGGTAGGAAAGTTCGCGATGCATGTCGTTATGACGCCCGGACAGCCATTTTTCTTCCTGATCCGTGCGCCAGTTCCCTTCAACCTGGGACATAAAATTACCAATCCAGGAATCAACAAAATTTCTGAGATCGATACCACTCTGTGAGGGATTGTCGCCTCGGTTACGTGATGACTTCCACATCCATTCTTCAGGCGATTTGTAGAAATAATGATAAATTCCAATGCCTGCGAAAACTGTCCGATCAGCAAAGCCGGGCCCAGCAGGCAGACCTCCCGGCGGAGAAACCCAGAGATGTGAAGACGCGTCAGACAAGCACATCGTCAAAGCATAGCGCGGTGAAGACGTCGGGTGATGAGCCGCAGACTGCAAGGCATGAGCTGGTCGGAACATGGATTTGACCAGATGGATACCAGCGCCAATGACATCATCACGGACAAAAGAACGATTACGTTCCGTCAAGGGAAGACGATAGGCTGTTTCATCGGTAAGCGGCTCGGAAGCCATAAACTTCCAGTTGAATGAAATGGAGTCCACGGCCCGGGTTTCCGTCCATTTCAGATAGTCCGGAAGAGATTTGTACAGGGTTGGGTCCAGAGCGATGAACTCATCAGCATCTATAACCGTGACCCACGCGAAGTTCAGAATGTCTGGCATGATGCCGAGAGCATGCCCATAAGCTTTTTGTTGGGCAGGTGTTCCGCGGGAGAGGTCATTTCTGATCCATGTGATGATCCCCTGTTCGGAGAGCGCTGCCAGAAGCCTATCGGAACTGTCATCATTATCGTTGCTGTAAAGGAAGAACCATTCCACGCCGATTGAACGATGATAAGCAATCCATTCAAGGAGATAGATACCCTCGTTTCTTACGCAGGCCAGTATGGCCGTCTTTCGGGATGGTTTGACGGCACGGCGCAGACTATGAACGCATGCATGCATGAAACTTCCGAGATCGCCTTGCTGACCCGAATAGGCCAGAGCGGTATAATTCTCTGGACAGACATACTGGGTGGCTGGGGCGAGGGATGGATTTTCCTGTCGCGCGCTCAGCCAGCCTCGAAGCGCAGGAATTCCTTCCTGACACCAGATATCCTCGGGAAGCTGGTCTTTCAAGGACAGGTAAAGCGCTTCCTCATTAAAAATGCGAGTTGCCAGACTTTCTATCGTCTCTGTAGCAAGGAACGGTAATGTTGCATCTAGAACTTCCGGAGTGCCCGCCGCATATCTGGATAGGACAGAAGAAACTATAATTTCTTCGGTTAGAGGCTGGCTGAATATTTTTTCAAGACGTGAACCGATCAGCTGCAGTCTGAGTGAAATATTTTCAGACGGGATATTTTCCAGCCTGAAAAGCTCCCACCCAAATATTTCGCGCCGATTTCCTTCAATACGACCAAATCCGGAATTGGGGTCGCATGCTATGGCAGAAATGCATGTCTGTTGAATCGGATGGTATAGAGCGCACTCATCATGGCTGAGTTTTTTCACTCGTAACGGAATTGCCTGGCTCGATAGATCAGAAAGAGCAATGCGAAAGTAGGTTGATTCGAGTTGGCCAACTAAAAATACAAGATCGGGGGCAGAATTGATTGTAATAGATATAATTTTTGATAAATCTTGGGAAATTTCTGTGAATGTGAGACTTGTATTCCCCAATTCACCAGAAGCCTTGTCTGCAACCAAGATTCCGTTATGAGCGGTTATTATTTCATGGAACTGAGGCATTCGCAGGGCTCTTCGATCTATTAAGAGCCTGTTTGGAAAATCGATCTGATGTGATTCAAGCTCT
>NZ_BANH01000018.1 GCF_000964465.1 Gluconobacter thailandicus F149-1 = NBRC 100600 | reverse complement strand
GGGCGAGTAAGCCCGGGTTCGCCGCCGATCCACACCCTGATCCTTGCATAATTTCTCAAACGCATCCGCAGTGAAGCAGGAGCCACGATCGGTCAGGATATGGGTTATTTTGAATGGGAAGGCGGCTTTGACGGCCTTGAGAAAATCGATGGCATTGGCAGCATTCTTGGCGTCGTAGATGGCCAGATGCACGAAGCGCGAGCAGCGATCGATCGCGACATAGAGGAACCATTTGCGAGCCTCACCGTCTGCGGTCTGCAGCTTTGACAGATGCTTCACGTCGATATGGACATCGCCCAGATCGTAATCCCGGAAGATACCCTCTCCCCGCACCGGGCGGATCTTCTCCTTCACCGGCCGACGATTGAGACCTGCATCCTTGAGGATGCGCCAGACGCTGTCTCGGTTGAGAGGGGAGGGTAGCCCCGCCAGTCGCAGCCTGAACGAACAGATAGCGCAACGCGTTGATCACCTCACGGAATTCGATCTCCCGTGAACGACCACGACACTGGGGCTGGGGCTGGGCATGAATGGCGCGATCCGCTCCCATCCCTCTTCCGTCATATCAGACGGGTAACGCTTCGTCTTGCGGATGATCCTTCCAAGCCTCTGCTCTGGCGTCCACATCCAGAGCTTGAATCAGGCATGAACCCTCTCGAAAACCCATCATATCGAATTTCCAAAAGGGCTCTGAGGAAAAACCTGAATATAGGAAATTATTTCTCGCAGGCCCGAATATCTCTATGCACCATACATTATTGGTCCTTATTAAGAAGCATAAAAGAATAAATATATCATCAATTATTGAAGTTTATACAAATTTCATAAGAAAATAATATCGATTTATCTGGATATATATTTATGTTCAATTTCTCCAATTCTATCATTCAGTTTTTTAACTAATGATGTAAGAGTTCTTTCTGCCTCCGTACTTAGAACCGAAAACAGATCCCCGGCGAAGCTGTTTCGGATGGGCTCGAACTCCGAAAGGATTTTCTCCCCTTTTGGGGTCAGAGAGACACGCTTTGCCCGTCTGTCCGCAGGATCTGGGCTACGACAGGCCAAACCATCCTTTTCCAGCGCATCAATTGCTTCCGTGACAGTCCGCGGAGCGAGGCTGAGCGCTTCGATCACATCGACAGAACGCGTCCAGCCACGAGTTTCTATGAAAATCATCAAGCGGATTCTCGTGAACGAAATGCCCTGCTCGGCACAGTAAGTCTCCAGAAGTCTCTGTGAATTCACGTAGAAGCTGCGTAGAGCCTCCTGAAGATCGGCATGTGTTGTCTTTTCCATATAATGGTACTACCATATGATATTAAGTGACTTCAATCATGACCTCCCAGCATAACCATTCTTTCTGACTAACAGAACCGGAAGAACCCGATGGCAGATGACCACCAGACCAGCGACCTGCCACCCGTCATACATGGTGAGGGCAGTTTACCTCAGGATATGAGCCCAAAACGCCTTTCCTCGAAGGCAAAGGGCATTCTCGTCCTCCTGAGCTTGTGTGCTTTGGCAGCCGGCATCGCGTGGCTGGTCTGGCATCAGCTTTATGGAAAATATCTGGAAAGTACGAACAACGCCTATATCGAGGCCGATATCGTCACCATCGCCCCTCGAATTTCAGGTTATGTCGATCAGATTTATGTCCGCGACAATGAAGAGGTCAAAGCAGGGCAGCCACTGGTTCATATCAACGTACAGGATTACAGCGCAAAAGCTCGTCAGGCTGCCGCACAGATCGAGGTTGCGAAGGCCTCTGCCGCCAACGCCCGAGCATCCATTGCTGAGCAGGAAGCTGCAGTGGAACAGTCTCATGCCCAGGTCACGGCGGCGGACAGCGATGCACGCGCGGCCCGCAATGAAGTTCTGCGTTACGAGCCTTTGGTCAGAACAGGTGCGGAAACACAGGAAAAACTGACCTCTCTCAGAACGAAAGCCGCCAAATACGACGCGACGGCCAGAGCCGCCCGCGCTACATGGATACAGAACCAGCGTCACGTCGCTACTCTACAAACACAGATTCAGCAGGCCGAGGCCCAGGAGAAGGGCGCTCAGGCAGAACTGGATGCCGACACTGTCAGTGTGGATGCCGCTATCGTCCGTGCCGGGATTACCGGCAGGGTTGGTGACCGGAGCGTACGTCTGGGACAATATGTGCAGCCGGGCACGCGCCTGCTTTCCATTGTTCCGCTGGATCGGCTGTATGTCACCGCCAATTTCAAAGAAACTCAGGTCGGGCGTATGGCAACCGGGCAGCCTGTTTCACTTTCTGTGGACGCTCTGCCAGACGTGACGCTGCATGGCACAGTGGAAAGCCTGTCGCCAGCGACGGGTGCCCTGTTTTCGCTGCTTCCGCCACAGAATGCGACGGGAAATTTCACGAAAGTTGTCCAGCGCGTCCCGGTCAGAATTCTGCTGACAGTTCCTTCGGACCTGCGTGGGAAGCTGGTGGCCGGCCTTTCGGTTGTTGCGGAAGTCGATACAAAAGACACCGAAAGGCTGGAACACCCGAGAAACCCTTCTGTTGAAGCCGCCTCTCCATGACGATGCCCTCCCCCACTACGAGTGATCGGGCCAGCCTCTCGGACTGGCTGGCTGTCATGGCTGGAACGCTTGGCGCGCTGATGGCGACGCTGGATATTTCCATCGTCAACTCAGCGCTACCAGTTGTTCAGGGGGAAATTGGGGCCAATGGTACGGAAGGCACCTGGATCGCGACGGCCTATCTGGTGGCGGAAATCATCATTATTCCGCTTTCAGCCTGGCTGACCCGTCTGCTCGGTCTGCGCACTCTTCTTCTGACCGTCACCGTTTGCTTCATGCTGTTCTCGGTCCTGTGCGGGATATCCACCAGCCTGCCCATGATGATCATAGGCAGGCTTGGACAGGGTATGACGGGCGGGGCGCTGATACCGACAGCGATGACCATCATTGCAACCCGGTTGCCACCGGCTCAACAGGCTGTGGGCAATGCGTGCTTCGGTGCCACCGCGCTTGTCGGCCCGGTCGTCGGTCCTCTTCTGGGGGGATGGCTGACCGAGACCATTTCCTGGCACTACATCTTTTTCGTCAATTTGCCGCTCAGCCTCGTGCTGATCACACTCCTCTTGACCACCATGCGCCATGAAAGACATCGCCTTGATCTGATTACACAGGCTGACTGGCTGGGAATTGCAGGGCTTGCCCTCGGTCTGGGGGGATTGACTGTCGTGCTTGAGGAAGGAGAGCGCGAACGATGGTTTGAATCATCGATGATCCTGCAGCTCACCGTCGTTACGGGGATCGGCTTTGCCCTGCTTTTCGCAGGACAGGTTTATGCAGCAAAACCGGTTATCCGGCTGCGCCTTCTCCTGCAACGCCAGTTCAGCAGCGTCATCATCATGTCCATGGTGGTCTCAATGGTCACCTATGGAACAGCCTACGCCATACCACAGTTTCTGGCGGGCGTAGCCAACTACAATGCGCTGCAATCGGGCATGATCGTGATGTTGTCGGGAATTCCGATCATGTTAATGATGCCGGTCACACCACTGATGATCCGTAGTCTGGATATCCGTCTCGCAGTGGGGATCGGCATGCTCATTCTGGCAGGCAGCGCTTTTCTGGAAACGGATCTCAGTCCGGTTTCGGCGGGCAGCGCATTCGCCGTATCCCAGATCCTGCGCGGTATCGGCACGACATTTACCGGACTGTTTCTCAATCAGGCGGCCATCCGTTCGGTCACGCGCGAACATGCGGCGGATGCAGCAGGTGTCTATAACGCGGCCCGAAATCTGGGCGGCTCACTGGCTCTTGCGGCCATCGCTATTCTTCAGGATCGGCGCGAATGGTTGCACAGCCGCCGGATCGAGGAGACGCTCAACGCCAATTCGCCACTGGTCCAGTCCTGGCTCAGTTCGCAAGGGGGCAGTCTCAACGGTCCGTCGCAAGCACTGAGCATGCTGGAGAATATTATCCGCATTCAGGCGATGACGATGACCTATGCCGATCTCTTCTGGCTTCTGACCGTGACAATCACGGTCGTCACCCCCCTCGTCCTGATCCTACGCCCCCTTCAGACCATCGGGTCTTCTGCAAAAGAGTAAGCCATGCGTCTTAATGCCTTTATTATACCGGCGATGCTTTTTGTTAGCGGGTGCTCCGTCGGACCGGACTACAAGGGACCACCTGAGGTAGCGGGCGTCTCCAGTGCGCAAAGCGGCTTCGTGCGCGGACCTGCGCGACAAAACGCTTCCGTACCTCCAGGTTCCGCATGGTGGGAAGCGCTGGAAGACCCGCTTCTGAATGACCTGATCCTGCGCGCCCGGAACGCCAGTCCGGACGTCGCCGTCGCCATCGCCCGTATTCGTCAGGGACGGGCACAGACGAGGTTGCAGGGAGCCAATTTCCTGCCTGATTTCTCATCAAATACGTCCTATGCACGGGCACGGTTCCCATCATCAGGAGACGATGCCCCGGCCAGCAATGTCGAGACCTATTTTCAGGGTTTTGACGCAAGCTGGGAAATCGACATCTTTGGCGAGAAAAGACGGGCTCTGGAAGCAGCGAAAGCCAATCATCAGGAAGCCGAGGCCGGGCTGGATGACGTGCTTGTTACGCTCTCCGCCGAAGTCGCACGTACCTATGTCAACCTGCGTGCCCAACAACAGCGACAGTCCCTGTATCAGAATTCCAATGCGTCTCTGGAGCGCACTCTGGCACTCATGCAACAGCGCTTTCAGCGCGGCACAGCTGCCAGGTCGGATGTTCTTCGTCTGGATACCCAGCTTCAGCAGAGCCGGTCGCAAACCGAGGCTCTGAACATCGACCGTGAGGTATCCATGGACAAACTGGCAATCCTGCTGGGCATCAAACCTGGAGATCTGGACAAGGAACTGGAACGTCCCGTCCCCATTCCGTTACCTCCGCTGGCGCCTGCGATCGACGATCCGACTGCCCTGCTCCGGCGTCGTCCGGATATCCGGCAGGCCGAACGCAGACTGGCATCCAATACGGCGAAAATTGGTCAGGCTCAGGCCGCGCGGTTTCCGAAAGTGAAATTTACAGGTCTTATTGGTACAGGCGGATTGAAACCCTCCGACCTGACACAGTTCGATGATTTCACAGCATATCTTGCCCCTCAGATCAGCTGGGATTTTCTGGATTTCGGGCGCAATGCCGCCCGAGTGCAAACAGCGAAAGGCGCTCGGGACGAAGCAATGGCACAATATCGCAAAACCGTTTTCAATGCCCTGCAGGAAACGGAAGATGCCCTCTCACGCTTCAAAAACGATCGCATCCGCGTCGCCACGCTAGCGCGCTCCCATGCAGATGCCGTCGCAGCCGTCGATCTGACGCGCCAGCGTTACCAGAGAGGGACCGCGACATTCATGGACCTGCTCGACACGGAACGGCAGGCCATTTCTTCCGAACAGGAACTTTCCCAGACACAGGCAGAACTGACAACCGACTATATTGCCATTCAGAAAGCGCTTGGCGTAGGGGCTTCGAATAGCAAATAAGTTATAATAGGATTTTCTACCCCCTCAAGCGATATTGAGTGCATTTTATAATACGCCTTTACTTGTGGGGCATGAAATGCGGTAGCGCCCACTCATATAGGGCCAGGTCGAAATATGCTGTCCTATTACGACATCAAGCAGCTCAACACTCCATGTTATGAACATAGAGGTGACACCCATGCCGCATCTTCTCATTGTTGGGGATGATCAGAATGCTCTGACACTCCTCACCAGCTTCCTGCAAAAACATAATTATTACGTTTCCGTCGCTAAAGACGGCGATGCGATGTTCAAAACCCTTCGCATGCGGACGGTAGATCTCGTCATTCTCGATGCCATGTGGCCAAAGAAGAATGGCTTCAGTGTGTGTCAACGCCTCCGGACATCTTCGAAGATTCCAGTCGTCATGCTGTCCGACCAGATCGTCGGATTGGGCATGGACGACGACGATTATCTGATAGAGCCTTTCGACCAGAGGGAGCTTCTGGCCCGCGTTAAGGCGGTCCTGAGACGCGCAGCGGAACCCATCTCCGTGACAGCCAGAATTCCAACGAGCCCTACCCTGAAATTCGGAACTTGGCCACTTAACGGTGCCCGACACGAATTTTACTCGGCAGATAACTCCGTAGTCTTTCTGCCTAGCAGCGAATTCGATCTCCGGGTGTCATTTGTCGAACATTCTCAGCGCGTTCTGACCGGGAGCTAGTTCATGAGCACAATGCACGAGCCAGATCACGCAGCGTTTGATCGCAGCATAGACGTGCAGGTCAGTCAGCTTCGTCACAAGCTGGAAGGTGACCCCAAAGGCCCTCACTTGAGCCAAACAGCGCGCAACGGCAGCTATATTTTTGCAACGAAGGCAACACGCAAATGAAACGCTTTTCCTTCATGGCAGATACCATTACAAGGCGGCTTATCATCACTGTTGCGCTGGCAGCAACTGTCACGCTTGTTCTTCTGGAACTGTTCTTCACGTTCGGCGGCAAGTGGGCCAAACCAGATATTCAGGAAGCCGGCATAGTCAGTCAGGTTGGGTCGGTTATCCGTATTGTTAGTTCAGCGCCGTCGGCCGACCGTGAGCATTTGGCACAGGCGGCTAATACTGATGAAGTCCACTTCGCCTGGTATGCAGCGGGTTCCCCGCAGGCACAGGCCCTCGAAAACGGCCACTACCGTAGTTCCGACCTCTCCGAAGGCTGGCGGTTTCTCCAACCCTACCTTCGACACCCTCCGAACCGCATGGTCGTCTTTCAGGAAGACAACCCTGTCTCCCGAGAAGCCGGCCTTCCTTATGACAGGTCCCGTTTCGACGATGCCTATTTCGCAGGCATTCGACTGGATGACGGAAGCTGGATCCTGTGTATTGCCCTGCAACGTTTCTGGGGGCTGTATGCGTTCGAACGCCTCTGTCTTCAGCTTCTGATGCTCACATTCTGGATCGTTGCAGTGTCCCTGATCGCTTCACGCCAGCTATCACGACCTATCGAGCATCTTGCAAATGGTGTGCGCAGTCTCGGTCTTCAGCCACGCTCGGCTCGCCTGGATGAAAAAGGCCCGCGTGAAATCCGGCTGGTCGCAGAAACGATCAATGGCATGCAGGCTCAGATCCAGCAGTTCATCGAATATCGTACGACGATGCTGGCAGCCATTTCGCACGACCTTCGCACTCCCCTGGCCCGCATCCGCCTCCGGGGCGAATTCATTGATTGCCCAGAGCAGCAGAAACATCTCTTCCGGGATGTGGACGAAATGCAAACCATGATCGACGGTGCCCTATCCTTCTTTCGCAACGATGCCTCCCGCGAAGAAGGCATCATGTTCGACTTGCCAGCCCTCCTGCAGACCATTGCAAACGACTACTGTGACCAGGGCTTCCTCGTGAAATATCACGGCCCAGCCAAGGCGAGTTACATTGGCCAGTTCTATGCTATGAAACGCGTATTTTCCAACCTCATCGAAAACGCCATCAAATACGCAACACCCCCAATCCTCACCCTGGATACACAGCCGGACGGCAGCTACATGATTTATATCCGTGATAATGGTCCGGGTATTCCTGAAGCCTCCCTTTCCGAAGTTTTTGAGCCCTACTTTCGCCTTGATAAGTCCCGTAACCGTCAGACAGGCGGAGTTGGTCTGGGACTGACCTCGGCACAAACTATCGTCCGCTCCAATGGAGGTGATATTACAATGACCAACCGTCCTGAGGGCGGTCTTGAAGTTCTGATTTATCTACCAAAAATCCGATAATAATTCCCATATTTCAGGGCTGCAATATTTGAGACATACGCTGGAAAAAGACGAGCACTAAAAGCGGCTTTACCACGCAGCGTCTTATACAAACCAAAGCCGCTGCAGCTTCCGGACTTACCCTCTTTTCGGAAAAGAGCCACAGCATGACGTCTCATTTACATCGCACGCAGTCGTACAGGTCATCACGCTTTTCTCCCGTACCGTCTGTACTGATTTCCTGCGCCTTCATATTCTCTCTGACAGGATGCGCAGGCCAAAAAACCACCCAGACGGGTTTCATCCCTCAGGACACATACGGACAGATGGTTCATCAAAAAGACCATACGGATGATTTGGTTTATGTCTCCCCCACCATAAATGCTTCGAAGTATCACTTCGTCGTCATCGACCCTGTTACTTGGCATCCCGCAGCAAAGGCGCCAAAACTTAAACCTGAGGCCGAAGCACGCATGACCAAGGCTTTCCATGACGCACTGGTCAAAGCCCTGGCACATGATTTCCGAGTCATCACACCCGAAGAATGTGAGCCGACGTGTGCCAACACGATCCGGGTCCGCGCGGCCATCACTAATATCCGCCGTAGCAAATGGTACTATAATGCCCTTCCTATCGTCGCCGGATTTGCAGCAGGCGCAGTAGGTGGCGGCGTGCCGCCGATCCCGCCACCATTTCCGGGGGGAGCCAGCGAGGAACTCGTTGCCACAGATGCAACCACAGGTGAGACCCTGATTGCCATCTCGACTTATAACAATGGAATGCCGTGGAACATGATGGGACAGTGGCTTCCATATGCACACGCAAAAAGAGCCTTCCGCCTCGCTTCCGAACTGATGGAGGAAGAGTTTCACAAAATCAAGAAAAACGAGAGCACGCAGGTCGCCTTTCAGAACCCTTCGTAACTCACCTGAAAGCAGGAGACGTGAATAATGAGCCCGTTAAGAATGCAAATTCGTAAGAACTGGCCTCTTCTTGGGTTGGTCGTAAACCGCTCTCTTCTGAATATTCTCGAGATTTATATCCCTCTGACGATTCAGATCGTCTCCAGCCGCATCCACCGAAAGCATAATCAATGTATTGAAGGAAAGTAGAACTTATTAAAAAATCAAAACTGGAATCAGGAGTCATAACCAGAAGGCGGCAGTTAAGTGCCTCTGTTTTCGCTTGTCATATTTGACCAGTTTTCTGCGGGATCTCCGTCCTGAAATGCAGTGTTTCAAATGGTGGTACCGTATCTTGGATGACCCATGCGTCCGAGACGCATCACGCCATTGCTGCACTGTTTTACAAAGATAATGCCGCTCAGCACACGGCGATTATCGACCTGAGGCCTGCCATGGCTCACGAGATGGACCGTTGGTTCGAACGGGCGGCCCCATAGGGATAGATCTGACCAACGTCGTCGACAACATGCCCCTCCCGCTCAAGAGAAACAGTGCAACTGTATAGCGATTCTGGACGCAGGGAACTCTGCTACGCAAGCGAAGCGAAAAGCCTCCAGAAGAACCATCACTCAATAGTTCTTCGATTTCTTAAAGCCGCTTTTCTTCAGTGTCCTCACGAAAGATGAAAAATTTCCTATAAAAATCTATGAATTCTGAACTTGTAAAACCTTCTTGATTAAAAATTAGTAGTGAACTGCCCGCCGATAACAGCCGCATCCTTAAAAGTCGTCGTTGCTCCCGGGTGTTGCAGATATTGAAAATCAGCCTGGAGAGTCGTCCCACGCATCAGATGTATACTGTAAAATGCTTCATAGACATTCTCCCAGTTCTGTACTCCCCAGACTTGTCCCCATTGGTTAGACAGAAACGGAACTCCAAGTGCCAGAGAGGATTTCTGCTGAAGGGCAACCGTTCGACTCATATCCATATGTTGAAACATGACGCCAACCTGATCGCTGTTTCGATGCCAGGGCGTCCCGGTTTCAACGAGGCCTATCCACTCATGATCACGCATGGCAACCACATTCCCCTGGGAGTATCCAACCCCTCCCAAAACAACGAGACCATCTGCTACACCCGGCCCATTACGAACGAGCATCTGATCAAACATGAACCAGGCCGTGGTCACGCCTGCTTCATAACGGCGACTTAACCCCGTTTCCTGAAAGGAATTTCCATGAATATCTTCGTAAAGGTTCGGGTAACTCGAATTATCGTACCAGGCACCAATCTTGTAATTGCCCCTGAGCTTGTTTCGGCCAAAAGAAGGCATCCATCCAAGCTCAATCTGTGAAGAAGCCTTACCAAGACCGCTCTGAGCTAATGCCCATCCAGAGATACCACCATTATAACTATGGGGAGAAACGGCAAAAACACCGCCCATGAGGTAAGTTGTTTCCGTTGGACGAATACGTAGAACGCCACCAAGATTTCCGGAAGGCCAGTCACGTCCACCGGGCACGTATTTTCCAGGCGCAAAATTACTACAAACGGACACGTTCATGAATGAACAGGCAATATAGTCATATGCAAAGAAGCTTCCTGTTGGGATGTCCCCCAACGAGAGAATGATCCGATCGTTCAGAAAAGCCTTGTCAGCATACATCGAGACAAGGTGAGCGACGACATTCCCACGAGCGCCGTAAATTTCTTCCGGATTGCTGACAGAATCACCCAGCGTGGAACTGAAATTGCGCCCATGACCATTAATAACAAGAAGATGGGTCCAGAAGCCCTTGAAACCTGCCAATTGCTGCCAGTCAATATCTAAGCCCATGGCAACCTGGCCTGCCAGCACGTTGTCACGTGTGCGGCCGCCCGTCACGTTCGCCATATACTCTTCGTTAATGGCCACGTTAAAATAGATTCCACGTTTCGTCAGCCATGGCTGAATTCCGCCCCAATCTCCGAAGAGATGTGGGTTTCCATAGAGTGACGGGACAAGAGGCCCTACAGAAAAGCTTCCTACTCCTTCCATCGCAAAAGCACGGGATTTATAGGACTGCGGTGTTGCAAGCGTCTGGGACGTTTCACTCTGTGCAAATGCTTTATGAGCTAGCCTTCCAAAACTCAGGGCCATACAAGCGAAGAATCCAGTCAGTTTTTTCCATTGCATAAGACGTTCATTTCTTACTTTAGTAGACTTTGGCCTTGGTGGCCTGCAGAACCGTGTTGACGGTCGATTGTGCAAGGCGCGCATCTGTCTCACCTTCCCCCCCACTCAGACCAAGCGCACCTACAATTTCATTATTAACGACAATAGGATAACCACCTCCCGCCGGCAGTGCGTTCGGCAATGTTGCGATCATATAATTTCCACTATTCAGTGCATGTTCCAGGTCAGCCGTTGGGCGAGCGAACGAAACTGCTGTCTTGGCCTTGCGCAATGCCAGTTCAATACTCCCCAACTGTGTTCCATCCATTTTCTGGAAGGCAACCAGATTTCCTCCAGCGTCAACGATTGCAACCGCAATGCGGGCATGGACTGCCGTTGCCGCTTTCTTGGCCTGATCGATAAATGTGAGAGACGTTCCAAGATCCATGTCTAAGCTCTTTGCTAACGCAGAACCTGTCAATCCCGCCATAATGACGAGTAAACTCATACAGGCAATTGTGGGAAGTTTTTTCAACATCACAATCAAGATATTTCTCCCTATCTTAGCTCATTGAACGTTGTCTTGTCTCCCTCTAAGCAGAGGAAAAATATAGACGACTAAAGCAGCCACCAGAAACAAATTTCCCTCTCAACTTAACTTGGCCTTCGAAATCGCTTTTAAGAAGATATTTGATCATCTTCATTGTTCCAGTTAATCCTTTCTAAAGAAAAGGAATTAACCAAACCCGGGATTCGCCCGGCAGACTCACTTGAGACTGCCGGGGAAAGCTCTTCAGCGCATTATTTCGGAAGTGCATAGGCGATAACATAATCACCATCATGCGTGTTCATATAATGATGCCCTCCCGCAACGATCGCAACATATTGCTGGCCATTGACTTCATAGGTCATTGGCGTCGCCTGTCCGCCTGCCGGTAGAATGGCATGCCAGACAATTTTTCCTGTCTTGATATCAATGGCCCGGATCAAGTTATCCGTAGCGGCGGCGATAAAGACCAGACCACCTGCGGTAATCATGGGACCACCATTACTGGGGACGCCGAACTCTACTGGAGCATAGGTCTTCAAGCCGAAAGGACCATTTGCCCGAGCGGTACCAAGAGGCCGCTCCCAGAGTACTTTCTGCGTATGCATGTCGATGGCGGTGATCATGCCATAGGGCGGCTCATTACAAAGAACACCTGTAAAGGGATTCTGAAGAACATCGACAGCAATAGCATATGGACTGTCAGCTTGTGCTCCGCCGCCTTCGCCACCACGCACAGCTGGGCTATAGTTCGGATCATCAAAAGCCTTCAGACCCCGCCTGTCCGCTTCTGCTCTAGGAAGGAGCTGGTTATACATTGCTACAACGTTCCAGTTTGATACCAGAACACCATTCGTAGGATCGTAAGCCAAACTTCCCCAATCTACCCCACCGTTATTCCCAGGAAACTCGATCCAGGGTTCCTTGATTGTAGGGGCGGTGAATTCTCCCTCATAATGCGCACGGCGAAACTTGATCCGGCAAAATATCTGATCCAGAGGCGTCAATCCCCACATTTTTGCTTCGGTAAGATCAGGCATACCTAGCCGCGGCATACCGACAGACCAAGGCTGCGTCTTCGAGTGCGGATCTTCCGGAATTTCGAGATACTGCGGCGCCGGTTTCTCTTCTACACGGGTCAGGGGCTGACCTGTTACCCGATTAAGCACGAACAGCTGTCCTCGCTTGGTTGGTATAACCAGCCCTGGGATTGCCTTGCCGTTCGCATCCGGGAAATCAAGCAGAGTAGCCTGACTGCCGATATCGTAATCCCATACGTCCTTGTGAACAGTCTGGTACACCCATCGGACTGTCCCTGTCTTCACATCAAGCGCAACCACGGAAGAGGAAATTGCGAGTTCTTCGGGTGAACGTGTAGCACTGTAATAGTCAACAGCAGTGTTGCCTGTCGGAACATAGACCAACCCCAGTTTCTCGTCCCCGGTCATGACGGCCCAGGAATTGGGGGTTCCCCTGCTATATGTCTCGCCAGCGGGCGGCAGCCCTTTGCGATCCGGTCGTTTGACGTCCCACGCCCACAGTAATTGACCATCTTCGGCGCTGTAGCCACGAATTACACCAGAAGGAGGATAACGACGCTGGCCGTCCATCACTTCCTGATTGGTCACGATCACGCCGTTTACGATCGGAGGAGGCGCTGCCTCATCAACCATTCCGGGTGCAACATGTCCCATTCCCTCCAGTAGGTTTACTTCTCCGTTTTGGCCAAATTCCTTGCAGGATTGTCCAGTTTCCGTATCCACTGCCAGAAGACGCCAGCGACCATCATCGAGTGTTCCAGTAATAATACGCTCATGACAGGGCTCCCCAACGGGAACAACGGTCGAAACATAGTGGGTTACACCACGGCAACTGGCTGCGTAGCGGGTGTTCTTCCATTCCGTTCCTGAATTGTGGCGCCAGATCTGCTTTCCCGTCGCGGGATCAATCTTGATGATGTCATCAAGAGGCGTGCAGACATAGACACCATTTCCGACTTTAAGAGGCGTCGTTTCAGCACCGCGCGCATTGGCATGACCTACAGGTGTCAGTGCGCCTGTCCGGTAAACCCAGGCCTCTCTCAGTTGACCGACATTTGCAGGAGTGATCTGCTTGAGGGGCGAAAACCGGGTGGCATTCTTGTCACGCCCGTAAGTATCCCAGTCGCTATCAGGCTGGATTGTAACGGTTTCCGCGGTATCCACCAGAGGTTTTCCCTGAAAATCCGCAGGTGGAGGAGTTACATAATGGGGATAAAAAGCACTGATTGCCCCCAACCCGAACAGCGCAGCGGAGGCACCGGAAACAGATCTGGCAACGACTGGGTTTACGCCACGTCCAAGTTTAGGAAGCTGAAATCCCAGAACAAAAGCCAAAACAACAAGAACATCAAGTCGTGGAATCCAGGCCCAGTAAACGAAACCGCGCTCCCAAATTGTCCAGATCAGGGTAAGGAAAAATACTCCTGCAAATATCCACGCACCCTCAATACGTCTTTTCTGCAAAAAAATACCAGACGCAACCAAAATTGCTCCTGATATTATATAATACAAAGACCCACCATTTATAAAAAGTATTATTCCTCCATAAATTTCCAATAAACCGAATAATATAATAAATAAATACAGTATGGTAATAATTGATAAATTTTTTTGTATATGCGTTAAGTATCTCACCTCGGTACTCCTTTATATTATTGGTTATTTATAGATATTTACCTCAGATTTCATATCAATATTAAGTCTCCATTCAGGAATAATATTTCAATTCATGTATACGAATATATTCCAACTTTCCAATAACACTCTCGTTACTCCCAAAAATCTTCAGAAAAATAGATTTTTTATTCCTGATTATTTTATTTTAATAATACCGTGTTGTGGTTTTATAATATTATTTTGTGTTTTCTTGGGGCTTTGTTACGGAAATGGAGCCGGGATTCACTGAATGAATCCCGGCTCCATTTCCGTAACAAAGCCAATCCTGAGCCTAATGAAGTTGATAATATCAATATCTTAGCCACCACTGCATGACCGAAAATTGCTCAACGCTCTGGAGCATGGCATGCGCTCGGCTCAGTGGCCTTGAGTGAGGTCGCAATTATTAGACTGCATACGTGGTCTGGCTGTGCGATTTCTCTGCAGACGTGAGTTGAGCAACGGCAGCATCACTCACACCTGTGTGATTCCCGTATGAAAAACAGGAAAATGCGAGCAAAAAGCTCGCCAACTAGAGCGTTTTCTTTTCAATCTGGTTCATATCCAGCGACGGTGAAGAAGTTGGCGCATTCTGTGGGTGTGAACAGATCGATGAGAGAGTCGATCCTGTCCCACAGAGCGTCGCGTGTGCGCTCGCTTCGGCTGGACGTGTCACGGTTTACTTCCGAACC
>NZ_BANH01000019.1 GCF_000964465.1 Gluconobacter thailandicus F149-1 = NBRC 100600 | reverse complement strand
CCGTCGTACTCTCAGAGGAGCCGTCTGATGCGCCGGCCTTACCTTCTAGCAACAGCCGCAGGACTCGCCCTTGCCTGTTCGCCGCTCATCGCTCATGCACAGTTTGCTCCCGCAGGGGCTGGCGGCGGAACCTTCCTCGTCAGTTCCTGGGCCAGGAAATGCGAGCGAGCCCACCGAAAACTCTCCGAAAAGTCAGAGCTACTTCGCAGGACCGTCGCCCTATATGCCCCGCAGGCTCCTGGCGTAAACGCAGCCAACCTGCCGGACATTGAGTCAATCGATCCCTCGCAGGTCCCGGCCATGGCTCCGCAGCAGAGTGCCAATCCGGCACGTGGAGACTGGGTTGCTTACGGACGTGACGATCATCAGACGCGATACTCTCCGCTTTCGGAAATCACGCCTGAGAACGCAAGCAAGCTCAAGGTCGCTTTCGTCTACCACACGGGGAGTTATCCGCGTCCGGGACAGGTGAACAAATGGGCCGCCGAAACCACGCCGATCAAGGTTGGTGACGGTCTCTACACATGTTCCGCCATGAACGACATCATCAAGCTGGATCCGGCTACGGGTAAGCAGATCTGGCGTCGGAACGTGGATGTCAAATACCACTCCATTCCCTATACCGCTGCCTGTAAGGGTGTGACGTATTTCACGTCCTCCGTGGTGCCGGAAGGCCAGCCCTGCCACAATCGCCTTATCGAAGGCACGCTGGATATGCGTCTGATTGCGGTTGACGCGGAGACAGGGGATTTCTGCCCTAATTTCGGTCATGGTGGTCAGGTCAACCTGATGCAGGGTCTGGGTGAGTCTGTTCCGGGCTTCGTCTCCATGACGGCACCTCCACCGGTCATCAACGGCGTCGTGGTTGTAAACCACGAAGTGCTCGACGGTCAGCGCCGCTGGGCTCCGTCCGGTGTGATCCGTGGTTACGATGCTGAAAGTGGCAAATTCGTATGGGCCTGGGACGTCAACAATCCGGACGATCACAGCCAGCCTACGGGTAACCGTCATTACAGCCGTGGAACGCCGAATTCCTGGGCTACCCTGACAGGCGACAACGAGGAGGGTCTCGTTTACGTCCCGACAGGGAACTCTGCTGCTGACTATTACAGCGCCCTGCGTAGTGATGCTGAAAACAAGGTGTCCTCCGCTGTTGTCGCCATTGACGTCAAGACGGGTTCTCCGCGCTGGGTCTTCCAGACGGCTCATAAGGACGTCTGGGATTATGACATCGGTTCACAGGCGACCCTGATGGATATGCCTGGCCCGGATGGCCAGACGGTTCCTGCTCTCATCATGCCGACCAAGCGTGGCCAGACGTTCGTGCTTGACCGTCGTACCGGCAAGCCAATTCTGCCGGTTGAAGAACGCCCAGCTCCGTCCCCTGGTGTTATTCCGGGTGACCCGCGTTCTCCGACGCAGCCATGGTCCGTCGGGATGCCGGCCCTTCGCGTGCCGGATCTGAAAGAGACAGACATGTGGGGTATGTCCCCCATCGATCAGCTCTTCTGCCGTATCAAGTTCCGCCGTGCGAACTATGTGGGTGAGTTCACACCACCGAGCGTTGACAAGCCGTGGATTGAATATCCGGGCTATAACGGTGGCAGTGACTGGGGCTCCATGTCCTATGATCCGCAGTCCGGCATCCTGATTGCGAACTGGAACATCACACCGATGTACGACCAGCTCGTAACCCGCAAGAAGGCAGACTCCCTCGGCCTGATGCCGATCGATGACCCCAACTTCAAGCCAGGTGGCGGTGGTGCCGAAGGTAACGGCGCCATGGACGGAACGCCTTACGGTATCGTCGTGACACCGTTCTGGGATCAGTACACGGGCATGATGTGCAACCGTCCGCCCTACGGTATGATCACAGCCATCGACATGAAGCACGGCCAGAAGGTTCTGTGGCAGCATCCGCTCGGAACGGCTCGCGCCAACGGTCCATGGGGTCTGCCAACAGGTCTGCCATGGGAAATCGGCACTCCGAACAATGGTGGTTCGGTTGTGACCGGTGGCGGTCTGATCTTCATCGGTGCGGCAACGGATAACCAGATCCGCGCGATTGATGAACACACTGGCAAGGTTGTCTGGAGCGCAGTCCTCCCCGGCGGCGGTCAGGCCAATCCGATGACGTATGAAGCCAATGGTCACCAGTACGTTGCCATCATGGCTGGCGGTCATCACTTCATGATGACGCCAGTGTCTGACCAGCTTGTGGTTTACGCACTGCCGGATGCCATCAAGCAGTAATTAAGTCCTGTGGCGGATGTGTCATGCATATCCGCCACACTCCATCGTCAGAAGGAGACTTTCGTGCTAGCCATGCAGGGAAGTCTCCTTTTGACGTTTTTGGCTCTTTCCAGCGAGCGGGCAGTCTGAAACGGGGCTTCGTCTGGCTCGTACTTTCAGAATGGCTCGTCGCACCCTCATGACTGCCCACTCCCCCGTTATCTTGCAGGTTCTGCCAGCCCTCAGCACGGGCGGCCTGGAGCGGGGAGCTATTGAAATTGCGGCTGCCATCACACAGGCTGGTGGCAAGGCCATTGTCGCTTCGAAGACGGGTCCTCTTCTTGTGCAACTCCGCCACGTCGGAGCAGTGCATGTGCCGCTGGATCTCAAATCGAAATCGCCGTTTTCTGTTCGGCGCCGTGCCCGTGAACTCCAGAAACTGATCCGGGAGCAGCAGGTTGATCTGGTTCACGCCCGGTCCCGTATTCCGGCATGGGCCGCCTGGCTCGCCTGCCGCCGCGAGAACATTCCTTTCGTGACAACGTGGCATGGCGTCCACGAGGCTGGCTGGTGGGGCAAGAAATTCTACAATTCGGTGCTGGCCCGGGGTGCAAGGGTCATCGCAATTTCGCACTACATTTCCGGGCGTCTTTCAGGGCAGTACGGCGTTCAGGCAGATCGTCTTCGAACCATTCCGCGTGGTGCCGATCCACTCCTCTTCAATCCCGCAGCCATCTCGGGTGAGCGCATCCAGAAGCTGGCCGAAACATGGACCATCCCGCATGGTGCCCATGTCATTCTGATGCCTGCGCGTCTGACGGCATGGAAGGGTCAACGCGTTCTGGTGGACGCATTGGCCCTCTTGAAGCAGACGGCTCTTGAACCCTGGATCTGTGTTCTTGCCGGGCCAGAAACGGACCGGAAGTTCGCACGCTCGCTTGGGCAGCGTGTAAGGGAACTGGGCTTGGAAGAGTGTGTCCGTTTTGGTGGAACCTGTCAGGACATGCCTGCAGCCTATGCGTTGGCAACGGTTGTGGTGGCTCCTTCCCTGCGTCCGGAGCCTTTTGGCCGTACTCTGGTTGAAGCCCAGATGATGGGAAAGCCTGTGATCGGGACGGCACAGGGCGCCATGATGGAGACTGTCCTTCCCGGCCAGACCGGGCTGGTTGTCCCGCCAGACAATCCAAAGGCCCTGGCGGAAGCTCTCGCGGCCACGCTTTCGATTGATGACGAGACACGGGCATACCTCGCCGAGAATGCCCGCCAGCACGTCTTGCAGAATTATACGATCCGGCAGATGCAGTCCGCGACGCTCGGTGTATATGACGAGTTGCTTGGAACGCACCTTCGAGCGTCTTTCGATGGACAGAATGATGACACCTGACAGCTCCGAAAACGATAAACAGCCCGTCCACCTGACGGACAAGGCAAAGGCCGCCCGGGATGCCCGTGCAGAGCGGGAAGCCAAAGCTCTTCGTGCCAATCTGCTGCGCCGTAAGCAGCAACAACGTATCCGTCCGGCAACGCCTTCGTCCTCCTCAGAAAACTGAGCCTGAGGGTGAAATTTCGTCTGGCAACTCCCACGCCGCAGGAACTGGCTCTGACAGGGGTGACGGCCCTGTGGGGCGGAACGTTTCTCGTTCTGCATCTCGCCATGCAACATAGCGGACCACTCTTCTTCGTAGGTGTGCGGTTTCTGATGGCTGCTTTTATGGTCGCCTGCCTGGCGGGAAAGCATATGGCTGGTGTGACCCGACGGGAAATCCGCTCCGGGTTCATCATCGGTATAGCGCTCTCGGTTGGATATGTGTTCCAGAGTGCTGGCTTACAGTTTGTCAGCAGCAGTCGATCGGCGTTCATTACGGCGCTTTATGTTCCCCTGGTGCCTCTGTTTCAGTGGGCAATCCTGCGCAAGCCTCCCCATTTCATGAGCTGGATTGGTATAGGTCTGGCTTTTGCTGGCCTGATTGCTCTGGCTGGTCCGGAGGCTCTGAATCTGACATTCAGCCATGGTGATCTTCTGACGGTTCTCGCAGCCTGCGCGGTTGCAAGCGAGATTGTGCTGATCAGTCTATTTGCTCAAGGCGTGGATAGCCGCCGAATCACGGTGTGCCAGCTTGCCGGAGGCGGTTTGTTCGCCCTGTTGCTCATGCCGATCATGGGAGAGCACGTCCCGGCTTTCTCGTGGATCTGGGTTGCGTGCGCCGCAGCGCTGGGGAGCCTCAGTGCATTGGTGCAGCTTGTCATGAACTGGGCCCAAAAATCCGTGCCCCCTTCAAAAGCCGCTATTATTTATGCTGGCGAGCCTGTCTGGGGCGGTCTGGTGGGCTGGATTGCGGGGGATCAGCTTCCAGCCACGACTCTTCTCGGGGCGGGTTTGATTGTCTGTGGGGTGCTGGCCAGCGAAATGAGACCGCGTTGGCTTGTCAAAAGGCAACAGCACCTCACGGAAAATGGCTGAACCGACACATTGCGTGATCGGGCTGCTATCGGTAGAGCAGATCGATCCCCACGCGTAGGAGTTAATGCGTCCATGCCGATCATGCCTGATACCTGGATCCGCCAGATGGCCAAAGAACACGGCATGATCGAACCGTTTGTGGAAAACCAGAAACGGGAAGGCGTTATTTCCTACGGTCTGTCGTCCTATGGTTACGATGCTCGCGTCGCTGAAGATTTCAAGATCTTCACGGATGTTGACAGTGCCATCGTGGACCCGAAGAATTTTGCAGCAAACAGCTTCGTAACGCGAACGGGGGACATCACGATTCCCCCGAACAGCTTCGCGCTGGCGCATACGGTGGAATACTTCCGCATCCCGCGGGACACGCTGGTTGTCTGCCTCGGCAAGTCCACCTATGCCCGCTGCGGCATCATCGTGAATGTCACACCGCTGGAGCCGGAGTGGGAGGGGCAGGTCACGATCGAGATCAGCAACACCACGCCGCTGCCAGCCCGCATCTACGCCAATGAAGGGATCTGCCAGTTCCTGTTCTTCCAGGGCGCGAGCCCCTGTGAAGTCAGCTATGCAGATCGTGCCGGTAAATACATGCGCCAGTCTGGCGTAACGACGCCTCGCCTGTAAGGAGCGCATAGTTATGGATCGTTTCATTATTCGCGGTGGCCGTCGCCTTGTGGGCGAAATCGAGATCGGCGGTGCGAAAAATTCCGGCCTCAAGCTCATGGTGGCCGGCCTGCTGACGGCCGAGCGCCTCGTCCTGTCCAACGTGCCGCAGATTGCCGACATCAAGACGATGCGCAACCTGCTGACACGTCTGGGCATTGCGGTTGACGATGCTGGTCCGCGCACGTTGTCCATTGGTGGCGAGATTGCCTCTGTCGAAGCGCCATACGACGTCGTTTCCAAGATGCGCGCCTCCATTCTCGTGCTTGGTCCGCTGCTGGCGCGTGCGCGTGAAGCCAAGGTCTCGCTCCCGGGCGGCTGCGCAATTGGAACGCGTCCGGTGGACATGCATCTCAAGGGTCTTGAGGCGCTGGGTGCTGAAATTCGTCTGGAAAATGGCTATATCAACGCGCGTGCTCCGAATGGCCTGAAGGGCGATCGGATCGTCCTGCCGTTTGCCAGTGTGGGTGCGACCGAGAACCTGCTTATGGCCTCTACGCTGGCCAAGGGGCGCACCGAGATCATGAATGCCGCGCGTGAGCCGGAAATTACCGATCTGGTGAACTGCCTGAATGCGATGGGCGCAAAAATCACGGGTGCCGGATCGGGTACGTTGATCATCGAAGGTGTTGAAGCCCTTCACGGTGCAGAATATGCCGTCATGCCGGACCGTATCGAATGCGGCACCTATGCCTGTGCTGCGGGCATCACCGGAGGCGATCTGCTGCTGGTTGGCGGCTGTGCAGATGATCTTGGCGCTGTTGTTCGCACGCTGGAAGAAACCGGCGTGGAAGTGACGGAAGAGGCTCGTGGTCTGCGCGTGCGTCGAACGGGCCGTCTTCAGGGCGTGGACATCATGACGGAGCCGTATCCTGGCTTCCCGACAGATATGCAGGCCCAGTTCATGGCCATGTTGTCCGTGGCTGAAGGCGCTTCCATGATTACGGAAACGATCTTCGAAAACCGCTTCATGCATGTTCCCGAACTGAACCGGATGGGCGCGCGGATCAATCCGCATGGCCGTTCCGCCATTATCCGTGGGGTGGAAAAGCTCTCTGGCGCGCCGGTCATGGCGACCGATCTTCGGGCGTCTTTCTCTTTGATCCTTGCCGGCCTGGCGGCTGAAGGGGAGACGCAGCTCAGCCGTATTTATCATCTTGATCGCGGTTATGAGGGTGTGGATCGCAAGCTTGCAGCCTGCGGTGCAGATATTGCTCGCGTTTCAGATTGATCTGACTGTAGCGTCTCAAAAAGGCCCCTATCCTGAAAAGGACAGGGGCCTTTTTTTTGTTTCTGACGCGCGGAGGTGCATGCACAAACATGCATCGGCATGAAACGTCTTTCCATCGTCATGCGTACTATTCTGACCAGACAGTCAGAAGGACCAGAATATGCCGATCCCGACACTCACCCTAAATGATGGTACCACGTTTCCAGCCATGACGTTCGGAACATACAAGCTGAATGGTGCCGCGGGTGTTGAGGCGATGAAAAGTGCCCTGAATGTTGGCTATGACGCGCTGGATAGTGCTTTTAATTATGAAAACGAAGGAGCCGTTGGTCGTGCCGTGAAGGAAAGTGGGCGTGACCGCAAGACGTTACGGATCGCTTCAAAGCTACCCGGGCGACACCATGCCTATGACGAGGCTCTGACGACGATTGAAGAGTCCCTGTATCGCGCGCAGGTGGACTATTACGACCTGTATTACATCCACTGGCCGAACCCGAAGCAGGGCAAATATGTGGAAGCCTGGAAAGCCCTGATTGAGGCTAAGAAGCGGGGGCAAATCCGCTCCATTGCCGTGTGCAACTTCCTGCCAGAGCATCTGGAACGCCTTGAAGCTGAGACGGGCGTGCTGCCGTCCATCAACCAGATCGAACTTCACCCCTATTTTCCGCAGGATGAAATGCGGAAATGGAATCATGATCATGGGATCGTCACGCAGGCTTGGAGTCCATTGGGGCGTGCCAATGATCTGCTGACCAACCCACTATTGGAGAAGATCGCAAAGAGGGTTGGAAAGGGTGTCGGTCAGGTCATCCTGCGCTGGCATCATCAGCTTGGGTCTGTTCCGATTCCCAAATCGGCAACACCGAAACGACAGATAGAAAACAGGTCCATTTTTGACTTCACCCTGACGGATGAAGACATGGCAGCGATTGCCACGCTGGCTCGCCCTGACGGGCGCCTCAAGAATCAGGATCCTGCTGTTTACGAAGAGTTCTGAGAACATGCGGGCTTCCAGAAACGGAAGCCCCTTTTTTGTTTTATCCGCGTGTCAGGGCGCGTTGAAACAGATTGTTCGTCCAGTTCATGGCCTGAAGGAAGAGGGCAGCATCAAAGCGCGGTGCGCCGTCGCGCAGGAAAGCATGTTGACCGTTGACCTCATGCCATTCCAGCGCAACGCCAGCGTCTTCCAGTCGATCCCGGATAATCCGGCGCCCCGCATAGGGGACATGAGGGTCAGACTGACCCCAGACCATCATCAGCTCACCCTTGATGTCCGTGGCCCTGGCAAGGGAATCATCGGACTTTCCTGCGCCGAGCGTTGCTGAGTGTAGATCCGTCGCATAGAAACAGGCCGTCGCGCGAATGGCAGGGTGAAGCGCTGCACGGTAGGCAAGATGACCGCCAAGACAGACGCCGAAAGCCCCGATGGCACCAGTGCAGAGAGGATTTTCCTGTAACCATGCAATGATTGCTGCCGTGTCACTGTCGAAGGCAGAAACTGGCTTGGTATATTTCAGGTTATTCCCCCGGTCCGTTCCTTCCTTGTCATAGGCGAGGGCCGTCCCGGCGGGTTCATACTCATGATAAACTTCGGGAATGGCGACGATATAGCCCTGACCCGCAATCATGGCACCAAGCCGTTCGATGGGGGCTGTCACCTGATAGATTTCTGAATACAGGATGACAGCGGGAAAACGCCCTTCCTGAACAGGGCGGAACACATGTACGCGCATGGAGCCGGTTGGCGTCTGAAGATCGACTGTTTCGTCAGTTTTGATGATCATGCGGCAATTCCGGTCCTGGAGATGGTTTCAGACAATCATGACCTGCTGCCAGGATATCAGGCAACAGGCCAGATCCTGTTCAGCGTGGAGAAATGACGTCTACCAGCGTCGCTGCTGTTCTACGATCCTGAAGGCTGATGCGCATTTCAACGAAGAGGCGCACGAACTCCGGATTGTCCGTCAGGCCCCAGCCTGCGAACACACTCATATCAAGCGCCTTGGCAGGGTCCGAAGAGCCAGCCAGCGCGCGGTCTTCTTTGCTGAGACGAGGCTCCGTGACCGGGAATTCCGTTCCCTTGTCATCAAACCCGCCGAGATAAGTGCAGTAGCAGGCCAACAGGAAGGCAATGCGGCGCATGTCGCCATTGTCTTGCACAACGGTCTCTGCTGTTGGGCGCACAAAGACGGGCAGCTTTGATGTGCTGTCAGAGGCAATTCGCAGAAGTTGGTCACTGACGGCCTTGTTGCGGAAACGCTGCAACAGGAGAGCGCCATATTCCGGCAGGCTCATCCCCGGCGGGGCGTTGAGCTGCGGTTCGGAATCGAAGCCGAGGAACTGCTGCAACAGGCGGAAGAGGTTCTCGTCCTCCATGGCTTCACTGACGAAGCGATACCCCATCAGCACGGCCGGAAGGGCCAGCATGGAGTGAGAGGCGTTGAGCATCCGGAGCTTTACCTGCTCGTAAGGCTCAACGTCATCCGTGAAGAGGACTCCAGTTTCCTCCCATGCCGGGCGACCTTCCGGAAACTTGTCTTCCACGACCCACTGAATGAAGTCTTCGCAGAAGAGGGGCGCGCGGTCTTCAATGCCGCTTTCCCGATCAAGGCGCTCGATGTCTGCCGGACCGACAGCAGGCGTGATGCGATCCACCATGCAGGACGGGAAGGCGACATTGCGTGAAATCCAGTCTGCCAGTTCGTCGTCTTTCAGACGTGCAAAGGACAGAACTGCGCGACGGGCTATCTCGCCATTGGAGGGAACGTTGTCACAGGACAGGATCGTGAAGGCATTCACGCCTGCCTCGCGCCTCAGGCGTAGGGATTCTGTCAGAATACCGAAGACGGTTTCCGGCACATCGCGCTTGAGATCATCGGTGATGGCGGGGTGATCGGTCATGAAGTGGCCGGCCTCATCCATGTAATAACCACCTTCCGTAATCGTCATGGTGACGATGCGAATGGCCGGATCGGTCAGGCGCTTCAGCGCTGCTGCACGGTCTGCGGGCGCGTGAATATATTCTACGAGAGACTTCACGACCCGGACGACATCAGCTCGGCCAGCCGGGCATTCCCGAAGCGTATAAAGACCGTTTTGAGCCTGAAGAGCCTCGGCTTTCTGCACTTCGGAAGGCACGTCCATCAGGCCGATGCCAACAATGCCCCAGCTTTCCTGACCGGGAAGGGCCAGGGCGCGATCCGTATAGACGGCCTGATGCGCACGATGGAAATTGCCGACACTGAGATGGGCAATCCCCGCAGTCACCTTCTGGCGATCATAGGGGGAGGTAAGAATGGTCTCTGGAAGATGAGCCAGAGTTTCCGAAGTCAGTTTCATGATGGTTCTTCCGAACGAAAGGCCCACCTCTTTTAAGAAGATGAAGTGATGAGGAAACTCTTTTTATTGAATATAAATTTTTTCTAATAATTCTCTCTATCTTGCGAGAATGATTTGAAAATAAATACTACTCAAATGCCACCTTCAGGTGCGTGCGGCATCGAAACAAACCCCGGAAGTGCTTCCACATTGTCAAGCCATTTGCGAATATTGGGATAAGGCTGAAGAGAAATTCCTCCTTCAGGAGCACGGGCCGTATAAGCGTAACAGGACAGATCCGCGAGCGTCGGTTGGTTGCCTGCCAGAAAAGACCGGTTGGCCAGTTCGCTTTCCATGAAAGGAAGGAGCTTTCCAGCTTTGGCCTGTGCGGGAGCAATCTCCTCCGGGCGCTTCCAGATTGTTGCAGCTCTCGCTATTGCCGGGCCATAGCGCAACTCCCCGGCCGCAATCGAAAACCATTTCTGGACATGCGCTGCACCCAGCGGGTCCTCTGGCAGCCAGTGACTGTCAGGTGCATAGGTTTTAGCCAGATACACGAGGATGGCATTGCTATCTGTGAGAATGATGCCCCCATCTTCAAAAACGGGAATCTGTCCCAGGGGATTGAGGCGCAGAACTTCCGGAGACTGCATGCTGGCCTCAACGAAGTCGTAGTCCAGCTTCAGAACAGACAGGAACAGCCTGACACGATGCACATGACCGGAAAGCGGAATTCCATAAAGGCGTCTGGTCATGATCTGCTCCTGCGTGTGAAAGAGCTGTAGTCTGCTGATCATGACGGATCAGTGCAACGGCTCTATGGTCTGCGTTCCTTTTTATGATTCAGGAGAGTCCAGCGTGAGTGCGCCTATCCATCGTCTGACCGTGGAAGATCTTCTGCCAACCGTGGAATCCGTCGTGTCTGCGGAAACGGACATGATTGCCAATATGGCCAACATCGCGGCCTTGCTGTTTGAAGCATTGCCGGACATCAACTGGTCAGGTTTTTATCTCTGGAAGGAAGATCAGCTCGTGCTCGGGCCATTTCAGGGGCGGTTGGCCTGCACGCGTATTCCGCCTGGGAAAGGTGTCTGCGGGACAGTCGCTCAACAGAAGACTACGCTTGTGGTCCCGGATGTGCACGCCTTTCCCGGACATATTGCCTGTGATGCCGCGTCAGCATCCGAAATCGTAATCCCGGTTCTCAAAAATGGTGCACTTGTGGGGGTTTTGGATATCGACAGCCCGATCAAGGACCGTTTTCAGGATGCCGACCGTATCCTGCTGGAAAAGATCGTCAGCGCCCTCGAAAAGACGCTGACAGCCTGATCTCTCAAGCCGGGACGTTTTCGCGCAGATGGCTCATCAGTTCGGGAACGTCTTCCACAACGGTGAAAAGTGAAAGCGTGTTCGAAGACGCAAAACCCTGTTCGACGGCATCGGTCAGGGTGCGGACAAGAGATTTCGCCCAGCCGCCGATATTGACGATGTAGATCGGGTCCTGATGCAGGCCGAGCTGCTTCCAGGTCAGGATTTCCATCAGTTCATCGAACGTGCCGAATCCGCCGGGAATGATGGCATACGCATCAGACAGCTCGAACATGCGGGCCTTGCGGCTATGCATGTTGGGGGTCACTTCAAGCTCCGTGACGCCCTTATGCATGACTTCCCGGTCGTGCAGGAAGCCGGGAATGACACCGATGACCTCCCCGCCGGCGTTCAGGGCTGCATCAGCCACCGTCCCCATCAAACCGACATGGCCGCCCCCGTAAATCAGCTTGATACCGTTCTGCGCCAGAGCTTTTCCAAGTTCGGATGCACCTTCTGCATAGACAGGGGAGTTGCCGAAGCGGGAGCCGCAGAAGACAGCGCAGGAGCGGATGGTCATGGAAGGCAGATCCTGTAACAAGCGGGCAGAACGCTCAGACGGCAGGCTTCCCTCTGAGCGAACGGCTGATGAGCACACCGACCAGACAGCACACCGCAGTCGTGCCGAACATGGTCTTGTAGCCAGCAAACTCGATGACCTGCCCGAGCACAAGGCCTGAACATGCAATCGCAAGATCAATGAAGATCGAATAGGCGCCCAGTGCCGCGCCACGGTTCTGCGGTCCAGCACTGTTAACGGCCAAAACGCCCAGTGCCGGGAAGAGCAGCGAGAAGCCGGCACCCGTTAGAGCAGCACCGATAAGAGCGGCACCCTGAGACGTGAAAATCGCCAGACAGGCCAGTCCTGCCGCCTCAATAAGCAGCGAGACAATGGCCACGAACACGCCACCACGTCGGGCAATCTGAGAGGCGAAGAAAAAGCGGATAACAACGAAGACGATGCCAAACACGGATAAGGCTGTTGCCGCACCTTCCCAGTGCAGAACGGCATAATAAAGCGCGAGGAAGGACGAGATGGCCCCGAATCCAATGGAACCGGCGGCAAGTGCCATACCATGCGGCAGAACCAGACGCAGGGCGCGGCTGAACGGAATTGGCTTCTCCGTCGTGGCCACGGGCTTCACCCCCTTGTAGAATCCGATCAGCGCCAGACCAATCAGCGGCAGGATGGCGGACAGGATGCCAACCGAGACGATCCCGCCATAGGGATGCGGCAGCAGGGACAGCTTGGCCCCGATTGGTGCGCCCAGCGCAATGCCACCGTAGGAACAGATTCCGTTCCAGGAAATGGCAATCGCTGTGTTCTCGGCCCCCGCGCGACGGATGTTCCATACAATCACACCGGTGGCCGCCCAACTCTCGGCCCAGCCGAGGAACAGACGGCTCAGAAGCAGAATTCCCAGCGAAAGAGCGGGAGTTTCGCCTGCCCATCCCGCGCCGAACATGAGAACACCTGAAATGAAACAGGTTACCAGACCACCAAGAACAACGGGCTTGGGGCCGATACTATCTACCAGTCGTCCCGCAGAGGGGCGGGCGGCAAACGTTGCCAGATACTGCAGGGAAAATGCCATGCCTGCGATTGCCGTGCTGTAGCCGAGAGTATGATGCACGAAGATCGTCAGGACGGCATTGGGAAGACCGATGACAATGTAGACCAGAAGATTGAAGAGGACGACGGTAAGAACTCGCTTCGTCGGTGAACTCACCGGCGTTTCTTCCGCACTCATGTCTTCAATCTCCTGTTCTGTTAAGTAACCAAATGGTTACATTACGTCCGACATAAAACAGTCTGGACCATTCGTCACGGTCAATGGACCCCTTAGGTCCAAAAAACAACATGATGTGATTCTGCAGGCGTCTCTACCCGCAGGATGTGCGTCTTAAAGCATGCCTTGCAGGCGGCTGGAGACCGTAGAGCAGACTTTCCGGCGGAGGGGCTCAGCCAGAGAGGACAGGGAATACTGCTGCGATGTGCTGGTCTGGTTGCTGATAGCCTGAAGAATGCCCTGCTGACCTGCACTGTAATCCGAACTTCCGGTCAGGCCCGGCTGCTGACTCGCCGTGGACAGGAGGCCTGAGGCTGCCCCGCCTGACGTGAGATTGTTCGTCACGCAGTAGTTCAGCACGCCGGCCAGATTGCCGGTGGACGTTGAAGACAGGTTCGGAAGACCCAGAGCCCCCGTGAGACCACCTGTTAGCTGAGAAGCGGTGCTCTGTGCAGCTGCTGTTGCAGCAGCCGTAGCGGCGGCCTGCGTTTCCGGGTTCTGGGCTGCGGATGTTTCAGAGGCACACCCTCCAAGAGACAGGGCGGCGATCGTCGCCAGCGCGCCAGCGGAGAGAAGAGCAGGCAGACGGAACGGAACCATGAATTTTCAACTCCTGTAAGAACAGCCAAGGAGCGCGGACAGGCCCCTTTTGCGTTCTAACAACGCTCAAAACAGGGAAAGTGAGCGAAAAACCTCAGGATTTTTGATGACCTCATTCTGAGGCTGTTCAAACAGAAGCTGCATTTGGGGAGTGGAGTCAGGAAGGGCGTCGTCCGTTCCTGCAAGGCTGGACATCGTCAGCCCCAGCAGGCGCACGCCCGGGGTAAGTGGGAAGAGGGGTGTGAACAGTGACTGTCCTACGTCAGCCAGAACAGCTTCGGAATTTACGGACGCAGGCAGGGTGCGAGCACGGGTAATCTGCCGGAAATCTGCGTATTTGACCTTGAGTGTGACTGTTCGGCCCGTGATCTGTTTCCGCTGGGCCTGCAGCCAGAGCTTGGTAGCAATCAGTCCGAGGGCCGTACGGGCTGCGTTCTCGTCCTTCAGGTCGCTCAGATAGGTCTGTTCCGTACCCAGAGACTTGCGTTCACGATTGACCACAACAGGCCGCTCATCAATGCCGCGTGAGATTCCATGATAGAACAGGGCCGATTTTCCGAAATATCGCGTCAGGGTCGGGAGGTCCAGCTTCCTTAGATCAGCTCCCGTTTCGATGCCCAGGGCCCGCATTTTTCGGGCAGTTGCGGGACCGATGCCATGAAATTGGTCTACTGCCAGACCAGCCACGAAGTCTGGCCCCATCCGCGGTGTAATCACGAACAGTCCGTCAGGTTTGCGGTAATCGGAGGCCAGTTTGGCTAAAAACCGGTTGTAAGACACGCCTGCTGAGGCGGTTAGCCCGGTTTCCTTGCGGATGTCTGTACGGATACTTTCGGCAACCAAAGTCGCTGATCCATACGCGCCCAGATAATCCGTCAGATCAAGATAGGCTTCATCAAGCGACAGCGGCTGAATGAGTGGCGTGTAGCGGGCAAAGATTTCATGGATCTGGGCGGAAACGGTACGGTAAACGTCAAAGCGTGCCGGTACGAAAACCAGATCCGGACAGAGCCGCTTCGCCGTCAGGGACGGCATGGCCGAGCGCACGCCGAAAGGGCGCGCCTCATAACTGGCGGCCGCAACAACGCCACGCGCTTCGCCTCGCCCGACCGCAAGGGGGCGACCTCGCAGGGACGGGTTATCTCGCTGTTCGACAGACGCGTAAAAAGCGTCCATGTCGATATGCACGATCCGGCGGGACTCCATCCCCATAGTGTCGCCGATCAACAGGAACGAAACAAGATCGGATCAGCCCATGAGCATCGAAGACGCCCGCCGCGCCGCCGGCTTCCAGACCGTTTCGACCCGTCTTGCCTACAGCAATCCATGGACGGCTGTGCGTGAAGACATCATCATTCATCCCAACGGCAAAAAGGGCCTGTACGGCATTGTTGAGCGGGGAGAGTTCGTCGTGATCCTGCCCATGCACGCCGATGGCCGCATCACGCTGATCCAGCAGTTTCGCTATCCTGTCGGGGAACGTTTGCTCGAACTGCCGATGGGCATGTGGGAGACGAAAGAGAACGTCGATCCCGTGGAGCTGGCTCTGGGTGAACTCAGGGAAGAAACCGGCCTGCGTGCTGGCGAGATGATCCACGCGGGAACGATGTATCAGGGTGCAGGCTATTCCAACCAGAAAGGCCATGTCTTTCTGGCGTCCAATCTCACTCGGGGCGAGACAGAGCTGGAAGAAACCGAGCAGGACATCACCACACAGGATATGACGCTGGCGGAGTTCGAAGCTCTGATCGCTCGGGGCGAGCTCAAATGCATGGTGTCCCTGGCGGCCTTCGCGCTGATTCGCGCGAAGGGCCTGATTTGAAAACCCGGTCTGAAAACCGGCTTCAGATCACGGGATCAAGGAACACGACCGTCGAGCCGCCGCCTTCAACCAGCGTCTTGATGGCCTGATTGAAGACGCGGCCATGCTCGGTCCCCATATGAGCCTTGAAGGCGTCTTCGTCGCGGTAGGTTTCCTCGACGTGAAAGACGTCCGGGTTGTCTGCCAGTGTGTGAACGACAAACCGCTCACATCCCGGTTCTGCCCGGACATCTGCGGCCAGGCCGACGAGAAGGTCACGGACTTTTTCGCGGTAGCCGGGGAGGGCTTTCATCGTAGCGTACAGGGATTTCGGCATGGATCTGGATCCGCTTCAAATGAGTGAGGCGCCTGTGGGCACGCCTCCTCAATGAGCCGCCTGCGTTCATCCTTCAAGACTAGACGCGTTCAACCTTTTTCGATCAGCTCCTGACAGCGCATGAACGAGAGTTTTTCGCGGAAAATGAACAGGACATAATAGTCCAGTTCACGGCTGCGGGTTTTCGTGGTGCGGGTATAGAATGGATACACGTCCAGCGGCCCCTGTAGCCCTGCGGGGGGTGGGTCCGCTTTCAGGATGCAGTCCACCCGGAAGAGCGGCATGTAAACCGCATCCTCGCCGGGGTTGCGGCGGACGTGCCAGAGATTGCGCCGGAATTTCTTCAGCCTGTCCGGCAGCACAAAAACCATGGATTTTTCAATAAAACCGGGCGGAAAGACATCCGGCCGGTAGTACTGCATGTCGTCTGGCATGTTGCAGAAGTAGGGGTAGTCCTGAACAATCATGACCACCCCTTAAGGCATCTGATCAGGCAGACGAAGGGGCCTCAGTTTTCTGAAGGCTTTTCGGCGTCGGCTTTACCGCTGATTTCGTCAGCAGCCCGGTGCAGGATCGTCACGATGCGACGAAGTTCGTCTCCACTCGCCCCACGACGGGACTTCAGGGCCATTTTCAGAGCCAGACGCGCTTCATGAAAGTCCTGTCCCAGACTCGGATCGAGGTCATTCACACCGCTGAATGCATCCCGGACTTCCGACATCCGGGCGCCGATCCGGGCCAGAACCTCGAGAATACGAGTCGCCTGTTCCCGATTGGCTTCGTAATGCGCACGACCCTCATCCGTCAGGCTGTAGAGCTTGCGATTACCGTCCTGTGTAACGGCCGTCAGACCAGCTTCTTCAAGATAGGTGAGGGATGGGTAAATGACGCCGGGGCTTGGCTTGTAAAAACCGCCTGAATGCTCTTCAAGGCGCCGGATCAGCTCGTAACCATGGGCAGGCTGGTCGTGCAGCAGGGCCTCAATCACAACCTGAAGCTCTTCCGCTGTCAGCTTGCGACCACGGCCAAAGGCTTCATCGCCGAATCCTCCGCCAAAGCGGCCACCGCCACCCCGTGAGCCACGGCCGCCGAAAAAGCCTCGTCCACCCCGTCCGCCGAAGCGTCGGTCTTCATGTCCCTGGCGGGAGCGTTCTTCACTGGACTCCGGGCGACCGCGCATTTTTTCTTCGTCACTGGCTGTTGTTTCGCCACGGATTTTTCTGCCTCCGTGATGCGTGTGTCTACCGAAGCCGAAACCCCGGGAGAACTTGGAGAAACCGCGCTCTGCACGGTGAGTATCATGTTTGAACATTCTGTTTTCTTTCATTCGATATGTCGTACGATATGATATCTTAAGATATATCTTCAAGAGATTCTTTTTCAAATTCTGGCGGCGCCATAGCCGCGGGCCGTTTCCGCTGGTATCCGGCGGAGATGGGTAGCCCGATCTCCACCCCTCCTGATCCCGGATTGCGACGCACGTTCCGTCAGCTCGTGCCGTGGCGCGCTGCCCTGACCATTGGGGCCATGCTGGTGTTCGTAGCCCTGTTGCAGCGCCTGCCTGTGATCCATCGTTTGCTGGAGAATGCACCCCACTGGCACGAGACGCCGTATGCTCCGCTCTGGTTTCTGTTGCTGGCGGTGCCGTATTGCGCGTGTGGCCTGCCCAGGCAGGCGCTTTGTATTGCGGCGGGTCTGGCCTTTGGAGTCTGGGGCGGTCTGGGGTTGTGTTCCCTGGCGTATATGATGGGGGCAATCGCGGCATATGGCTGGGCACGGGCACTTTCACCCATAAAATTCCGCCAGAGGTTGCATGATCGACTGCAAAAGAATTATGCAGCGCTGGCAAGAACGCTACATCGCAAGCCGTTCCGCGCAGTTCTGACCCTTCGGCTCATGCCTGTCGGGTCTGCGTTGCTGGTGTCCATGGCTGCGGGACTTTTTGAACTTTCAGTACCGGCCTTTGCGTTGGCCACTCTTCTCGGCGGCCTGCCCCAGAACCTCGTGTTTGTTCTTGTGGGGGCGGGAACCCGGATTGGTCATGTGGTCCAGCTTGGTCTTGCCGGGGGACTGTTTGTGGTCTCTGGCGCTCTTGGGGCGATGCTCCTGCGACATGCAGATGAATAAGCGTTCAGAAAGCGCAGAATTCTGAACGATTGGCCAGTTCTATCCGTTCGCGAGAAACAGGTTCTCTCTACATTTTCTGAACATCGCTTTTCACAGGCAGAAACGAATGACAGAACAGAGTATGGCGTTCCGGCGTGGAGACTCCATCCCAGGATGGTTGCCGCTCATGCTGGGTATTTTTACGGCTGTAGGCCCGGTTTCCACGGATATTTACCTGCCAGCCCTCCCCGAAATGGAACGCCAGCTTCATTCTGCTCCCGGCTCTGGCAGTATCACGATGGCTGCGTGGGTCATTGGTCTGGCAATTGGTCAGATCAGCATTGGCCCGATTTCTGACCGGTTTGGCCGTCGACTGCCGCTTCTGATTGGCATGATCGGCTATACGATCGGTGAGGTCGGCTGTGCTTTGGCCCCGAACATGACCGTCATGTGCATCTGGCGGGTCTTTTCTGCGCTTATGGCATCCGCCGGGCTGGTCGTGCCCAACGCCTGTCTGCGCGATCTGACGGAGGGCGATGCGGCCTCGAAGCTGATGTCCCGCCTGATTGTCGTTCAGGGTGTGGTACCGATTCTGGCACCGATGCTGGGTGGTTTCGCCCTGAAATTTGTGGACTGGCGCGCCATCTTCTGGGCGACGGCCATTTATGGGGCAATCTGTACCGTCATGCTTCTGACCGTCTTTCCAGAAACCCTGCCCGCGCAGGACCGGCGAGACATGCGGCCGCTCTCCATCATCGAGCGGTATATTTACATTCTGCGTACCCGCAGCTTCATCACGAATGGCCTTGTTTGGAGTTTCCTTGGTTTCGTGACCTTCACGTATCTGACGGCCGCACCTACGCTGTTTGAAGAGCGCTTCGGCATGTCGCCGTTCCATTACGGCATGCTGTTCGGTCTGTTTGCGATTTGCATGATCGGTGCATCCGCTATCAACGGGCTTGTGGTGGGCAAGGTCAGTACAACCCACATGCTTTTCAGTGCGCTCGGTATCAGTGTGACGGGAAGTGTACTGTTCCTGGCTCTCGCCGTGATTTCCGCGGTGGATCTGACGTCTGGGGGACAACTCCGGCCGTTCTTCCTGTGGCCACTCATCATTGCGCTGGTCATCACAATGGCGCCAACAGGCATCATTGGACCCAATTCCATGGTTGGCATTCTGTCCGAACAGTCCGAACGTGCAGGTTCGGCCTCTGCGCTGGCAGGAACAATGCAATACCTGTTCGGAGCGGTGGCCAGTGCGCTGTTCGGGCTGATGCCTGCGGGGACGGCTGTTCCGTTCGCAGGCTTTCTGGTCTTTGCCTTCTGTGCGGCAACATTCTTTGCCCTGCTGAGGCCAAAGCTTCCCCCTTCAGCGCTCTGATGGGAGTTGAGAGCGATGCAGGTTCTACTGGTTGAAGATGATGTGGCCGTGGCCCTCGTGGTGAAAACGGTTCTGCAGCGTGAAGGCTGGGACGTTCATCAGGTTGAGGACGCGGAAGCTGCCTTGGCGTGGGACGGGACGGCCGACCTTCTGGTGACGGACTATAATTTACCCGGCGTTCTGAATGGTCTGCTGCTCGCCCGGAAACTGCGGGAACAGAATGCCTTGCTGGCTGTCGTGCTCATGTCCGGTGACTTTGAGGAAGGCCAGTTGATGGGCGAAAGCGTGGCTGTTCTGCCAAAGCCGTTTCGCAGAAATGCCCTTCTGGAAGCCATTGATCAGGCCCGGAACGCAATCCGGGCTTGAGTTGAAGGGGAAGAGTCCCCTACATGGCGCGCTGTTTGTCATGCCCAGAAGAAAGCAGTGCCGTCATGTCGTTCAAGGAACCCCAGCCGCTTAACCTCAAGGACTATATCAGTGAGGTTCCGGATTTCCCGAAGCCGGGGATCCTGTTCTACGACATCTCCACGCTGATCCGTTCTGCTGAAGCCTGGCAGGTCGCAACAGGCCGGCTGGCCCGTATCATTTCCGCATGGCAGCCTGATCTTCTGGCCGGAATCGAAAGCCGTGGCTTCCTGACGGCCGCTCCGCTGGCGCAGCGCCTCGGCTGTGGCTTCACGATGCTTCGCAAGCCGGGCAAGCTGCCGGGCAAGACGATTTCCCTGAAATATGGCCTCGAATACGGCGAAGATGAACTGCACATTCAGGCAGACGCCATCAAGCCGGGCCAGCGCGTTGTCGTTCTCGATGACCTTCTGGCTACAGGCGGCACGCTGGCGGCGTCCATCGACCTGTTGCGTAAGGTTGGTGCAGAAGTTGTGGGCGCCAGCGTGCTGATCGAGCTTGCAGGTCTCAAGGGACGTGACAAACTGGATGTTCCGCTGAACGCACTCATTACCTACGAAGACTGAGGAACCCCCATGTCCGGCATTTCTTCCCTGTGGCAGACCCGTTATCGCACTGATGCCCCGAAAGACCTGCCGGACAATCCGGTTCTTGAAACCCTTCTGAAACACCATTCCGTCCGGGCCTATCTTCCGGATGCGCTGCCTTCCGGCACACTGGAAGCCGGAATCGCGGCAGCCTCCTCGGCGGCGACGTCCAGCAACCTTCAGGTCTGGTCCGTCGTCGCGGTTGAAAATCCCGAGACGCGCGCGAAGCTGGCCGAACTCAGTGGCAATCAGAAGCACATTGAAGTCGCGCCTCTGTTTCTGGCCTGGATCGTCGATCTGGCCCGTCTGGAGCGGATTGCAGAGCGTGCTGGAAAGGGTAGTGAAGCGCTGGACTATGAGGAGATATTCCTCATGAGCACGCTGGATGTCGGTATCGCTGCCCAGAATGCCGTGACGGCTTTTGAGTCCATGGGGCTCGGCACTGTCTATATCGGCGGTCTGCGGAACCATCCGGAAGACGTCGCCAAACTGTTGAACCTTCCTCCGAAAACGGTCGCGGTTGTGGGCATGTGTGTCGGTCGTCCAGATCCTGCCTACCAGAACGGGTACAAACCCCGTCTTGGTCAGGATGTGGTTGTCCATCGGGAACGGTATGACGTGACGCAGGAGCCGGAAGGCATTGCCGCTTACGATCACGTTGCCGATGCCTACCAGCAGGAACAGGGCCTCCCGTCCCGTGCATGGTCCGAGACTGTTGCGGCCCGCGTGGACAGCTATCGCGGTCTGAGCGGGCGACACGTCATGAAAGACGTTCTGAACCGGATGGGCTTTGCATTGAAATAACCGGTTCTCTGGCTATCCATCTGTCTTTCACGGGAGTTCAGTCCTGAGCGCGTTTTTTTCTCCGGACCTCCCGGTCACGGCCATTCTTCCAAATCTGCTGAGCGTTCTTGAACAGCAGCCCAATGCTGTTCTTGTTGCCCCGCCGGGTGCCGGTAAAACGACCCTGACTCCTTTGGCGCTGCTCGATGCGCCATGGCTTGCCGGGCAGAAAATCATTCTTGTCGAACCGCGTCGTGTTGCCGTGCGTGGTGCCGCGTCCCGGATGGCCAGCACACTCGGCGAACGTCCCGGCGAAACCGTCGGCTTTCGAACCCGCACGGATTCTGCTGTTTCCAGCAGAACACGTATCGAAGTCGTGACGGAAGGGTTACTGGTTCGCCGCCTTCTGGCGGACCCGACATTGGATAGTGTCGGGGCCGTTCTGTTCGATGAAGTTCATGAACGGTCTCTGGATCTGGATGCAGCGCTGGCTTTCTGCCTTGATCTTCAGCGCGAACTGCGGCCTGATCTTCGTATTCTGGCGATGTCCGCAACGCCGGATGGTCGCGCTTTTACAACACTGATGAATGCCCCACTTATAGAGAGCGAAGGGCGGCAGTATCCGATTGATGTTCGGCATACCCGCGACATTTCGCACCCCAGAGATCTGCCGGAGGCCTGTGCCCGAGCGATCCGACAGGCCTGGTCGGAAGAAGAAGGCGATATTCTCGCCTTCCTGCCGGGTGTTGGTGAGATTCGCCGGACGCTGGCGCTGCTTGGGGACTCTGTGCCTGTTTTCCCACTTCACGGCGAGCAGACAACGGAAGATCAGGACCGTGCCATTGCGCCATCCAGCGTCCGTCGCGTCGTGCTGGCAACGTCAATTGCGGAAACATCCGTGACGGTTTCGGGCGTCAGGATTGTCGTGGATGGGGGCCTTCGACGTGCGCCCCGTCTGGACCCGAACACTGGCCTATCCCGTCTGGAAACCCTGAAGATCTCCCGTGCGACGGCAACCCAACGGGCGGGACGTGCAGGCCGACAGTCGCCCGGTATCGCGATCCGGCTCTGGTCTGAAGTCACGCAGCGTGCGCTCCGTCCACAGGATGCGCCTGAAATCCTTGTCGCGGACCTCACGGATTTTGCCCTTGTGACCGCTGCCTGGCAGGACGTTATGGGAACGTCCCCTGATGCTCTGTCTCTTTTGGATGCACCGCCTGCCGGGGTTCTGAAGGGTGGCCGCGAACTGCTCCGTGAGCTCGGGGGCATCGACGTCGCAGGGCACATCACACCCCTTGGAAAACGGATGGCCGGATTGGGAACCCATCCGCGCCTTGCCGCCATGCTCTGTGCGGCAAAGACGATTCCGGAACGTGTTACCGGCGCCTGCCTTGCCGCGCTTCTGGAAGAGCGCGATCCGCTTCGCCCAAGACCGAACACACCCGCAGGTGCCTCGGCTGGAGCGGACATCCGCACGCGTCTGGCTCTTTTCGAACGCGATGACCCCCGTGCCGATCGCGCCAGCCTGTTTCACATGCGCCAGTCCGCCAAGCGCTTCCTGCGCCGGATGGGCGGGAAAGAACTGCCCCTCAGCCCGATGCCTTCGCACGCCGGCCCCCTACTGGCGGCCGGTTTTCCAGACCGTGTGGCGCAGGCCGCTGGCGAACTGGGGCGCTTTCGTCTTGCAGGCGGAGGAAGCGCGCGGATCTCGGCCAATGATGGTCTGGCGCGGGAAAAGCTGCTGGCTGCCGCTGCCTTCCACACCCGGACGTCCACGGAAATCACGCTGGCCGCGCCTCTGGATGCAGAAAACCTCCCCCAGACGCTGCTGGATCGGACGACTGAACAGGTGGAGACCAGTCTGGATGGTGCCTCCGGACGCATCATTGCCAGACGCAGACTTCGTCTGGGCGCGTTGATCCTGCGAGACCGCAATACAGAGGTGACGCCCGAGGAAGCGCAGATTCTCCTGCTCCAGCAGATCCAGTCTGATCTGCCCAGAGCCCTCGAATGGTCCGACGCGATCCAGCAGTTTCAGGCGCGCGTCGCCTATGCCCGGGCAACCTATGCACCACATTTGCCGGATCTGTCCGTGGAGGCTCTGGCTCAAAGTCTGGAATGGCTCGAACCCTATCTGGCGGGGTGTGACCGCCTGACGCAGGTCAAGGCGTTGGATCTTCTGTCCATTCTGCGTGCGCAACTGGACTACGCTGATCTGTCAGCGTTGGATCGAAAATTACCGCCCCGTTTGACGCTGAAAGCCAGCACCCACGATATTGATTACACCGGCGCGATTCCAACAGTCTCCGCTCGTGCGCAGGCTTTTTACGGAACAGCCACAACGCCTGTGCTGGCTGATGGTCAGGTCGCGCTTCAATGTGCGCTTCTGTCGCCAGCTGGTCGCCCGCAGGCGATCACGGCCGATCTGGCAGGCTTCTGGAAAGGAAGCTGGTCCGATATGCGCAAAGACATGCGCGGCCGTTATCCTCGACATGACTGGCCGGAAGATCCGGCGACTGCTGAGCCACCGAAGCCCAGGCCAAAGCGTTAGCCTATTCGCAGGACGGCGTTACGGAAGAGGGTCCTAACCGCTTCGGCGTTCACGTCCGTACAGACCTGAACGGAAGGGCGATGATCCCAGTCGCCCGTCGAATAGACGCGTCCATCAGCTTTCAGGATAGATTCTCCCAAAGCTACGCTTTCCGTGGCAACCCGTACCGATCCTTTCTGTGTTTCGAACAGTTCCGGGGCGATGACATAGGCGGCAGCTGAGGCGTCATTGACGTAAATGCCGTTCAGACCGAGCCCATGATGGAAAGTCATGTAAACGCGGGTGATGTCCCACAGGAACTGCCCCGATTTCCCGCCATGCTGGCGCAGATCTGTGAAATATGCATCCGTCATGATGGTTTGCGTCGTGACATCCAGCCCGACGATCGTGAGGGGCCAACCTGCGACACAGATTTCGTCTGCGGCGCGGGGGTCGCCATGGAAATTGGCCTCTGCGGCCGGTGTGACGTTCCCTCGCGCTCCATGATACCCGAACGCGCCGCCCATAAGCACGACTTCCCGAACCAGTCCGGCAATCTCCGGCGCTTTCCGCAGGGCGAGCGCCAGATTGGTCATATGCCCTGTCGCAACCAGCGTGATCTCGTGAGGGTTGGCCCGTACAACATCGATCATCAGGTCGTGGGCGGGACGGGGATCGAGCTTTTTCCGTATTGCGGGAAGAGGGATGTCACCCAGTGCGTTCCGCCCATGAATGGTGACGGGTGGTGAGGACGTTACGCCATCCAGGGACGTCCCCTGACCTTTTGCGACAGGAGCGGTTATGCCGAACCTGTCTGCCAGATACAGGGCATTGTGTGTCGTGGTTTCGATTAGGCCATTGCCTGCCGCTGTAGTGATCCCCACGATTGAAATACCAGGCGTGGCATGGAGCAGTAGAAGTGCCATGGCATCGTCGACCCCCGGATCGGTATCCAGAATGATCTTGCGGCCGGGCGCCTGTGCCTGAACCTGTATCGGCAAGGCCGCAAGAGACGCCAGTCCAACAGAGTGAGCAAGCAGGGAGCGGCGGGAGAGGCGCATGGCGGATCCTTGCGGATTGGATTAGCCGTTACTATCCAGGAATGACCTGTCTGCTGCAAGCGTTCAGCGCAGTCGAAGGGCGAAGCGTCCAGCTCCGGCAGGGGCAAGGATCAGAAGACCACCGGCAATGCTGATGTTTTTATAAAAATGGATCATCATGTCGTAGCGGAGCATTCCGGACATGGTCCAGAAATGGTGGCCGATCAGCCCTGTAATAACTGTATAAACAGCGAGAATAATCGCAACCGGTTCCACCAAAACACCCGCGATCAGCGCAAGTCCCGCGCCTAATTCTACGACAATGGCGAGTACGGCAGACAGAGTGGGAAGGGGTGCGCCTGTCTGCACCATGTAGGAAACGGCAGACTGAAAATCAGCCAGTTTCCCCCAGCCCATGACAAGGAAAAGCACAGCCATCAGCAGGCGTCCGGAAAGAAGGAGAGCATCGCGGGGAAGAAGGGAAGCAAACATGGGAGCATCTTTCAGAGGAGAAGAACTGCCGGAAAGATAAGTGATGCCAAATGAACGAAAAATAGAAATCATGGAATGATATGATTTCCATAAATGGCATAAAAGAAAGGTACGGGGGCCGTCCCAAAGGTCAAAAAACGCCCGTGTAGCGCTTCTTTTAGGAGCTTCGGCTATTTTGTGTTAGCAGCTGAAATATGACGATGTTCGTGACCTGTTTCCTATGAATCGCTCTCTTCAGGCCGCAGTAATCGGGGCAGGGACAGCGACTGTCGTAACAGTGGGGCTCATGCTCGCATGGCGCGCGCATGACAGCAGTTCACGCATTTCTTCACCCTCACGGCAGGCCTCTCCTTCAACGGTTCAGCAGCCCGTGGCCAAATCTCTGCCGCCCGTTGTTTCTGATGGTACTCTGGCCGGGGAAAGCACGGACTCACACGGAATCCCGACGCAGCCTCCGGTCCCCGCCGCAGCGCCTGCTCTTCCGCCGCTTCTGGTCAAATATGGTCCCCTGAGTTTTGCGCCGCTCGTCCGACAGGTCATTCCGGCTGTCGTCAATATCGCCATTACCCAGAACAGTCCCGACGGCCATGACCATGTTCCCCCGCAAATCAAGGGAACACCGCTGGAAAAGCGCTATCATGATCGCATGAAGCGTCAGCAGGATGAGATGGTCGGCGCGGGCTCTGGCTTCATTGTGGATGCGACAGGCATCATCGTCACGAACCGTCACGTTGTCGGCGGTGCTGACAAGGTGGTCGTGTCCCTCTCCAACGGCCACGAAATGCCAGCCCGTCTGCTGGGAGCTGATCCACTGACGGATATTGCCGTCATCAAGGTGGACAGTCCCGAGCCACTTCCGCACGTCACATGGGGCGACAGCCGGCAGACCGATATCGGAGACTGGATTCTCGTGGCGGGGAATCCGTTTGGCTTCGGGTCTTCCGTTACGGCGGGTATCGTTTCAGCCGTCGGCCGTGATCTTGGGATAGGCTCGCTGGATGATTTCATTCAGCTCGATGCGCCAATCAATCCGGGTAATTCCGGTGGCCCTGCCTTCAACATGCGCGGACAGGTCGTGGCTGTGAATGCGGCGATTGTAACACCGGCAGGCGGCTCGGTCGGGATTGGCTTTGGTATCCCGTCCGAAATCGTGGCACCCATTGTCGCGGAAATCGAAGCCACTGGTCATGCCGAACACGGCTGGCTCGGGATCACGCTGGATGACAGTGATACGAATGTCGGTATTGCAGGCGTCGATAATGGTGGGCCGGCTCAGAAAAGCGGTCTGCGGCGTGGTGATATTGTCCGTCAGGTGGATGGAACGCCGGTGATCAGTGCTCGTATGCTGCTTCGTAGCATTGCAGCGGCCAAGCCAGGAATGGTGCTGAATTTCGGCGTCCGCCGTGGCGATCAGGACGTGACACTCCCTGTTCATATTGGGCCGCGTCCCAAGAATGCGGATAACTGAACAACGCTTCACTTTGACCCACGGAAACAAGCCGGTATTCTGCAGCCCTGACACTGCGTCCAGCCGTCCCGAAAGAAGAGAGTAACACCCATGCGTATCCTGCTTGTCGAGGACGATTCCACAGTCCGCGCCTTTGTTCTCAAGGGGTTGCGCGAGGCGGGGCATGTCGTTGATGAAGCGGATAATGGCAAGGACGGTCTGTTTCTGGCGGTCAGTGAGAATTATGACGTCGTGATCCTGGATCGCATGTTGCCGGGCGGCATTGATGGTCTGCGTATTCTGGAAACGCTGCGCGGCCAGAAGAACGCCACGCCCGTCCTGCTGCTTTCCGCACTGGCGGACGTTGATGAACGGGTTGCCGGTCTGAAGGCTGGTGGCGACGATTACATGACGAAGCCGTTTGCGTTCTCTGAACTGCTGGCCCGTGTGGAAGCTCTTGGCCGCCGTGGGCGCCCGGAATCTGCTCCCCAGACGCGTCTGACGGTCGGGGATCTGGAAATGGACCTGCTGTCCCGGACGGTGAAGCGGGGCAATGAAAAGATCGATCTTCAGCCCCGTGAATTTCGTCTGCTGGAATTTTTGATCCGCCACGCCGGGCAGGTTGTGACCCGCACCATGCTGCTGGAGCGCGTGTGGGATTATCACTTTGATCCACAGACCAACGTGATCGACGTGCATGTTTCCCGCCTTCGCCAGAAGGTGGACAAGCCGTTTGCCACCCCACTCATCCACACCATCCGGAACGCCGGCTACATCCTGCGCGCGGACTGATCCGTGAAGATCTGGCGTGGGATCAGGCGGCTGGGAAAGCGTCTGCGCTGGCCGATCCGGTCTGCCGGATTGAACTTTGCGCTCGCTTACGGGCTGGTGTTCATCATTTCAGCGGGCGTGTTTCTGTCCTTTATTTGGTGGAACACCACGGGCCAGCTCGATCGCCAGGTCGAAGCCGCCGTTCAGGTGGACGCCCATGATCTGGCCCAACGGTGGGTTCATGGCGGCCCCGCTGCTCTGGCCCTCGCCATTCAGGATCGGCTGGATCAGAACGTCGAGGACGACGAACTTTACCTTCTCGTTGGGCCGGACGGTCGGAAATATGCGGGCAACCTACCGGGCTGGCCTGTTGTCATCACGCAGATGGATGAGTTCTATGAACTTGCCATTCGCCGGGATGGCTTTCGAACGCAAGCCAAGATGCATGCTTACCCGTTGTCGGAAGGGTTCCGCCTGATCGTTGGCCGGGATGTCCGGGGGCGTCAGGTTGTCCGGCATGTTCTGACCGATACGCTCATCTGGGCGTGGGTTATGGTGTCGCTGCTGGCAGCTGGCGGGACACTGGCAATCCGGCGGATTTTCCGGCAGGTCGTGCATTCCATTGCCCGTACGACATCTGCTGTGGCCCAAGGCGATCTCAGCCGCCGCATTCCACTGACAGGCAATGAAACCGATCTCGTAGCGCAGACGGTTAATACCATGCTGGAGCGTATCAATCGCCTCATGGATGGTGTCAGGCAGGTTTCGAATGCTATTGCCCACGATTTGCGGACGCCCATTGCCCGTGCGCGTGCACGGCTGGAAGATGCGAGCCTGACCTCAACATCCGAAGAGGAACTCCGTGCAGCGATTGACCGAGCTGTGCTGGATCTGGATCGGGTGACATCCATTTTCGAGGCATTGCTCCGGATTGCCCAGCTTGAAGCGGGCGCGCGGCGCGCGGCGTTTACGGTTCTGGATATGAAGCCGCTTCTGGAAGGCCTGACCGAACTTTATGAAGCCTCCATGGAAGAAGCCGGGCTGAAACTTGATCTCAAGGTTGGTCAGCTTGCTCCTGTGAATGGAGACCCTCATCTCCTGCAGCAGGCTGTTGCCAATCTGCTGGATAATGCGATCAAGTTTGCTCCTATCAACACCGCCATTACCCTTTCCGCAGCCACACAGAACGACAAGGTTTCAATCACCGTGGCGGATCAGGGCCCCGGGATGGATGAGCAGGACATGGCTCGCGCATCGGAACGCTTTTTCCGGGCGGAGGCAGCCCGCAATACACCAGGAGCGGGGCTAGGGTTGTCTCTGGTTCAGGCCGTCGTGCATCTCCATGGAGGAACAATGGAACTGGCCAATGGTCATCCGGGGCTACGCGTAACGCTGCTTCTCCCCGTCATTCAGAAAAAAGGCACACTGCCAGCATGACGGAAGTTTCATGCCCCCCTCACGCGTGGCTTAGGTGAGAAAGCCTAAAGAAGGCGAGATGCGCCTTCTGTCTCCTACTTCTGTCTGTCTTCTGGGTCTTGGCCTCATGGGAAGCCTGGCGGCCGCTCCGGCGACGCATGGCCCGGCTCAGCTGGCGCCTGTCAAACCCGTTGCAGGGAAAGAGGACGGAACCATCTCCGTGACGTCTGACAGTGCGGAATACTGTACTCAGTTGACCCAGAGCGTGGATCATCTTCTGGCCACGCCACACGGTATCCCCGTTGGGGCAATGGATGATGCGCGTCGTCTGCGGACGGAAGGAGACACGCTCTGCAGGCACCGTCATCTTCGGGCCGGGATCGCAAGGCTTCGTCGTGCGTTGGTTCTCCTTGAACACAGTCAGGAGCACTCATGAAGCGTTTATTCCGTCTAGCTACCCCTCTGGCCGTTTTGTCTCTGGCCGCCTTCTGTCAGGCTCGTGCCGATGATGCGTCGAATGGGACAGAGCTGGATTTCACCGTCACGGGAGAAGCCCACGCGGCACCCACGCTTCTGACTGTCCATCTTTTTGGACGCGCAGACAGTTCGTCTGCGACCGAGGCCCAGAAGACCCTGAACGCTCATATGGCCGATGCGATGAAGATGGCTTCTGGTCAGACGGGTATTGAGGCGCAGGCGGGTAGCTATTCACTGTCTGATCAGACGCCGGAACATGGTCCGACACGCTGGACGGCCCGTCAGGATCTTAGCCTGAGTGGCAAGGACGCCGTGCCGCTTCTGGATCTGTCCGGCAAGTTGCAAAGCCATGGTCTGATGATGGATGGTCTGGACTGGTCTCTGGATTCTGAAACCCGTGAAGTGCTGCTGGGTCAGGCCCGCATGCAGGCCCTTCAGAAAGTTCGCAAGGAAGCCGAAGAGAGCGCGAAAACTCTCGGGTTGCATGTGGCGCGTTTGAAGCAGATCCGGGTCTCATCCATGGAGCCAGGCCCACGCCCTGTGATGCTGATGGCTGCGCGTGCTTCAGCAGATTCCTTTACGCCTCCACAGGGCACACCGCAGGAGCAGACCCTGCGCGTGACAGTCAACGTGCAGGCCGAGCTGGCCCCCTGACGTGACACGGCTGACCGTCTGGCACGATGGAAGCTGCCCCTTGTGCCAGAAGGAAATTGCCCTGATGCGCCGGCTGGACCGGCGCGGAAACATCCAGTTCATTGATGCGACCAGCGAGACAGCAGACTGTCCGCTGGATCGGCGTAAACTTCTGGGACGTTTCCATGCGAGAGAAGGGGACCGCATGTATGATGGTGCTGCGGCTTTTGCGGCGATGTGGCGCGCGATCCTGGTTCTGAGGCCCCTTGGCGAAATTGCACGGTTCCCGCCGGTCCTTAAGGGGTTGGAATTTCTTTACGGCCATTTCCTGAAAGCGCGGCCTGTCCTTCAGCGCATTGTGCGGAAAATCGAGCGGTAAATTCTGTTTCCATTCAGAACTGTTTTGCTGATAGAAATTTACAGACATATTTTGACATGATTCACCAGAAGGGGATGTTTCATGCGGGTCTGGCTTTCTGCGGCGGCCCTTTTCTGCGCTATCAGTTTTGGTGCTCAGGCGCAGGAGCGTCTGGTCGTGAAAGGATATACGTCCGACCAGACCAATCATGCGGTTGAAGAAATCGTCCAGCCAAGGGCAGACCGCCAGATTGCCCGGTGGAACCAGATGGTATGCCCGCAGTTTGTGGGCTTCCCTGAAGATGTAGAAAAGCAGTTCGAGGCTCATCTGGAAGACCGCTTTGCGCGATACGGGATTCCGGTCAAAGCGCATTGCCCGATCCCGCAGCTCTTCATTCTGGCCACGACCCATGAAGACGATCTGATCAATCATATTCTGGAGCGAGATCCCTATCTGATGCAGGGGATCGACGTTTCGGCAGCTTTTGCAGACAATTTTCGTCTCCCTCCCTCAGACGTCAGGCATGCGATCCGGCAGGATTATCCTGTTCGCTGGTTTTCTGATGTCGGGATTGAGTACAACGGGCAGACTGGAACGCATCTTCTGAATGGGAATTTGCCCCCACGCTTTGGTGGAGGGAGGGCAACAGCGCTGTATATCGGCGAAATCCCGATGACGTCTTTTCTGGGGTCGATCCGGCGCGAAGAAATCAAGTACATGGCCATCACCGTGGACCTCTCCAAAATGGAAGGTGTCTCCTGGCTATCCCTGTTCGAGTATGTCTCGATGATCGCGCTTACCAACCCTCAGCTCAAGGACTACGATACATCCGAGACAATCCTTGGCAGCTTCGTGACGCACAGAAAGCCGCAGTCAGGTGAGTTCGCCATGACGGATCTGGATGATGCGGTGGTGCGCGAGTTCTATACGGATGACCGGGCAGAAGACGGCCGGTCCGAGACACGGAAAATCGCCTCGGACGTTACCGCCAGTCTACACCCCTGAGTCAGGTCAGGAGAGCGCCATCATGGTCGGATCGCCACAGAGAGCAGCCGTATTGACGGTGACAACGCGCTCTTCCAGCAGCCATTCAGGGCGCAGGCAGTCCAGCATATAAATGGGAATGATCCGCCCCTCACGGGCTGTCAGCGTTGAGGCGGCCTGTAAGGCACGCGTTGAGTGACGCTCCATGATCATGGCCGCACATTCCGGCAAGGCTCCCGGGTCAACACGCTGGATACGGTCAGTCAGCCCCTGCGGGAGACGATGCATCCAGTCCAGAGCGTGGTCAGGGCCAAGAACGAGCGCAGGGTTCCCGGTTCCCAAGGCCATGCCTACGGCCCTCAGAATGGCAGGCCAGCTTTCGCCTGCACACAGAACCGGCCCGCAGGGGGTGAGTGTCAGCGTGTTGGTTTCGCCGGAAGCCCCGGGAAGGGCCATGGAAAATCCGGTCATGGCATGCGCAATATCCTGACGGATCTGTCGTGCCGAGACAGCATCCCGGCTCTCAAGAAACGTGACAAGACTGTGCGCATGACGTGGGATCTGGCCGGGTGTGGCGTCTTGCGGAGGGAACCAGGGCCCGGTCTGTGTACTCATGCGACGCAGGGCAAACGGTCCACCCACTTTCGGGCCACAGCCTGACAGGCCCGAGCCACCAAAAGGCTGCGAGCCGATGACCGCACCCGTGATAGCACGGTTGACGTAGATGTTCCCTGCCTGAATGCGACGTGTCGCACGTTCGACGGTAGCCGGGATGCGGGAATGAACGCCAAAAGTCAGGCCATATCCCATGGAGTTCACAGCATCGATAACGCCATCCGCTTCGTTGCGGCTGAAGCGGCGCACATGGAGAATGGGGCCGAATACTTCATGCGGTATATCGGCCACACGCCCGATTTCAATAAGGGTCGGGGGGAGGAAATGACCGTAACGGCAGTTCTCTCCGAGTTCGGGAGACCAGATGGTCCGCCCGGCGCGGCGCATCAGTTCAATATGATCCAGTGCCTCAGTCCGGGCTTCTGCAGAAATGATTGGGCCGATATCCGTGGACAGGCGCGCGGGATTGCCGATCGCCAGATCCTGAAGGGCGCCTTTCAGAAGGTGAAGAATTTCCTCAGCACACTCTTCCTGAAGCAGCAGGATGCGCAGCGAGGAGCAGCGCTGGCCCGCACTGTCGAAGGCTGAGGTCAGAATATCCTGCACCACCTGTTCCGGCTGGGCAGAGCTGTCCACCAGCATCGCATTCTGGCCGCCTGTGCGTGTCACGATTGGAACGGGGGTGCCAGTTCGACCCTGACGGTCAAAAATCTGCCGGGAGACGGCTTTCCCGATGGGCGTTGAGCCGGTGAACATCACAGCATTAATGCGGTGATCCGTCGTAAGGCGTTCCCCTACGGACCCGTTGCCGGGCAGCAGATGCAGAGCGTTTTGGGGAATACCCGCCTCATGCAGAATCTGGACGGCCCGGCTTGCAATAAATGGCGTCTGTTCCGCTGGCTTGGCGAGAACAACATTTCCCGCCGCAAGGGAAACGGAGATCTGCTGAACGAAAGCCGCCAGAGGGCTGCTCCACGGACTGATACAGGCGACCAGACCCAAGGGCGCCGCATGAAGATGGTGATCCCGGCCCTGAAGCCGTTCTGCATCATGCCGCAGAATGCTGACGGCCTCTCGGACTTCATCCTGTGCGGCTGGAAGTGTCTTGCCAGCTTCCCGCACAAGGAGGGCCATTAGCTCGATCTGATGCGTCTCAATCAGCTCTGCGGCTTTGACCAGTGCTGTAATACGGTCTTCAGGTTTGCTCGCTGACCACGCAGGAAGGGCCTGTTCTGCGGATTGTAGAGCAGCAAGAAGGGTCTGCCCATCCGTTTCGACCACATCCCCTACAGGATCATGTCGATCAGCAGGATTATAGATCATGCGGGAACGACTGGTGCTGATATCAATACCGGGCGTTATGGGAGCCGCATGCAGGAAGGGCGCGTCCCCCTCCAGGACCGCATAAAGCGCTCGTAAAGTCTCTTCGCTGAACAGATCAACACCCGTCGCATTTCGTCGTCCCGGCAGGAACAGATCTGAAGGGGTCCTTACGGAACGGCTCGCGCGCTCTGTGGGGGGAATCAGGCGTGTTGCCACAACCGGATCAGCTGTGAGTGCTTCGATTGTGGCGGCGGGATCTGCATTGCGACGCAGACCCAGAGAGCCCGGACCATTCTCCATCAACTGACGGACCAGCCCCGGCATAAGAGCCTGGGATTCCCCAACCGGGGCATGGATGCGACAGGGTAAATTCAAGCCCTGTTTATCACGAAGAAACTGGGCCAGAGGCAATCCGAGACCCTGAAGACAGGCGAATTCGAAATCCCCCGGTTCTGGTTTGTCGGCAAGGGCCAGAATATGGCCAATCGTACGAGGATTATGGGTGGCAAACTGTGGGTAACTCGCGTCCAGCGCTTCCAGAAGCTGTCGGGCGCAGGCGATATAGCTGACATCCGTGTGGCATCGACGGGTAAAAACGGGAAAATCTGCCAGACCACTTTTCTGTGCCTGCCGAATTTCCGAATCCCAGCAGGCTCCTTTGACAAGCCTGACAAGAATGCGGCGCCCGGTGCGGCGCCCCAGATCAATCAGGAATGCCACTACCGCAGAGGCGCGACGGTCGTAAGTCTGAACGGTCAGCCCAAGGCCGTTCCAGCTTCCCAGTTCGGGAAGAATACAGAGCGCTTCCAGCAGATCCAGAGCGGTTTCAAGGTGGGTACTGTCTTCGGTGGAAAACAGAAGACCGACATCCAGATGGCGTGCCCGGATGGCCAATCGCTGCAATGTTGGAAGCAGTTCTGTCATGATGCGTTCGCGGCGGAACCGCCCGAAACGGGCCGACAGGGCAGGCAGACGCACGCAGAGGATCGGGCGCTCGTGGAAATCGCCGGTGATGCCAGCGTGCTGGCTGATGTCTTCCAGCGCATCTTCATAAGCTGTCAGAGCGTTCAAAGCCTGCTCGGCCGTCAGAGCGGTATTGACCTGGAGATCATAGGCATAGGTCAGGCCCAGCTTTTCGCCAGCCGCAGACGCCCGGAGTGCCATCCCAAGTGTGGATCCCAGAATGAAGCTGGTCCCGAGAGTGCGGACGGATTTTTCCAGTCCACGACGGATCATGGGCACCGAAGTCTGGAGCGTCAGACGCCGGAGGCTGAAGCCTTTGCTCTGGTTGAGACGCGACGCGAGCGAAAGGTTCAGAGCAATGGAATTTATAAGAGAAGACTGTCGCTTGCTGATATGGCGCGCCCAGTCCGCGTGCCCTACAAGGGACCGGATCAGTGCGTCCTGCGTACTGGAATCCGGAATACGCAGAAGAGCTTCCGCCAGACACAGGACGGCCTGACCTTCCGGCGCGGACAGAGGGAAAGTCTTCATCAGACTTTCGATCGCGTTCGTGGGTGCTTCACGAACAGTCTGGGCGACGAGATGCGCAATCCGGTTGGCCCGCTGATCCTGTTCGGTTGTCAGAGTGGCAACTGGCAGCAGGTCGTTCATGCAGTCTGCTTCAGAGCGGTAATGTGCGGTGGAAATGCAATCCCGATGGGCAGAACGTGGCGCGCGTGACAGCAAAAGTTCTGCGAAAGGAGCAGCAGGGCGTGAAGCCGGGTTTGTCGTCGGATGGGTCATGGGTCCATTCCAGGCGGGTTAAAGCCCGGGGAGGCCTTTAATTCAGAAGAGATTATGCGCTTCTAACGCAACCTGCCCGTCAAGACATCCGCTGACTGCGCTGAAAGAGGATTTAATTTCGGTTTCACTGCGCCGGGATGGAAAAAAGGCATCGTATTACAGCAGGGAAGCGTGAGATTTTTAGGAAGTTCTTAAGGCGGCATTCCTAAAAATGGGGCTGTAGGAGCCAGCATGACCCCCGTTGCCACCGATCCATTTCCGCCTGCTGCCAATCAATTTACAGCGTTTTTGCGTGCCGCTGTCAGCCTGGATAACGCCGGGCTGAGAGGAGAGGCTCTGGAAGCCTTGCAGGAGGCGGAAGTTCTCCTGCCAGATCGCCCTGAAAGCGCTTTTCTTCTGGGCGGTCTGTATGAGCGTTTCCAGTATTGGGCGAAGGCCGCAGTTTTTTACGGAAAAGCCCTTCAGTCCAAGCCGGAAGCGCCCCGCGTGTGGCATCGTCTGGGGATTGTTCATCTTCATGAGGGAGCGTTGCCGGAAGCGCTTGAGGCTTTGGAAGAGGCGGTGTCTCAGGCCCCGGAGGTTCCTGATTACGCCACGGATCTGAGCATGGTGCTTTCCAGACTGGGGCGGTTTGAGGAGGCTCTGGGTCTGGTGCGTGTTGCCCTCACTCTTCGGCCGGACGATATCCATGCGCTGAATAATGCGGGCCATGTCCTGCAATGCCTCAATCGTTCGGCAGAGGCCGTAGGGTTTTATGATGCGGCCCTTCTGCAATCGTCATCCCATCCCGTCATTCGCTTCGGACGTGCGACAGCCCTGCTGAAAGCAGGTTCGTTTTTGGAAGGGTGGCAGGAATACGAATGGCGCTGGCAGTCTTCCCGAATGGTCAGGACAGATATCGAGGCGCCTGTCTGGGAAGGAGAGGATCTTCAGGGACGAACCATTCTTGTTCATCATGAGCAGGGATATGGCGATACTCTGCATTTCATCCGCCTCGTATCTCTCCTTGCTGCCCGAGGGGCCTGTGTTGTGGTGCAGGTGCCAGTACCGCTTGTACGTCTCATGGAAAGGGTTGAAGGGGTCGACCGGGTCTTTTCTGTCATGCCGGCTGAAGAGCGCTTCGATTACCATTGCGCGATGATGAGTCTTCCTGCCCGGCTGGGTCTGGAGTCCAATGTTGTCGGCCCGGTACCTTATCTTTCAGTGCCGGATGACGAGATCATACGGCAGGGCAATGCACTGCGCAGTGTGGCGCAGGGAAATCCGGCGCGGCCAGACTTCATTGTCGGACTGGTCTGGGGGGGCGATCCTCGCCCTCATGATCTGCGCGCCACGCAGACAGATCGCCGCCGAAGCATCTCGCTGAAGACGTTGGAACCGTTATTCTCGGTCGATGGAATACGTTTCGTCAGTTTCCAGATGGGCATGCCCAGACATCAGATCGAGGTGACAGGATTGCCTTTGGTCGAGGGAACAAACGATATTCTTGATTTTCAGGACACCGGTGCCCGTTTGTATGGTGTGGATCTGTTGATTACGGTCGATACGTCTATTGCCCATCTTGCTGGTGGGCTAGGCCTCCCTGTCTGGATGCTGTCACGGGCGGATTCGTGCTGGCGCTGGGGGGAAAGGGGCACTCAGACCGGGTGGTACCCGACAATGCGAATTTTCCGCCAATCCAGATCAGGTGACTGGGAGAGTGTGGTGGAAACTGTGTGTGTGGCCCTTGAACGCCTGATGGATGTGTACCGTTCCTGTCAGGCAGCGTCGCCGGCGAGCTGATCGCGGGACATAAAAAAAGCAGCCACCCGAAGATGACTGCTTTTTCTGGATTCCGAGACGGATGTGGGTCTTAGCGCGGAGCTATGACCATCAGCATCTGGCGGTTTTCCATACGGGGCATCTGCTCGACCTTGGCCTTTTCTTCAACCTCGAGACGGATACGCTCCATCATCTTGGCGCCAAGTTCCTGGTGAGCCATTTCTCGGCCCTTGAAGCGCAGGGAAACCTTCACCTTGTCGCCGTCGTCGAGGAACGAATTGATGGCCTTGAGCTTGGTCTGGAAGTCATGCTCACCCGTACCCGGACGAACCTTCACTTCCTTGATCTCAATGACCTTCTGTTTCTTGCGAGCTTCGTTCTTCTTCTTCTGCTGTTCGTACTTGAACTTGCCGTAGTCCAGAATCTTCACAACAGGCGGAACAGCGGTCGGGCTGATTTCCAGCAGGTCAAGGCCAACCGAGAAAGCACGCATCAGGGCATCCCGGGTCGTCATGACACCTTGCATTTCGCCTTCTTCGTCAATCAGACGAACCTGCGGAACACGGATTTCCTCGTTGACGCGCGGCCCCTCACGGGTGGGCGCGGCCTGCATCGGCGGTCTAGCTATGGTCAGCTCCTGTCGTAATTCTCATGCGGAGATCAGCCCGGACATCACGTCCCACTCTTCACGAGGAAGAGCGGGATGCGGTCTTTGCCGATCCCGTTCCTTTTGCACATAGTCCCGCACCCTTCCGGGTGCAAGAGGATTACGCGCAATCCTGCGAAAAGCGTGCAATATCTGGCGGGGTTGCCTCGGTCGACAGGGTTTTGACGGCCTCGTCGAGTCCCAGGATTTCCTGTTGTGCCCCGCCAAGGCGGCGCATGGCGACCTTGCGCTCTTCTGCTTCGCGACGTCCGACGACCAGAATAACCGGAACACGGGCAAGGCTGTGTTCGCGGATCTTGGCGTTGATCTTGTCGTTGCGCACGTCAGTTTCAACCTGAAGACCTGCGGCTTTCAGCTTGGCGGCAACCTCCGTGGCGTAATCGGCAGCATCGGAAACGATGGAAGCCACGACAACCTGCGTCGGTGCCAGCCAGAGCGGGAACTTGCCGGCATATTGCTCGATCAGAATGCCGATGAAGCGCTCAAAGCTGCCGAGGATAGCGCGGTGCAGCATGACCGGGCGGTGACGCTGGCTGTCTTCGCCAATATAGGACGCGTCCAGGCGCTCCGGCAGAACATAGTCCACCTGAAGCGTACCGCACTGCCAGTCACGACCGATCGCATCGGTCAGGACGAACTCCAGCTTCGGGCCGTAGAAGGCGCCTTCGCCGGGGTTGTACTCATACTCAACACCAGCGATCTCGCAGGCCTTCTTGAGCGAGCCTTCTGCCCGATCCCAGACTTCGTCAGAACCAGCACGCGTCTCCGGACGGTCCGAGAACTTCACGCGGAAGCTTTCGAAGCCCAGATCCGTGTAAACCTCGGCCAGCATCTTCACGAATTTTGCCGTTTCATCCGCAATCTGGTCGTCTGTGCAGAAGATGTGGGCGTCATCCTGCGTGAAGCCACGGACACGCATGATGCCATGCAGCGAGCCGGAAGGTTCATAACGATGGCACGCGCCGAACTCGGCCATACGTAGCGGCAGCTCACGGTAAGACCGCAGGCCATGGCGGAAGATCTGCACATGGCACGGGCAGTTCATCGGCTTCAGGGCGAGGGTTTTGTCTTCATCCTCAACCTGAGCAATGAACATGTTCTCGCGGTACTTGTCCCAGTGACCGGAGGCTTCCCAGAGTGCGCGGTCAACAAGCTGCGGTGTGCGGACTTCTTCGTAATTGTTCCGGGACTGCGCGCGACGCATGTAGTCCTGAAGGACCGTGTACAGACGCCAGCCCTTATGGTGCCAGAAGATCTGACCCACGGCTTCTTCCTGAATATGGAAAAGATCCATCTCACGGCCAATGCGGCGATGATCGCGTTTTTCGGCTTCCTCCAGGCGCATCAGATGAGCGTCCAGCTCCTTTTTGTCGCGCCAGGCCGTGCCGTAGATACGGGTCAGCATCGGGTTGCGATGGTCGCCGCGCCAGTAGGCACCCGCCACGCGCATGAGCTTGAACGCCGTTCCGACGTCTGCCGTGCCGCGCAGATGCGGGCCGCGACAGAGATCGAGCCATTCACCCTGACGGTAGATCGAAATCTGCTCGTCTTCCGGCAGGTCGCGGATCAGCTCGGCCTTGAAGTTCTCACCCTTCTCTTCGAAGAAGCGGATGGCTTCGTCACGATCCCACACCTCACGGGTGAAAGGCGCGTTGGCCGCCACAATCTCGCGCATCCTGGCTTCGATGGCTTCGAAGTCATCAGGCGTAAACGGCTTCTCGCGGGAGAAGTCGTAATAAAAGCCGTCCTTGATGCTCGGGCCAATCGTGACCTGTGTTTCCGGCCAGAGCGACTGCACGGCTTCGGCCAGAACATGGGCGGCGTCATGGCGGATCATCTCAAGAGAGGCGTCGTCCTTCTTCGTGACGAACTTGACGGCCGCATCGTCTGCAATCTCGGTTGCGAGATCGACGAGCTTGCCGTTCACCTCCATGGCCAGAGCGGCTTTTGCGAGCCCCGGACCGATGGAGGCGGCGATAGTCGTGCCCGTCACGGTCCCGTCGAACGTGCGGACGCTTCCGTCGGGGAGTGTGATGGCGGGCATGGGATCGCTCCTCTGCGATGGCTCCCGGCAGCCCTCTGCCGGGAAAAAGACACGCGTAAATGGCCCCAATCCGGCATGGGCCGCAAGCCCTGCACCGGAGAGAAGGCGGATTTATCGGTCGTTAGTCGCTGTCTGAAGGGTAAAAGGTGCCAGTCCGGCGCCATTCGGAAGGCGGCCCTCGCGCCATCCGGCATCCATATAATGGATCAGGGGCCAGATGCCGTAGAACGCATCCTTCACCACATCCGCGTTCTCATGAGCGTAAAACAGTGGATCGAACAGGACGTATTCGTGCTGTGATCCGTCTCCAAGGCGCCGGTGTGCCAGAAAATTCTGTGGAATGTGCGCCGGGAGCTGTGGCGCGGTTTTGTCTCCAAGAAGGGGGGCGGGATCTACGCCCAGCGCCTTGAAATGCTCTGCGATGACCGGCGCATAGATATCAGGTGTGTGCAGGTAGCTTCGGAGGAATTCTTCCTGACTGGCCTGAAAGTAATATCGGAGGTGATAGCCTTCCTTGGGGTTTGTTGGCGTGATCTGACCTGGCTTGGGTTTCTCCCCAGGGATGGCACCGGCGATATGAGACAGCTTCTGCCGGGCGTAACGCCGGATTTCTTCATAATCCGGACGGTTATGCAGATGAATATGTATGAAAGGCGTCCGGACGCAGCGTTCCCGATAGATGGTCTGGGGTGCATGCAGGCCCCGGTCCAGGCCGACAATTGTATGAGCCTTGAATAAGGCCCGTGGGACGGATTGCGGGCGATAATAGTTAGGCGCATCTGGTACGTTCAGGAACAGCCGGTCCGTAATCAGGGTTGCCTGTTCATCTTTCAGGAGTTCGAACTGTGCCCGGATTTCGGCCGGATCTACCGAGAGGCGATCCAGAAAGAAAGCAAGAAATTCATCGCAATCCATGGGGAGAGCGAAATCGCAGGCATTCTCGGCATCCCAGCCTCGGATGATCTCCGTGAAGATTTCCCCTTTGCGCAGGAAATCCTTGTGGGCCCGGTACTTGCGAATGATCTGGACGCCCTGCGCTTCGTAACGCTTCTGCACATCCTTGACGTGAGGGTCAGTAGAGCCGTTGTCGATAACTGTCAGATTGGAGAGACCAAAAATGGCCCCATGCCAGAGGATCCACGGCTCAAGCAGTGTGGCCTCGTTTTTCTGCATCGTGACGCAACGGATAACTGTCATGCAGGGAGTAGAGCCTCTATCCGGGATGCAGGCAACAGTGCGAGATCCGGAACGTCCAGAATGGTCGTTCTCCCAGGAGTTAGTGCCAGCGGGGCCGTCAGGCGAGGGTCACTGTCCTCGGAAAACAGGGCGATGATCGGCCTGTCCATGGCAGCAGCCAGATGCATTGGCCCGGTATCGTTTCCAATAACCTGTTCTGCCCGGTCAAGCACGCCACCCAGTTCGATCAGGCTGGTTTTTCCCGTGAGGTCTACTGCCTGTGGGCAGAGGCTACGGATCTGCTCAGCCAGAGGGGTTTCTGTAGCGCTTCCCACGATGATCGGTGTGATCCCGCGTCGGAACAGGGTCTGGGCCACTTCTGCAAACCGTGTGACAGGCCAGCGCTTCTGAGGACGATGGGGCGCAGCACCGGGAACCAGAACGACATACCGTCCCTGAATTTTTGGCCCGTGCCCTCGAAGCCATTCGGGTACTGTGCGATCGAGTGGCTTTACACCTGCCGCGCGAAGCTGGTCATCCAGACGTGCGAGTGTATGCATCTCATTGCGGGACGGGTTGGCGTGGGGGTGACAGCAGCCACTGGAAATTCCAGACCAGTTTCTGGGTCGGCCCGCAAGCCGGAAATAGGTTTTTGAGCGACCGGATGTCTGAAGATCGAAAATACGATCGAATCCATGCAACGTCCGCGACAGTCGGAACAGGGCAACCGGATGTTTCAGGGAGGGGCGCCGGTCTGTCGTGACCTCGTCGAACCACGGCGCGGCCTGAGCAAGCTCCGCAAAGGGAGGCGTGGTCAGGAGCGTGATATGATCATTCGGAAACGCAGCCCGAATGGAAGCAAAGGCTCCGAAAGCCTGAACGAAATCGCCCAGAGCACCGAGCTTGATGACGAGAATACGACTCATGACCCTGATTTCTAGCAGGGTCTGACGGAACGCCAACTGCCAGAGCTGACGTTCCGCAAAAGAAATCCTGTTTGAAGCAGGATTGGGTCTTAAAATTAGACCGTGGTATCGAGCCCCGGAGAAGCCTTGGCGGCATCGGCTTCTGGTGTTCCCTTGGCGACCACAACCATGGCTGGCTTCAGCAGGCGGCCCTTGAGAAGCCATGCTGGCGTCCAAGACTGCATGACGTGGCCCGGCGTATGCTGATCGGAAGGCTGTTCCGCCATCGCCTGATGCAGATTGGCATCGAACGGCTTGCCGGTCGGATCCTCGCAGGTGATGCCGTGGCGTTCCAGGATGTTGATGAAGGAGCGTTCCGTGCCTTCAATCCCTTCACGCAGCTTCGTAATCAGGGTGTCTTCACCTTCAGTCTTTGCCGGAATGGAGGCAAGGCCACGCTGAAGATTTTCAGCAGCCTCGACAACGTCACGGGCAAATTTCTGGATGGCATACTGACGCGCATCTTCCACATCCCGCTTGGCGCGGGCGCGGATGTTCTGATTTTCCGCTTCGGAGCGGACCCAGCGATCCTTGAGCTCTGCAACCTCAGCTTCAAGAGCCTCGATGCGCGCTTCTGGCGTGGTTTCTTCCAGCGTTTCGCCGCCGGTTTCGTTCATACCGGGTGTCTCGACGCCCTGCTCAGGCGCGTCGTTCACTGTTTCCGGCGTAGTCTTCTGGTCTGGCATGTCACGACCTTATCTTGTGGGACGGGCCATCCCGTGGCCCCGTTCTTCTTCAGGAGATAACGCGGATTGTCTCAAAGACAAGGGTTGCAACGTGGTAGGATGTCATTGAAATGCCTATTTTCCGCCATGGTGCGCCATGCGTTATAGATAATCTTGGCATCAGATTTCAGCAGACGGACCCCATATGGAGACGCCACACACTCCCTACGCGCCCCAGTCGGCCAGCAACCAGACCCCGTCTGGCGTAGCTACGGCACCGATTATTGCGCTGGTGGATGATGACCGGAACATTCTTGCTTCCGTCCAGATGACCCTCGAATCCGAAGGGTTCACCGTTCACACCTATACGGATGGTGAAAGTGCCCTTCAGGGAATCATCAGCCGCCCGGTCAGCCTGGCTGTACTGGATGTGAAGATGCCGCGCATGGATGGCATGGAACTTCTCCAGCGCCTTCGTGCCCGGTCAAACCTGCCCGTCATTTTCCTGACGTCGAAAGACGAAGAGCTGGATCAGCTCATGGGGCTGCGGTTGGGGGCGGATGACTACATCACCAAGCCGTTCTCCCAGCGGCTGCTCATTGAGCGGATTCGGGCACTCCTGCGTCGGCAGGATGCAAGTCGTGCTGAGGCCGCCGGTGCAACAGCCGTTGGTTCAGCCATCGTGCGCGGTCAGCTCTCCCTTGATGAAACGCGGCACCAGTGCCTGTGGGGTGGACAGGACATTGCCCTGACGGTCACGGAGTTCCTTCTGGTCAAGGCTCTGGCCATGCGTCCCGGCATGGTAAAGTCCCGCGATCAGCTCATTGACGCAGCGTATGGTGACAACATCTACGTTGATGACCGGACGATCGACAGTCACATCAAACGCGTCCGCAAGAAGTTCCGTCAGGTTGATGACAGCTTCAACCAGATCGAAACCCTCTATGGCATCGGGTATCGTTACCGGGATGAGTGACGCAGCGTGATCCTTTCCTTTTGCCAGTTGGAAAAGCCGCGTGGGTAACGCAGACCCTTCTTCCGCCCTCGCTTATGATCTTGATTCGGACCGTCTCGAGCAGGGGCGTGACCGTCGTCATGCCGCAGCAGCGCGGCGCGGACTTCTGCAATCCCTGCAAAGGATGTTCACCCGAAAAGGCCCTCCTGATCCACGGCGGAAACTTGCGTCTCCTCTCCTTGGACGCATCCTTCTCCTGAATATCCTTCCGCTGGCTCTGCTGGCAGTGACGCTTCTGTTTCTGGATCAGTTTCAGAACAGTCTTCTGGAAACAGACGTCAACGCCCTGAGAGAGCAGGCACATATTTACGCGGCTGCTGTGGGTCAGTCTGCTGTCATTGCCGCGCCTAAAGTCGGGGGAAAACCGGCGCCTGGCGGAGAGTTCGTGCTTGATCCCTCGCAGGCGCGGCCATTGCTGGCGCGTCTGACCGAGCCAAGCCCGAACGCTCATGCGCTGCTGTTCGATCCGGATGGAAAGCTCGTGGCGGATAGCCAGACAGAGCCAAAACACCCCCCGAAACCCATTATCCCGGATGCCGCATCGGATGGTCTGCCCTGGCATCCCCCTCGGAACAATGCGCTAGAGACATTTTACGATTGGCTGCTGTCTCTGCTGCCGCTGACGTCCAGCGAGGGAATCGTGACGCTGGATACGCCGGATTCAGCGACCGATGGCCCTCATGACGCGCAGCCCTTGCGGGCGCAGTCGGAGCTTCCCCCCTTCATCCGTCGCACAAAAGACCATCAGCTTGTGGTCACGGTTGTTGAACCGGTGGTGCATGAAGGTCTGACTGTGGGTGAGATCCAACTGACCCGGCATGCTCCGGAAGTGGATCGGTCGTTGTTTGCGGTCCGTTCATCCATTCTGTCTCTGGTGCTGGCAGCGCTCGTCGTCACTATTCTGCTGTCCTGGTACCTCTCCCTGACTATCGCTCGACCGTTGCTGACACTGGCTCGGGCTTCTCATGAAATGCGGGAATCTGACGGGCGTAAGGATCTGGTCCCCGAGCGTCTGCTGGCGCGACGGGACGAGATTGGCGTTCTGGCAAGGTCTCTGCGCGGCAGTGCGCTCGCGCTTTGGGCACGCATGGATGATATTGAGCGGTTCGCCGCCGATGTCAGTCATGAGATCAAGAACCCGCTGTCGTCGATCCGTTCGGCGATTGAGACGCTTCCAAGAATCGCGATTCCGGAACGGCGTGATCGTCTGCTGGGAATCATTAACAGCGACGTGAAACGCCTTGATCGACTGATTACGGACATTTCGGATGCCAGCCGCATTGACGCCGAACTGTCTCGCGTCCGACCGGAGCCTGTCTCTGTCGTCGCGCTTTTGTCTATTCTGGCGGAAATGCACCAGACCACACGCAAGGATGATGCTCCGGTCCTGCGTCTTGATGTTCGGGATCAGGAGCCGCCACTTCGGGCTTTTGCGGTGGAAGACCGGCTGGTTCAGGTTCTGCGCAATCTCATCGGTAATGCTGTTTCGTTTTCACCGCCTAATGGTGTGATTGCCCTCCATGCCAGCGCACGGGACATTGCGGGGAGTGGTCCAGGAACAGGCAGCGTGGTGGAAATCACCATCAGTGACCAAGGGCCCGGAATTCCGCCTGGAAAGCTCGACAGCATCTTTGACCGTTTCTATTCAGAGCGGCCGCAGACCGAGCATTTCGGTCAGCATTCCGGGTTGGGTCTGGCTATCAGTCGTCAGATCATTCACGCGCTGCGTGGAAGCCTGTTTGCTGAAAACATTCTCGACGCTTCGGGAGCAATTTCCGGCGCCTGCTTTGTCGTTCGGCTTCCCCGCGCAACCTGAAAGGGTCAGTGAGGTATTGGTCGGCATCCTGTGCCGTGTTTCAAATCCACTGACCGGAATGCTGGCCGTCCGTTTGCCTCCGGTTTCCTGAAACAGGAGTGTAGCGGCAAAAGGAATAGCCAGCGTCAGGATGCAAAGGGGTGAAATGCAGTCCTTAACCATGGGGAGATGCAACTGGTCGGGCTGCGAGCAGAACGTGGCCGACCCGCTGGTCTTTTAGCTGCTCTTCACGGACGTCGCGCAATGTATGAAGAGCATCCTGTCGTGCAATCTGGGCGCAGGATGAAACATCTTCCGGTGTTGCGGTATCCATGGGGTTGGTTACGGAACAGACGGACTGGGCTGCATCATCGACACGAGAGGCCGCGATCCGCCAGTCGTGCTCATTGGCAAGATTAAGCCCCGAGATATTCACGGTCTGGCTGGACGTTGTTGGGACAAGTACCGGTGAAAGCGGTGCGGCAATGCTGCGTGACGTTGGTACGAGCGTCAGGGCGGCGAGAAGAACACTGCAGACTGGAAGGGAGGCGCGAAACATGGCGGAAGCCTTTCTGCTTGAAAAGATGCGGCGATCATGTCGCCTGCAAATCGTTATGCAGAAGGCGTGCCAAACCTGTTTTTCTCAGTGGTTTTCCGAGCCTGGGAATGTATTTTCAAAGAATTTTCTGGAAAAATGATAAATATCGCCTCTTTGTGGTGATATTTATCATTTTATGGAGATGGGGTAGCAATGAGGCTCAGGGCAATACGTTGGTTGGGCTGAGGAAATCCCTGAACGATCCGTAGAGTCAGAGCTGGTCGCGCAGCAGCAAGTGCCTCTCCGAGGGTGCTCTGGCACTGGCTGAACCCGTCTCCCTCACGAAGCATCGCAGCAACATGTCTGGTCTGGTTCAGAGTCAGTCCGTGTTTTGCCAGTTCTTCTGAAATAGCCTCCAGTGCAGCCTCACATTCTTCCGAAAGGCGCTGTGGCCGTTCGCCCGATGGTCCAAGACCATTAAAGTCCGTGCATGTCACTTCGTCGCCATGGACAGTGACAGTCTCGTATCTGGAAGATTCGCCCATATGATCCGTATTCCCGATCTGTCATCAGAGGTCTCAAATCCCTCTCCGGACAAAGGCGCTGACGGCGATGCAGCGCAATCCGTTGCACAGGGTTCTAAACCGGAGTTGGAAGGGTCGCAATCCGTGTCATCTCGGCAACGGTTTCCCGATACCGAAAATTTTCATGCATCCTGTGTTGCTCTGGACGGAAAAGCCATCCTGCTTTGTGGTCCCTCCGGAGCGGGAAAGTCGATCCTTGCCCTGCAACTGATCGAGGCAGGTTTCTCGCTGGTGTCTGATGATCGTGTGGTGATGAGGGGGGAGTATGTCAGTCCTCCGGCTGCGTTGGCAGGGTTATTGGAAGTTCGGGGGGTTGGGATACTTCGAACATCTTTTGTCACGAATGCGCGAGTGATCCTGAAGGTCTTTCTGGGGGATGCTGGCGCCCGCCTGCCGGCTCCTGAGCGAGATAAGGAAACGGGTGCGGTTGTCCTGCACCTGAATGGCAGTTTTCCCGGAGATTTGTGCCGTATTGTGGCTGCCTTCAGAGCCTGTTGCGGCGCGTATGAATGGCACGCCGGAGCAGGCGGCGATGTGCCCGGATTCTGAAACGGCGAAATAGTTCCTTCTCTTCTGAAAAAGGGCTAGAGTAGGGCGCATGACACCGGTGAATATCCCCGAGTCCGAACCTTTGGCAGGATATGGGCCTGGTTCCAGACAGATCCTGATCGTTACAGGGCTTTCCGGTGCCGGAAAATCATCCATTCTACGTGTGCTTGAAGATCTCGGCTACGAAGTCGTGGATAATCCACCTTTGCACCTTCTTGAAGCCCTGGCCTCACGAAGCAGCTCCCGGCTGGCCATTGGAATCGATGTCCGAAGTCGTGGCTTTGAAGCGTCCCGTGTTCTTGAGGAAATGGACCGGCTGAAAGCTCTCCCTGGCAGTCAGGTTCAGCTTCTCTATGCAACGGCCGAGCCTGAAATCCTGTTGCGTCGCTTTACGGCCACCCGGCGTCGCCATCCTCTGGTTACGAGTGGCACGATCCTTCCGGGTATCGAGCAGGAAAGTCGTCTGCTGGCCCCTCTGCGTGCCCATGCGGATTTCGTCATCGATACATCCGACTTGCCCGCCCCTGAATTGAGGCAGTTGATCGAGACCCGTTTCGGCAGTGGCTCCGAAGATGGTCTGACTGTCGCGCTTATGTCTTTCGCTTATCCGTCCGGCCTGCCCAGGGAAGCGGATATGGTGTTCGATGCCCGGTTTCTGCGAAATCCGCATTACGATCCGACGCTACAGCCCATGACAGGTCTGGATCAGGCGGTCGTGCAGCACGTCAAGCAGGATCCGGCTTATCCAGCCTTCTTCAATCATGTGCATGGCCTGCTGGATCTCGTGCTGCCCCGTTTTGTTGAGGAAGGCAAAAAATACGCCACCATCGCTGTAGGGTGCAGCGGTGGCCGCCACCGTTCTGTCACCATCATTGAGGAACTGGCGCGCCTGCTGCCAGAAACGGCGCCTGTTGGGCCGATGATGGTGCTGCATCGTGAGCTGGCGCGGAAAGGCCTGTCCTCGTGGCGTTGGGCTGTTCCACCGCATAACCTGTCCCCGCAGGACAAATCTGCATGATTGGACTGATGCTGGTCACGCATGGCAGGCTCGGCGAAGTCCTGCTTGAAACCATGGTGCATGTGGTCGGACCTCAAGCCCAGATCGGAATTGTGGGCGTTGGCGACGATGACGACCCGGCTCTTCTGCACCCCGAAGCAGACAGGCTGCTACATCAACTGGACACGGGAGACGGTGTTCTTGTCCTGACGGATATTTTTGGAAGTTCCCCTTCCAACCTGGCGCTGTCTCTTCGGAAACCGGGACACGTTGAAATCGTTTCAGGCGTGAATGTGCCTATGCTGGTCAAGCTCGCAAAAACACGCGCGGGACTGGATCTTGCAGGCTGCATTGAAAAAGCAACGATGGCCGGGCGCAAATATATCGCGGTTGCGTCCCAGCTTCCTGATCCCTGTCTCCATGGGGGGCCGCGCCCCTGTGTCATGCCGGTCCCCTGATGAGCGAAACAGCCCTTGCCCCCCGCACCCTGACCATCGTCAATCGGTTAGGACTGCACGCCCGCGCTGCGGCCAAACTTGTCACGACCGCCGAGCGGTTTGATGCGGAAACGACCGTCGAGCGCGGCGGAAATGTGGTGTCTGCTCTTTCAATCATGGGCCTTATGATGCTGGGCGCCGGTGAGGGGGAAACGGTAACGCTTCGCTCCCATGGACCGCAGGCACTCCAAGCGCTGGACGCTGTAGGAGCCCTGATCTCAGACGGATTCGGTGAGCGTGACTGAACCGGCCTCCCGTTCCGGCCGACCCCGAGCGTCCCGTTCACGCAAAGCTGCCTTCAGCTCCATTACACTGCAGGGTAAAGCCATCACTCAGTCCATCGGGCTGGGCCCGGCTGGACGTGTCGAGGAACTTCCTCTTCCGAATATCGCAGAACGATACAGTCAGATCGGTCCTGAGGCTGAGCTTGTACGGCTGGACGCTGCCATTACCCGTGCACTCCGCCAGATCGAGAAAATGCGGGACCGGTTGGTTGGTCTCCCCGAAGAGGGGCGGGAGGAAATTGCCACCCTGCTGACAGTGTATGAGCGCATGCTCGGACCGTCCCGCCTGACGCGTCAGGTTCGGGCGCGGATCAGCGAAGATGGACTGTGTGCCGAAGCTGCTGTGTCTGAAGTCAGCGAGGCGCTGGCTTTGCAGGTTCTGCGGACTGCAGAGGCCATGGCAGGCGAGCATGGTGGACAGGAGCAGGATGCCAACCTCAGACTGGCCGGAGAGTTTGAGGAAATCGGTCGTCGGCTGATCCGCAATCTTACAGGTGTGTCCTACAGGGCGTTTTCCAGCCTGCCCCCTGGCTCTGTCCTTGTAGCCGAACAGCTGCGCCCGGCTGATGTGGCAATGATCGATCCGGCACGGATTGCGGCTGTTGTTACCGAAGGCGGCGGCGGCGCAGATCACACAGCCATTCTGCTGCGTGCCTTGGATATCCCCGCGATTCTGGCTGTGCCCAATCTGATGGCGCAGGTGAATGAGGGTGATATGCTCGTCGTGGACGGGCATCTTGGCACGATTACGCTCTCTCCAAATGAAACAGAACTGCGCCTGGCTCGGGAAGCCGCCCAGAAGGAAGCCAAGGAAAAGCGGGCATTCGGTCGCCTGAAAAAACTTCCGGCCCAGTTGCAGGGCGGTGAGCCCATTGAGCTTCTCGCCAATCTGGAACTCCCTGCCGAACTCCCGATGCTGCTGCGTAATGGTGCCAGGGGAATTGGCCTGCTGCGGAGCGAGTTCCTGTTCGGTGAGCGGGATGATCTGCCAGACGAGGATGGGCAGGCTGCGACGTATCGATCCATTATTGAAGGCATGGATGGACGGCAGGTCACGATCCGCGTTCTGGACTGGGGTGGCGAGAAAGGCCGTGCCTGTATGCGCCGTCTCGGTCTGGCGGAACAGGTGGCGGATGGGGATAACCCCGCGCTTGGCCTGAGGGGAATCCGTCTGCTCCTGCGCGTTCCGGATGTTCTGGAAACCCAGTTTGCTGCAATTCTGAGAGCGGCCGCGCCGGAAGAGGGCAATACGGCGATCGGCCCGGTCCGTGTTCTGCTGCCGATGGTCACATCCCCGGATGAAGTGATCGAGGCACGGGAAATCTACGAAAAGGTAGCGCGACGCCTCAAGCGTAAACAGGTGCCTTTGCCTGAGGTGCTTCCGCCCCTCGGGATCATGGTTGAGACACCGGCAGCCGCCCTGACGGCAAATACCATGGCGCAGCATGCGGACTTCATGGCCCTCGGAACCAATGACCTGACGATGTACACGCTGGCCGTGGACCGTGCGGATTCAATGGTGGCCGATCGATACAGCCCTCTTCATCCGGCGGTTCTGCAACTGATCGAGGCGACGGCGGAGTCAGCCCTGCGTGCTCATCGGCCCATTTCCGTTTGTGGAGAAATGGCATCCGATCCCAGAGTTGTTGCACTTCTGATCGGATTTGGCCTTCGGTCGTTTTCTATGAATTCAGCGTCATTGCCACGTGTGAAGCGGCTGATCCGAACCCTTAAGATGGAAGATTGTGATCATCTGCGACGCCAGGTGATGATGGAGACGGACCCTGCTGCCATTCAGGCTCTGATTCGGGATTTTGCGATCTGATAAGCCCATTGTCCGGGTCTCTATCGAAAAAATTACCGCTCGATGCCATATAAGGGAGATCATGCCGGATTCGTCTTATGAGACCTCCCCTGCGGAGGACCTGTCTTTTTCTCCAACTGTTACGGCCCGTCTTGAGCGGGCTGGTGACTGGTGCCGGCACCGTGGGCAACGCCTGACGGAGACGCGGCGTCAGGTTCTGGGGTTGATCCTCTCGTCCGAGAAACCCTCCGGTGCCTATGATCTACTGGCCCGTCTGCGGCCTGCGCATCCGAATGCAGCGCCACCCACGGTCTATCGGGCGATAGATTTTCTTCTGGAACAGGGTCTTATTCATCGTCTGGAGCGTCTGAGTGCTTTCGTTGCCTGTTCGCATGCAACGGACTGCCATCACGGCTGTGACCATGGGGAATGGGGTGTTCACCGTGCCCAGTTTCTGATTTGCAAGTCATGCGGTCGGGCCTGGGAACTGGAGCAGGAAACGATCGTTCCCGCCCTCATGATCGCTGCGAAAGAAGCTGGCTTTCGGGCTGAAGCTGCCACAGTCGAAATTGAAGGGATTTGCGCGGGGTGCCAGAAAGCCGCCCATAGCGCTCACTGATTGCAATGGGCGCGCGACGTTCTTCACCGCCCGCCCTTCCGTTCGAAGATCTTCCCCATCGGCGCGTCACCAGGACGAGCCCCTCCCGAGAAGCTCGAACGCCTTCTCCCACACACTCTCAGCCAGATCTGCTTGATTGGCAGCCGCCGCAAACGCATCTGTCTGCCGAAGATATTGATGCTCAGGTTCTGGAAGCTGTGGGGTTCCGCCCTGCGTCCGGAGGAGCATTTCTTTACGCCGTGCTGGATCTTGCTTATGCGCGGATCATCGTGGAGCACGGTCTGCCCTTTGAGGACCGACTGGTTTTTCTTGAGGCCAAGGCGGCCGTCAATGTGCTTGCGGAGCTACCACCGGAGCAGGAAACCGGGATTCTTCGGGTGCGTCGCAGGTTGATCCAGTCCTGGCTGGAGACACATCGCGACGGCGACAAGTCATGCTATGTGCTGGTCGCAAAACAGCCTTCAGAAGGCTGACAGTATAAGGTTGAAATGAATGACAGCACAGACAGGATCAGGTCTGCTCGCGGAAGTCACGCGCGGCAGGCTGGTTGAATCGCGACATCTGGGTCGCGCCATTGTGGTGGACGCGGATGGCGCTGTCGTCTGGTCCTGTGGTGACGTGGAGGCACCCGTTTTCCCACGGTCTACCGTCAAATCCCTTCTGGCCATTGAACTTGTGGAAAGTGGTGCCGCAGATCGACTTGGTCTGACGTCTGAAGCTTTGGCACTGGCCTGCGCCTCCCACGGGGGAGAAGAACCCCATGCAAAAGCTGCTGCCTCCATGCTGGCTGCTGTCGGGCGTGATGTGGAGGCTCTGGAATGCGGAACGCACTGGCCAACCTATGAGCCAGCGGCCAGAGCGCTTGCCGCTACTCATCAGGCTGCATGCCCGCTTCACAATAACTGCTCCGGCAAACATGCCGGGCTGATCTGCCTCGCCTGTGATCAGGGTGTGGACCCGACGGGCTATATTAATCCGTCTCATGAGATCCAGCGCCGCGTCACGGATGTTCTGGCAGCCATGACAGGCACGCTTCATACAGAGGCCAACCGCGGTACGGATGGTTGTTCCATGCCGACCTACGCTGTCCCCCTTAAATCTCTTGCTTATGGGTTCGCGCGTTTTGGAAGCGGGATCGGTCTCTCCGCAGGTCGGGCTGCTGCAACCAGGCGTCTTCGTGAAGCTGTTGCCGCCAACCCGTTCATGGTTGCCGGGACCGGGCGGTATGACACAACGGTCATGAACAATTTCGAAACTCGTGCGTTCATCAAAATGGGCGCTGAAGGTGTTATGATCGCAGCCCTCCCTGAACAGGGACTGGGTCTGGCTATCAAGACGGATGACGGCGCCAACCGGGCTGCTGAAGTCGCGATGTCTGCTCTGTTGCACCATTTTGGTGGCGAGGCACTGTGCCGAACGCCTGGGGATCATGCGGTTCTGACGGATACGGCAACTCAGGCGCTCCGGAACTGGCAGGGCGTGACAGTGGGCGAAATTCGGGCTGCCCTCACGATCTGACCATGATCGTATTATAAGGATTACAATTCTGACATCCATCGTACAGGTGGATGTCATTTTTTTGGAAAGGGCAGCACCACAACATGACAGATCAGGGCAGGACCGTAGAACCCCCTCAGACAGATGACAGTGCAGCATCCGTTTTCGATGCAACACGCTTCAAGATTATTGCCATCGGTGTGATCGCGGCCCTCGCGGGATTGATGTCCGGACTGGATATTGGTGTTGTGGCTGGCGCGCTGGATCTGATCGGCAAGGAATACCATGCCTCGACGTTGGCGCTGGAGTGGGTCGTCAGCTCCATGATGGCTGGCGCGGCTGCCGGTGCGCTCGGTGCAGGCTGGTTGTCCCATCATCTTGGACGCAAGCGTTCTCTTATTCTTGGCGCGGCTGTGTTTGTCGTCGGAACGATCGGCTGTGCGATGGGGTGGTCTATCCCGTCGATCATTGTGTTTCGCGTCATTATGGGGATCGCGGTTGGAATTTCGGCGTTTACTGCGCCGCTTTACCTGTCGGAAATTGCCAGTGAAGAGTCTCGTGGCGCGATGGTCTCGACCTACCAGCTCATGGTGACGGTCGGTATTTTCGTGGCCTTCCTGTCGGACACCTATTTTTCCTACAGTGGAAACTGGCGCTGGATGTTTGGTGTCGCGGGTATTCCTGCGGTTCTGTTCCTGATCGGTGTCCTGTTCCTGCCCTACAGCCCGCGTTGGCTGATCATGCAGGGACGTCACAGGGAAGCCCGTGAAATTCTTATGGATCTACGAAATGATCCGCTGGAAGCCGCCAGGGAAATCCGTGCGATCCGTGAGCAGCTTGAGACGAAGCAGGAAGGGTTCAAGCTGTTTCGCACGAACAGTAACTTCCGTCGCTCCGTTGCGCTGGGCATCATGTTGCAGGCCATGCAGCAGTTCGCCGGTATCAATATCGTCATGTACTACGCACCGAATATTCTGGCCGCCGCCCACTTCGATGCGCACGCCCAAATGTGGTGCACGGCGATTATTGGCCTTGTGAATATGCTCGCAACATTTGTGGCTGTGGGCTTTGTGGACCGCTGGGGTCGCAAACCGATCCTGTATGCGGGTTTTGCAGTCATGGCAGTTGGAATGGCTGTTCTCGCCCTTCTGCTTCAGGGGGGCATGACAACCCAGTCGTCGCAGATCGCGGCGGTTTTCCTGCTCATGATCTTCTGTGCGGGTTTTGCGATGTCCGCTGGGCCGCTGATGTGGGTTCTGTGTGCTGAAATCCAGCCGCTTGGTGGCCGTGATTTTGGTATTGCCATGTCCACCTTCACCAACTGGATGACCAATCTTCTGGTGGGTGTGAGCTTTCTTTCCCTCATGAAGGCGATCGGAACCGGCGGAACGTTCTGGCTCTTTGCCGGGCTGAATGCATTTTTCCTGCTTCTGACGATCCTGTTCGTGCCGGAAACAAAGGGCATGTCCCTGAATGTGATCGAAAAGCGCCTGATGCAGGGCGTCAAGCTGCGCAAGCTTGGCCGTTAAACCATCTGAATGAATTTTGTCTGACATGGCGCTTGGCCCATCTGGCCGGGCGTTTCTGTTATACAGTGTCGGCTGAAGGAGGCTGTCATGACCAATTTTTCTCTCTCTTCTGAAGGCCCGAGCCGTGGAGGCGTTTTTCTGGTTTACGGCCTTTATATCGCCCGGTTTTTCACAGGTATTTCCCTGCTTGCAGGTGTCATTCTGGCTTATGTCCTGAAGGGTCCGAGTGTCGGTCTCGTCCGCTCTCACCTAAGCTGGCTTATCCGGCTTTTCTGGTATGATGTAGCATTCATCATCGGGTGTGCCGCTCTGTTCGGGGCCTGCTTCATTACTGAACCCCCGGGAAGCTCCGGGCCGGGACAGCTTCTGTTCCTGATCCCGATTGGGATTTTTGCTTTCTGGAACATCGTGCTGCTGGTATCGCTGCTTTATGGCGTGCGGTCGCTGACACAAGGTAAGGGCCCGTTGCCCGACCGCTTTCGCTCATTTGGCGAATAAACTGGCGAAGTACGCCATTTGAGGCCGGTTAGGCGTTCCTTGAGCCAAAAGAACGCTGAATAACAGGAACTGGCACGCTTCCTGCATGAACTCCTTTGTCGAGGTTCCTCCTCCAGAGGAGTTCAGTCATGTACACCACAACAATGCCCGGTTATGGCCGCGTTCATCAGGATACTGGACGAGATTACGTCCTGCTGATTTACGCGCTGTATCTGGCTGGTTTTTTCACTGGCATCACTGCGTTTATCGGGGTGACTCTCGCTCATATGGGCAGAAGGTCCGCTACGGGGCTGAAGCGGGCTCAGCTCGACTGGCAGATCCGGCTGTTCTGGTTTGGCTTTCTTGCGCTTGCTGCGATCGGGATGATTCATCTCATGGTGGCAGGCTTGGGCGCGATAACGGGTGGTCTGGGCATGGTCTTCATGGTGATCCCATGGGGCCTGACCCTGGCGTGGGGGATACTGACAGCCTGGGCGATCGTTCGAGGCATACATGCTGCCCTCATGAACCGTTCCGTCACCTCTTCCACATCGTTCTGATGCCAGAGAAAGTTTTCCAGATGTCTTCTTTCCGCATGATGCTTCCCGCCCTTCTGGTCGCAACCTGCCTGTCTTCTTCAGGAGCCTTGGCGGCCCCGCTCAATCAGAGCGTCACGTCTGATGATCTGTCTTATGCCGAACTGCCAGAAGGGGGCGCCATCTCCAGCATGAGCGGCGATGTGCAGATCCAGACATCAAATGGCCCTCTCTCCATTCGTGGGGTAAGTGGCGATATCAAGATATCAAAAAACGAGGGACCGACCTCTCTGACGACAGTAAGTGGCGACGTTCAGATTGGTCAGGGCTTGGGGGCCGTACAGATCAAGACTGTCAGCGGAGACATTTCCGTCGCCCATGCAGCAGGTGGGGCCGCGCTTATGACGGTCAGTGGCGATGCGCATCTGGGCGGCGCTGCCGGAGATGTGACGGTTAAAAGCACCAGCGGTGATCAGGATGTCACGCTGGTTTCCACCGGAAACGCACGCAAGATTCTCCTTGAAACCGTATCAGGCGATGTGACGCTTCATCTTCCGCACGACTTTGGTGGCACATTCGATATTGAGCTTCGTCAGAGCCGCCAGCAAAGCGCTGTTCCCCTCGAGCAATCTCTTGGTCTGACAGTTCAGGTTGGTCCTTGGGAAAGAAAGGGTTTTTCCATGCATGAAACCCGGAAAATTACTGCCACGGGAACTGTCGGAAATGGACAGGATCACGTCACGATCCGGGGTATCTCCAGCAAGATGCGGATCCTTCAGGACTGATGTTTCCAACCCAGACGCTCCAGCGCCTCCGCCATTGCCGGGGGTGGTGGAGCAATGGCTTCCAGATCGCCTTCCGGTAAAGAAACATGCAGACTGCGCGCCAGAAGGTGCAGGCCGTTTGCATCGCTTTTACCATAAACCCGGTCACCGACGATCGGTGTGCCAAGAGACGCACAGTGAATACGGGCCTGATGCGTCCGGCCCGTCAGCAGTTCCAGTTCCAGCCAGCTTCTACCATTTGCGCGACCAAGAACCCGCCAGCGTGTTACGGCGGCGTCTCCTTTGGGGTCCACGATCATGCGCCATCCTGATGGATTGGACTGGCGCAGAAGAGGAGCGGAAATTTCGCCTTCGTCTTCCGCTGGTGTGCCTTCAACGACGGTCCAGTAAAGCTTCCTGACCTGTCGGTTCTGAAACGCTACCTGTGCTTCGAGTAGTGCGGTTTTGCGTCGGGCGATGAGCAGACAACCTGACGTATCCGCATCCAGTCGATGAGCGAGCCATGGGCCGCCACGTGGATGCGAGACCAGACGTGTCTCAACGGAATCCTGTGTTGACGGGCCGGGATGAACGGCCAGCCCCGCCGGCTTGTTCAGAACCAGAAAGCGCGGCGTTTCCAGCAGGACGGGAAGGTCCTGCCCCAGATAGAAAAGACCTCTTGGGGCAGGGGAGGGGGGGCGTTCCGGTCGGGCAGACCGCTGGCGCCGTCGATCATTCCTCATGGGAGGCCGGGCGACGGGCCAGGATTTCGCGTTTGCCCACGTGGTTGGCCGGCCCGATGATGCCTTCCTTTTCCATCTGGTCGATCAACTTCGCGGCGCGGTTATAACCGATCGAAAGATGGCGCTGGATGAAACTTGTTGAAGCGCGGCCTTCGGTCATGACGATATCCACGGCCTGTTCGAACAGGCTGCCTTCTCCATCGCCACCGCTTCCGCCGCCGCCCATGCTTCCGCCGGACGAGCCGCCTTCTTCATCTTCGCCGGACACCACATCGTCATTGTAGATCGGGTCGCCCTTGGAGCGCAGATCTGCCACCACTTCCTCGACTTCCTCATCCGCCACGAACGGACCGTGGACACGTGTGATGCGACCGCCACCCTGCATGAACAGCATGTCACCCTGGCCCAGAAGCTGTTCGGCGCCCTGTTCCTGAAGAATGGTGCGACTGTCGAATTTACTGATGACCTGGAAGGAAATACGGGTCGGGAAGTTCGCCTTGATGGTACCGGTGATGACGTCAACGGACGGGCGCTGCGTCGCCATGATGACGTGAATACCAGCGGCACGGGCTTTCTGAGCCAGTCGCTGCACGGCCGTCTCGATTTCCTTGCCCGCGACCATCATCAGGTCGGCCATTTCGTCGATAACCACGACGATATAGGGCAGGTTTTCCAGCGGAACCTGCTGCTCGTCGAAGACGGGTTTGCCAGTCTCCGGGTCAAAGCCGGTTTGCACGCGACGCGTGACCATCTCGCCGGAGGCGCGAAGCTGGCTGACGCGTTCATTGTAGCCGTTGATGTTACGGACCTGAAGCTGCGCCATCAGACGATAGCGGCGGTCCATTTCCTGCACCGTCCATTTGAGAGCGCTGACGGCCTTGGTCGGTTCCGTGACAACCGGCGTCAGAAGATGCGGAATGCCGTCATAGATCGACAGTTCCAAAATCTTCGGATCAATCATGATCAGACGGCACTCTTCCGGGCTGAGGCGGTAGAGCAGCGACAGGATCATTGCATTCACACCGACCGACTTACCGGAACCAGTCGTACCAGCCACCAGAAGATGCGGCATCTTGGCCAGATCCGTATAGACCGGAACGCCTGCAATATCCTTACCCAGCGCGATCTGAAGGCGGCCCGTTCCGTTCGTCCATTCCGGCGTTAGCAGGAGTTCGGAGAAGTAAACGGTTTCGCGTTTGGCATTCGGGACTTCGATACCAATGACATTTCGCCCCGGCACCGTCGCAATACGAACGCTCAGCACGGACAGGGAGCGCGCTACGTCATCCGCAAGACCGATGACGCGGGATGAGCGAATGCCGGGAGCGGGCTCCAGTTCGTACAGCGTGACGACCGGGCCTGCGTGGATGTCGCCGATCGTGCCCTGAACACCGTAGTCAGCCAGCACACTCTCCAGCAGGCGCGCATTGGATTGCAGCGTTTCCTGTGACGGGCCTGTCGTTGCATGCGCTGGTGGTGGGTTCAGCAGGGACAGGGGAGGCAATTCCCAACCTGTCGCAGCAGGGGTGCGGGCAGGCATTGGACGTGCCGCAGGCTGAGGCTGGGCAGGGCGCTCGGGGCGACGCATGCCAAACAGGCTCCGGCGCTGTTCCGGTTCCGGCTCAGGAGGCTCGATGCTGCTCTGTGGAACATCATCGTCCGCATCATCTTCAACATGCGAGCGCTGAATCGTCTGGACATTCCGCTGACGGGCAATCTGTGCCAGCCGCTCGGCATAAGGGTTGGATGGTGCCTCGTCTTCTTCCACCAACTGAGGGGCCGGTGCTGGTGGTTCCTTACGCAGCGCCGCAGGATGTTCGTATGGGTCTTCCGTCGTTTCCATGGGGGGCTGCATCCAGCCCGTATTCTGCGGCACGAACGGAGAGGGACGCGTCCGTGGATCACTCTTGCCAAAGCTTCGGCGCAGGAATGACAGGGGCGCGGCATCAGGGGCCGGTACACCGCCTGCATTACCCGCCTGGAATTCATACTGGCGCGGATCGGGAGCAGGACGGTTCGATGCCTGCGGGCCATTCATCCGGCGGGCCAGAACAACAGGCTGACGCGCCAGAAGAGCGGCACCCTGACCCATTGCCCGCCATTCACGCCACTGGAGCCCCATGGCCAGCGGCATGAGAATCCCCATGAGCAGCAGAACCAGAAATACTGCCAGTGCGCTGCCCGCGGAGCCTGCTTCGGCGTGTGCCGCATCCAGCAGACGATGGGCACAGGACACGCCCATTTCGCCCCCCAGCCCAGCGGCTGTCGGCCATGCGACTTCTAGCCCCGGAATAAGCAACTGAAGCGTGCCAATGAATGTGGCACCGGCTGGAAGGAGCAGAAGGGCGGCAATGATCCGCACAATCGGCGCACTCATGCCGTGGTGCCGAACCATTCTCCAGGCCCAGGCCAGCAGAACCACGATCGGCAGGCCACTCCCCAGCCCCAGCCACTGCACGAGACCATCAGAAATGGTCGCGCCTGTACGGCCAAGGAGGTTCGTCGGTTCCGTACCTGTCGATGTGTTGAAAGACGGATCGTGCGGCTTGAAGCTCCACAGCGCGATGCCGATGGCAACGGCTGCGATCAGGAACCCGAGACCCAACAACTCCAGCAGACGCGCATTCAGCGCGCTCCGGAGTTTGGGTGTCATGTGACGGTCGTGTGCCTCACGGACAATGTTGCGCACTGTGCTGGTCGATCGGCTGAACACGGCCAAGTCTCGTCACCCCGTCGGTTTTCTGGATTACGGTTTTCAGATGAAGTCTGAATTATACCTGACAGGCCACTGAATACAGTAGGAAAATTAAGGAACAGTGGATGAATGTCGCCAGATCGTCACCTTCGCCGCGCCGAATTTGCGGATTGAAAGCGGTTCGGCAGGAAGTGTGGGGGAAAAGTGTTCGGAAGGTGGCACAAACGGGGCAAAATCCTCGGTCGCGCCGGTCTCGGCAACGATCAGGGCACCTTCGGCAATCCAGCCGTTTCGGGCCAGCGCGCGCAGACCCGATTCGACCAGTGTTTTTCCGTAAGGCGGATCAAGAAAGATCAGCGTGTGAGGCTCGGCAGCTTTCGGCGGATGCGTAACGCTGCAACTCAGCACGCGTGAGCGGTCACGGGCCCGGCAGATATCCAGATTGGTACGCAGGGCATTCAGCGCGTTGCGGTCCCGCTCGATGAACGACGCACGCTGTGCCCCACGGGACAGGGCTTCCAGTCCGAGCGCGCCTGTTCCAGCATACCCATCGAGTACGATGGCCTGTTCCAGCTCTTCCTGACCATACCATGGGGCATGGGCCAACATGTCAAAAATGGCCTGACGCGTCCGGTCCGACGTGGGGCGCGTCCGCTCGCCGGTTGGGGCCACGAGCGCACGGCCTTTGTTCTCTCCGCCAACAATCCGCATGGATCAGCGGGTCCGCTTACGCGTAGGAGCGGGCAGGTCGGGGATCTGCTCACGCAGCGTCTTGCCGTTCACTTCCTCAAGCTCACGCGCTTTCAGGGAACCAAGCTGGAACGGCCCGTAAGAGAGGCGGATCAGGCGGCTGACATGCAGGTTCAGGCCCTGCATCACACGACGGATCTCACGGTTCTTGCCTTCACGCAGAGAGACAGTCAGCCAGGAATTATCACCCTTCTTGGAATCCAGTTCTGCTTCGATGGAGCCGTATTTCACGCCTTCATATTCGAAGCCGTTGACCAGTGAGGCCAGGCGCTTCTCATCCACCACGCCGAACACGCGAACACGGTAGCGCCGCACCCAGGCATTGCCCGGCAGTTCCAGACGACGTGCCAGTTCGCCGTCATTGGTCAGCAGCAGAAGCCCTTCGGAATTGATATCCAGCCGCCCCACACTGATGACGCGCGGCATCCCTTCGGGAAGGGAATCAAAGACCGTCTTGCGTTCCTGCGGATCACGATGCGTGGTCAGGAGGCCGTCCGGCTTGTGGTATCGCCACAGACGGGTACGCTCGGGGTTATCGACGGGCTTGCCGTCCACCAGCACGATGTCGCCCGGCTGAACGAAGGTCGCGGGGTGGGTGACGGGGTGGCCGCCCAGCTTGATGCGATTGTCTTCGATCATGCGTTCCACATCCCGGCGACTTGCCACACCAGCGCGTGCCAGGAACTTGGCAATGCGTTCGCCCTTTGGTGCGTCGGGTGTTTCGTTGGCTGTGTCAGGGGTCGGGTTGAGTTCTTCGGTCATCGTGCTGCTGCCTCCACCAGCGCCGCATACAGGCGACGGTCGCCGGGGTCGAGGGTGAATTCGGGATGCCACTGTACACCAATGGCGAATTTCGGGCCGTCCAGTTCGATCGCCTCGATCACACCATCCGGTGCGAGAGCCGAAATCCGTGCCTCACCGGCGCTGCGGACGGCCTGATGATGAGAGGAGTTTACCATCATTGTCGGGGTGCCGACAATTTCCGCCAGACGCGTGTCTGACACGATCGACACGGCATGTCCCGGTTCGTGCCGTGGATTGGGCTGTTCGTGTTCCAGTTCTGGTGGCAGATGCTGGACCAGCGTCCCGCCCGCGTTCACGGCCATGAGCTGCATGCCGCCACAGATCCCTAGGACGGGAATATCCCGTCTCAATGCGGCCCGTAGGAGCGCCAGTTCCGCAGATGTCCGGGCAGGTCGGGGGCTCGTCAGGGGATGAGGGTCTTCATCATAGAGCGCAGGATCGACGTCAAAAGCGCCGCCCGTGATGACGAGCGCATCCAGTCGCGACACCATCTCTTCAGCATCGGCCGTATAACCCAGACAGACCGGTAATCCGCCAGCCTCACCGAGTGCCGTCAGGTAATTTTCCCGAAGTGCGTGGAAGGGATAACGCGAGAACTTTCCATCGCCGCCGGATTCATGATCCAGCGTCAGGCCGATGAGAGGGGCGGAATTCCGGAAACGGGATGGACGGGACAGGGTCATGCACCGCATCATCGCATCATGATTCAGGCCGATACAAGCCGCGCCATGCAGACGGCGCTTGATGCAGCGGAAGAGGCAGCGCGTCACGGGGAGGTACCCGTGGGGGCCGTTGTTCTCGATGCGGACGGGCAGGTTCTGGCCGTGGCCCGCAACCGGGTGGAGGAACTGCATGACGGATCAGCCCATGCCGAACTGCTGGCCATGCGCGAAGCCGCACAGAAACTTGGCTCACCTCGCCTGACAGGCTGCACACTGGTTGTCACGCTGGAGCCATGCCCGATGTGTGCTGGCGCGATCGTACATTTCCGCTGCGAGCGTGTGGTGTTCGGGGCTTACGATCCGAAGGGCGGTGGGGTGGATCACGGCCCGCGTCTGTTTGAACGGCCCACCTGTTTGCACCGGCCGGAAATCATTGGTGGGGTGCGGGAACGGGAGGCGGCAGAGCAACTTCGATCTTTTTTCCGGCGCCTCAGAACAGCGTGACAAACAAAGACTTACGGATGTTTCACCTTCCGGTCAGCTTGGTGAACGGGAACGCAGTCCATAGTCTGGACTTATAACGACCGAACCGTTCCTCTGTAACAATCGGGACTGACATGACCACACGTTTCCGCGCCTCCCTTGCTGCTCTCGCTGCGACGACCTTCCTGGTCGCCGCTCCCGCTGCCATGGCGGACAATGGGGCCATCAAGCCGCAGACCAACGTTCAGGCGCTCCCAAATTTCGTCACGCTCGTAAAGCAGGTGAAGCCTGCCGTTGTTTCCATCACGGCCCATATCAAGGCTGACGTTGCCGAGCAGGAAGAAAACGGCCCGGGCGGCGATGGCGGCGGCATGCAGGGTTCGCCCTTTCCTTTCCCTTTCCCGTTCCAGATGATGCCGCAGCAGCCGCCAAACCGTACGGTTGAGGCACGCGGTTCCGGCTTCATCATTTCCGCTGATGGCTATGTTGTCACCAACAACCATGTCGTGAATGGTGCCACGAAGGTCACGGTGACGCTGGACGATGGCACAACACTGCCTGCCAAAATCATTGGCCGCGATCCGAAGACGGACGTTGCTCTGCTTCGTGTAAAGCCAACGGGTAAGCTGCCGTTCATTGACCTCGGGGACTCCGACGAAGTTCAGCCGGGCGAGTGGGTCATCGCGGTTGGTAACCCATATGGCCTCGGCGGAACCGTCACGGCCGGTATCGTGTCTGCTCTGGGGCGTGACCTGCACTCCGGTGCCTATAACGACTTCATTCAGGTCGATGCGCCGATCAATCACGGCAACTCCGGTGGCCCGCTCTTCACCCAGGACGGCAAGGTTGTTGGCATCAACTCCATGATCATCTCGCCGAATGGTGGCGGTTCGATCGGTATTGGCTTCGCCATTCCGTCCAACACCGTGCGTTCTGTTGTTGATCAGCTTGAGAAGACCGGCCATGTGACGCGTGGCTATTTCGGCATCGAAGGTCAGGATATTTCCCCGACGATGGCTCAGGCCCTCAACCTGAAGTCTCCGGAACCTGGCGCTCCCCCGCATGGGACGCTGGTGGCTTCCGTGTCCAAGGGAAGCCCGGCTGAAAAAGCTGGCATCAAGAGCGGTGACGTGATCCTGACGCTGAATGGCCATCCGGTGAAGAATGGTCATGATCTGGCTGTGAAGGTCGTCTCCATCGCCCCAGGTACGGACGCAACGGTCAATCTGCTGCGTGATGGCAAGCCGATAGACGTGAAATTCACGGTGGGTAATCTGGCCAATCAGGATCACGGCGGTGATGGCGCGGATAGCAGCCAGTCCGCTGGTGCTGGCAAGCTGGGTGTGTCTCTTGCTTCCCTGACGCCTCGTGCCCGTCAGGAACTGGGTCTTGATGACAGTGTTCAGGGTGCGGTTGTTGCAGATGTTGTGCAGGGTTCGCCCGCAGACCAGTCTGGCATCCGTCCTGGTGACATCATCGTAGGCGTTGGTAATCACATTACACCGTCGCCCAAGGCCGTTGTCGCACAGGTGAAGGAGGCTCTGGGCCGCAAGCAGCCGCCGCTCCTGCGTATCCTGCGTGATGGCCAGCAGCTCTTCGTCGCGGTCTCGCCAGACGGCTCCGATGACAGCGGTTCGGATGACGCACCGTAAGGTCAGCAATCCCATCTGACACTGCGAAGGCGGGGAGATGATGTCTCTCCGCCTTTTTCATGCCCGTTTTAAGGAGTGAAGTAAGAGTTCTGTAACTGGACAGACCTGTCCGGATGAGTTTTTGTGATCCGATGAAGCGTTCGTGCGTTACGGTCGCTTAAAACGCGGATCTGTCTAAGGATTTTTGGATCAATGGCCAATATCAGTCCACTTGCCGGGAAAACGCTCGATCAGTCACAACTGACGGACATACCGGCCCTGGTAGCCGCCTATTACGATCGCAAGCCGGACGTCTCCATCCCGACGCAGCGTGTTTCGTTCGGGACTTCAGGCCATCGTGGTTCCTCGTTTCATACGAGCTTCAATGAAGGGCATATCCTCGCCATCTGTGAAGCCATCTGCCGCCACCGCAAGGCGGATGGTATTGATGGTCCGCTCTTCATTGGCATTGATTCGCACGCTCTGTCTGTACCGGCGCAGCGTTCCGCAATTGAAGTCTTTGCTGCGCATGGCATTGATGTCCGCATCGACCAGAACGACGGCTACACGCCAACGCCGGTCATTTCCCACGCTATTCTGACTTACAACAAGGGTCGCACGACGGGTCTGGCCGATGGTGTGGTTGTCACGCCGTCTCATAACCCGCCGACGGACGGTGGCTTCAAGTATAACCCGCCTAATGGTGGCCCGGCTGATACGGCCGTGACGAAAGCCATTCAGGACATGGCGAATGAGTTGCTGGCGGAGGGCCTGAAGGACGTAAAACGCCTGCCTTACGACGAAGCCAAGAACGCTCCGTCCATCAAGCGCTATGATTACGTCACGCCTTACGTGGCCGATCTGGAAAACGTCATCGACATGGCAGCTATCCGTGATGCGGGTGTGAAGATCGGTATTGATCCGCTGGGTGGCGCTGCTGTTGGTTACTGGAAGCCCATCGTTGAAAAGTACGGTCTGAACGCCACGATCGTCAGCGATGTCGTAGACCCGCAGTTCGCTTTCATGACGGCAGACTGGGATGGGCAGATCCGTATGGACTGCTCCTCACCCTACGCCATGGCGCGCCTTATCAAGATGGGCGAGGACTTTGACGTCGCGTTCGCCAATGACACGGACGCAGACCGTCACGGCATCGTTGCCATGCCGGATGGTCTGATGAACCCGAATCATTATCTGGCCGTGGCCGTCTCATACCTGTTCCAGAACCGCCCAGAGTGGAAGCCTGATCTTGGCGTCGGCAAGACGCTGGTGAGCAGTGGTCTGATTGATCGTGTTGTCGCAGATATGGGCCGCAAGCTGGTCGAAGTGCCGGTCGGCCTGAAATGGTTCGTACCGGGTCTGATGGATGGCTCGCTGGGCTTTGGCGGCGAGGAAAGCGCAGGCGCGACGTTCCTGCGTCGTGATGGCTCTGTCTGGACGACCGACAAGGACGGTCTCATTCTCGGTCTTCTTGCCGCGGAAATCACCGCCAAGACGGGCAAGAACCCGAGCCAGCATTACCATGAGATCATCGCCCGTCTGGGTACGCCGTATTATGCGCGGATCGACGCGGCGGCGAACCCGGAGCAGAAGGCCAAGCTTAGCAAGCTGGCGCCTGAGCAGTTCCCGCTAGAAGAGCTTGCTGGCGATAAGATCATTGCCAAGCTGACGAAGGCACCGGGCAATGGCGCGGCGATTGGCGGCCTGAAGGTTGTGACGGAAAACGGCTGGTTCGCAGCCCGTCCGTCCGGAACGGAAGATGTTTACAAGATCTATGCCGAGAGCTTCAAAAGCCCAGCGCACCTGAAGGCCATTCAGGACGAGGCGCAGGCCGCGATTTCCAAGGTCTTCGCATCGTAACGCGAAAGCATTTCTGCTGAAAAGCAGTCTGGCCCGTCATTCACTGAATGTGGATGACGGGCTTTTTTATGGCGTTTTAACCGGCCAGACTGCGCTTCAGGCGTGCAATAGCGCCGGGAAGACCGCGAACCGTCAGAACCCGACCGGTCTCGTCATGATCTTCTGACAGAACACGCGCGCTCTCATAGATCTCGCCGATCATGCCCTGTTTTGCGTAGGGCAGCACCAGAACGTCTTCCACCATGTCGGCTTCGAAGAACGCTATCAGCGTTTTCCGCAGGGCACTGACATCTTCCGGGCGATGCGCGGACAGCGGAATGGCATCCGGGTGTTTTTCCAGAAGCTCGGCACGTCTGGCATCATCAACGCGATCCATCTTGTTCAGAACCAGCCGGGACGGAACAACATCCGCGCCGATTTCGTGCAGAACGCTGCGGCTGACCTCAAGCTGTGCTTCGTATGTCGGGTCCGACGCATCCACGACGAAAAGCAGCAGGGATGCTTCCAGCGCTTCGGACAGCGTGGAGCGGAAGGACGCAACCAGATCATGCGGGAGTTGCTTGATGAAACCCACCGTGTCCGACACCAGAATACGGGGCCGTGTTTCCGGCTGGAGTGTGCGAACAGTCGTATCGAGGGTCGCAAACAGCTTGTCCTGCACGAGAACCTGGCTGCCTGTCAGAGCCCGCATCAGTGAGGACTTGCCAGCATTGGTATAGCCAACCAGCGCCACGCGAAGCTGGTCTTTTCTGGCAGAGCGCCGATGATCGCTGTCCCGTTGCACGGCTTCAAGCTGGGTCTTGAGTTCAGCCAGCCGGTCCCGGATCTTGCGACGGTCCAGGGAGAGGTTGCTCTCACCTGCGCCCGGCCCCTGCTGTCTGCCTCCGCCATTCGACGACTCCCGCAGGCGGGGCGCGACATAACGCAGGCGCGCCATCTCGACCTGAAGTTTTGCCTCCCGTGTGTTAGCATGACGATGAAAAATCTCAACGATAACGCCCGTTCGATCCAGCACCTGCGCGCCGGTCGCCCGCTCCAGATTGCGGATCTGGCTGGGGGTTAGTTCATGATCGACGATGACGAATTCAGGACGGCGGAGATCGTCTGTTTCGTCCTCAACCGGCTCATGAGCCTCGGCTGCACTTTCGAACCGCTTCCGCGCTTTCGTCATCGGTGTTTTGACGATGGGCGTTATGATCCCTCGGCCCCCGGTGATGTCGGCCAGTTCTTCCAGCTTTCCAGCACCGAGAAGGGACGCTGCGCCCGTTCCTTCGCGCTTCTGCGACACCGAGCCAATAACTTCATAGCCAAGCGTTTTGACCAGCCGCCCCAGCTCTTCAAGGCTTGCCTCATGGGCAATGTCATCGACGTCCGGCGTCTGGATGCCGACAAGGACGGCGAGCGGGGTAGGGGATGCGGTTTCCATCCGGCAGTTCATAGCATGAATTCCGGCAGTTACGTCTTAATCCTGCATGTCTGCGAAAGCGGCCTCTGGTACTTCGAGTGGGCGTCATGAAGAGAAAGTGGCTGCATTTTCCTGAGGAAGCGTGTTGTCTGGCTGTAGTCCCTGCGGCATGAGGGGGGCACAATCAGAAACTCCCCTTCGCTGTCAGCAGGTCTTCCAGATGTCAGAACACACTCCTATCGGGCTTGAAAACGATACCCGAGCCGTCAGGGCGCTCACTCATTCCGGCAATTTCCATGCCGATGAAACGCTGGGCTACGCCATCCTGCATTATGCGCTGGCCCCAGAAGGCGACCTGCGTGGACGTGTTCTCGGAGAGCCGGGCACGGACCGCCTGACATTTGTACGGACCCGCTCGCCAGACCGTATCGCAGAAGCGGACATCGTCTTCGATGTGGGCGGCGTCTTTGATCCGACCAAGGGCCGCTACGATCACCACATGAAGGACAAGCCGCTGCGTGAAGACGGAACACCGTATAGCGCTGCTGGTCTATTGTGGAAGGACTACGGCCTTGCTGCCGTCCGCAATATCGTCAAAACCCCGGTGGATGAGACAACGCTGACCGCTATCTGGCAGTCCCTCGACAAGTCCCTGATCATCCCGGTGGATCAGGACGACAATGGCGTTGCCAAGATGGGCAAGCTGTCTCTGGCCGATATCGTGTCAGCCTGTAGCCCGCCTTGGGATACGGCCGAGCTGTATGGTGCGGAAGAAGCGAAAAAGCGGGAATCGTTGGGCTTTGCGAACGCGGCCACGGCTGTTGCGGCGCATCTGGTCAACATGGTGGATCGCGTTCGCGCCAGCCTGAAAGCTGCCAATCGTGTCGTGGAAGCTTACGAAGCTGCGGAAGACAAGCGCATCCTGCTTATGGAAACGGGAATGCCGACCGAGAAGGTTATTTTCGAGCGTGATCTTCCAGTCGTGTATGTCGTGTCACCAGCCGGTCCGGAACAGTGGAATGTGAAGGCCATTCCGCCTGTACGCGGCGATTTCGGTCAGCGCGTGTCCCTGCCGGAAGCCTGGGGTGGTCTGGAGAAGAAGGCGCTGGCCGAGATTTCCGGCGTGCCGGACGCAGTTTTCGCTCACCCGGCCCGTTTCATTTGTGGGGCAGGCAGCCGAGAAGGGGCCTTGAAGATGGCGCGTCTGGCGCTGGAGATTGATGCATCTCTCAAGGCTGGAACTGATTAAAAGGGTTGATCCGGGGTTTGACCGGATCAACCATCCTGCTCAGGCAGCGATTTCCGCCAGAAGCGCGTCCACATCTTCCGGGCGTGTGTAATAGCTGGTCACCAGACGGATCAGTGTGCCGGAAACACCTTCCGGCGTCGGCCAGCGGTAAAAACCGTATCCTGCCTCTTCCAGATCCTTCAGAAGAAGATCTGGAAGAATGACGAACACCTCGTTGCTCTGCCGCTCATAAGGCATCTGGGCCGCTGCATGACGGCGAAGCCCGTCCACGAGCCGTTGCGCCATATCGTTGGCATGGGCGGCATTCTTCAGCCAGACATCGTTTTGCAGAAGTGCCAGAAGCTGGGCGCTCAGGAAGCGATGTTTGGACCACAGGTTTCCGCTGCGTTTGATGCGTCGGAGAAAGTCTTTCACCAATGGCCGGGTGCGGTCATTCAGGAAGAATACCACGGCTTCGGCGGCCATGGCGCCTGCTTTGGTGCCCCCAAAGCTGAGAACGTCCACACCCGCTTTCCACGTTCCTTCCGCCGGGGTGCAGCCCAGATGGGCGAGGGCATTGCCCAGACGGGCCCCATCCAGATGTACCGCGAGATCATGGTCATGCGCGATGCGGGATAGCTCGGTCAGAGTGCCTGTGCTGTAAACGGTGCCCCATTCATTGGCCTGCGTCAGGGACAAGGCCTGAATGACGGGGCTCAGAATGCCGCTTTCTGCATTGCTTCTCAGAACGGAAGGGACCGTCACAGGGTCAACCTTTCCGTCCGCAGACGGAATGCAGATCAGTTTGGCCCCGTGCATGTAAAACTCAGGAGCACCGCCTTCATCCATGTTGATATGTGCGCTCTCATCACACAGGACGGCGCCATAAGGCGAAACGAGTGCTGACAGGGCCACACTGTTAGCGGCTGTTCCTGTGGCGATCGGGAAAACAGCGACCTCAGTTTCGAAAACCTCCCCGAACCGTTCGTTCAGGGAGCGGGTCAGATCGTCTTCTCCATAGGACCCGACACTGCCTTCATTGGCGGCCAGCAGGGCGGCCATGACTTCAGGGCAAATCGGTGTGACATTGTCACTGGCGAAGTTCTTGCGTATTTCCTCGGACACGAAACCATCCTTTTTCCTGCGCACAACGCGGGCTGGCGTGAAGCGTAACTGAAACCGCAGCCTGTTGTCATCCGGAGAGCCCATGAGCACGTTTCCCACTGAACTGGCCGGCAAACTCATTGATGGCAAAGGCATTGCCCGGTCCCTGACAGATCGCGTCGGCCGTGAAGTGTCCAGCTTCATCGAACAGGGCAACACCCTGCCGGGCCTCGCCGTTGTACTGGTCGGAAACGATCCGGCTTCGGAAGTCTATGTGAAGAACAAGGCTATCCAGACGCATCGCGCCGGAATGCGATCCTTCATGCATATGCTTCCGCAGAGCACATCGCAGGGTGAGTTGCTGGAACTGGTTGCGCAATTAAATGCCAACCCGCAGATCCATGGCATTCTCGTGCAGCTTCCGTTGCCACCGCAGATCGATCCGGTCGTGGTGACGAATGCCATCGCCCCTCACAAGGATGTGGACGGTCTGGGGGAAGTGAATGCGGGCCGTCTGTCGCTGGGCATTGAGGGCATCGTGCCCTGTACGCCACTTGGCTGCCTGATGCTGCTTCAGTCCGTGCACAAGGACATGACGGGCAAGAATGCAGTCGTCATCGGGGCCTCCAGCCTGGTGGGCAAGCCCATGGCACAGCTTCTTCTGAAAGAGAATTGCACGGTCTCCATCGCCCACATTCATACGCGCAATACGCGTGAACTGGCCCGTGAAGCGGATATTCTCGTCGTTGCAACAGGCAAGCATGGCCTTGTCCGCGGAGACTGGATCAAGCCAGGTGCGACCGTGATTGACGTTGGCATCACACGTATTCCAACACCTGAAGGCAAGACGCGCCTTGTGGGGGACGTTGCGTTTGAAGAAGCGCTTCCCGTCGCTGGCCATATTACGCCTGTTCCGGGCGGCGTGGGCCCGATGACCATTGCCTGCCTGCTGCACAACACGCTTCAGGCGGCCCGCGCCACTCAGGGACTGGGGAAGGACGAGCTTCTCTGATGCGCGTTTCCGTTGAACTTGTTCCACGCTCGGAAGATGCGCTGTTTGAAGACGTGTCGGTGGTCCGCAAGGTGCTGCCATCAGTTGATCTGCTGAATATCCCGGACCTGATCCGGTTTGATCTGCGCAGCGATGATGCGGCAGCGCGCGTCAACCGCGCGTCTGGCCTGAATGTCATCCCGCATATCCGGGCCATCGACATTGCGCCTGGCGCGCCACTACCGGGCGCTGACCGACCAGAACTGAAAGCGGTTCTTGTCGTCGCAGGTGATCCGCTCCCTGCCGGAAGCGATCGGGTAGCTTACCCGAACACGTCTGCACAGATCATCGAACGATATCGCCGGGAAGCGCCGCATCTGGATGTTTATGCGGTCTTCGATCCTTATCGCCGTGCGCCCCGGCAGGAGCTGGAAGACGTTGCGCGCAAGAAAGACGCCGGCGCCTGCGGGTTCTTCACACAGCCCCTTTTCGATCTGCACATGCTTCAGCTGTCCATGGACTGGCTGCGGGATGACACGGTGTTCTGGGGTATTTCACCCGTTCTGGGCGAACGGTCCCGCCGATACTGGGAACGCGTTAACCATGTGGTGTTCCCGAAAGACTATGATGACACGCTGGACGGCAATATTCGTCTCGCCTGCCAGATGCTGACGCTGGTGCGCGAAAAGAATGACAATACCTACCTGATGCCCCTGAAAGTTGATCTTGCGTCCTATCTGGGTGGACTGAGTGATATTATAACGGGGTAAGAACTAACGAGAGCGGAGATCATAGCCCGGATGCACGCACGCCTTTTTCTGTTGCCACTTCTGGGAGGCGTGCTGGTGCCAGCCGCTCTTTCCGCTAAAACCCTCTCCGATCCCGCCCCCGTCTTTGCCCCATTGACCCTGCCTGACGCTCCGAATGTCTATCGGTCAGGATCCGGCCTGCCGGGTCCGCAATACTGGCAGAACCGAACGGACTATACGATCCGATCCCGGATCGATACGCTGGCCCATGTCCTGCATGGTTCGGAAACCATCACCTATACAAACAACAGTCCCGAAGCTCTGGACGTTCTGTGGGTTCAGCTTGACCAGAACATTTACCGCCAAGACTCTCGCGGTTCGTTCTTGGGAAGGTTTTCGTCTGGTGGCCATACGTCCGGGATGGAAATCGAGCATGTTTCCATCGTGCAGGGTGGACGTGAAGTCGATGTTACGCCGCTGGTTTCCGACACCCGGATGCAGTTGCGCCTACCCCGGACACTGGACTCTCACGGTGTCGCGTTCGTCAAGGTGGACTGGCACTACACCATCCCCGGTGAGTGGGGTGGTCGTACGGCTGTCACGCCTTCCCGCGAGGGCGAGATCTATGAAATCGCCCAGTGGTATCCGCGCCTGAGCGTCTATGATGATCGCGCGGGATGGAACACGCTGCCGTATCTCGGGCAGGAATTCTATCTGGAATATGGCAGCTTCGACTATTCGGTCACGGTGCCTTGGAACTTTACGCTCGTTGGATCAGGATCGCTGCTAAATCCTGAGCAGACCCTGACCAACACGGAACGTTCTCGTCTCGCTCAGGCTGCCCAAAGCGACAGTCGTGTCATGATCCGCACGATTGATGACGTGACAGACCCGAAAAGTCATCTGAAGCAGTCTGGCGAGGTGACCTGGCATTACGTCATGCGCAACAGCCGTGACGTGGCATTCACGGCTTCTCCAGCGTTTCTGTGGGATGCTGCCCGCATCAACCTTCCGCCGGTCGTCCCATGGACGAACTATCATGCAGTCCCGCGTCTGGCAATGTCCGTCTATCCGCGTGAAGGCATTGGTCCGCATGGCTGGGATCGTTCGACGGAGTATGTGAAACACGCCATCGAGTACTTCTCGTCCCAGTGGTATGAATATCCTTGGCCGAACGCCATCAATCTTGGTGGTCATGGTGCAGGCATGGAATATCCGGGCATCGTGTTCGATGGCATGAGCGACCGTGACCCGCAGCTCTTCTGGATCACGACGCACGAACTGGGTCATGACTGGTTTCCAATGATTGTCGGGTCTGACGAACGCCGGAATCCGTTCATGGATGAAGGCTTCAACACCTTCATTGATGCCTATGCCTCAGACCATTTCCATAATGGCGAGTTTGCGCCGAAACGTGATCCGGAGTTTGCTCCGAAAACCGGCAATCCGGCTCAGGATATTGTTCCTGTCCTGACGGATCCGGGCGCGCCCAACCTGATGACGGGTGCTGACGAAATTTCCGAGAAATACCGCCACAGCGTGACGTATTTCAAAGGTGCATATGGTCTGAAACTGCTGCGGGAGCAGATTTTGGGACCGGTACGTTTCGATGCGGCCTTCCGCCGGTATATTGCCTTCTGGTCTTACCATCATCCGTCACCGTCGGACTTCTTCCGCCTGATGAGTAGCGAAGCAGGCGAGGATCTCTCCTGGTTCTGGCGTGGATGGTATTTCACCAACGCTGCCCCGGATTATGCTGTGGGATCGGTTGAGCAGACTGGAAATGATCCTGTGTCTGTTCAGGTTTTGAACTATGGAACCTTGCCTCTTCCCGTAGTTCTGCGCGTTGAATATCAGGACGGAACAGTGCTGGACCGTCGTATTCCGACAGAAGCATGGCGCCAGACCAGCGATCTAAAGGTCACGTTCGAGCCACATGGCGCGGTGAAGGCTGTAACGCTCGACCCGGATCATGTCATTCCAGATATCGACCGGACTGATAACCGGAAGTGAAGTCTGACAGACCTTGATGTGGAAATCGCATCAGGGCCATGACAAAGAAAAACCCCCTTCGCCATCTGACGAAGGGGGTTTTTCTTTGCAAAAGCGGTTAGCCCGTTCAGCCAACCATCTGAATGGCCATGCGTGCGTCGCTGGATGCGGTTGATGTGGCATAGGGTGTGGCTGTTGCCGGCGGGGAGGCCGACAGGCCCTCAATCATGTCCTCGTTAATATCGATCAGCGCCTTGAGAGACGTGTCCGAGTTCAGGGCCACATTGGCGTAGCGCATGGACCAGGTGCCAACGGTCGTCAGATCCTTGCGTAGGATCTCATCCAGCGGGCAGTCAGTCCTTTGGATACCCTGCATCAGAATACCCCAGAGTTTGAGGTTTGCAGACAAAGCTGATTGACGATCCGAGTGGGTTTTTGCCTTGGAAAGCAGATCGTTGACGTGTCTGAATGCCATAGCTTCCACTTCCCGCGGAGGAAGATAGGTGCCGGACTGGTTTTGATACTGCGACATGCCGTAGGTCACGAAAAGAGGCTCCTTTTCAAAAGGACGGTTTCAGAAGGTTTCCGATAAGGGGAATTGAAATTGAGCGTACCCGGAAAACGTCTGAAGCAGTCCAGAGAGGGGCACCGGACTGAACCGGTGCCCCACCATCATTAGCCGCGGAAGAGCGACATGATGTTGGAAGACTGCGAGTTCGCAATGGACAGGGACTGGATAGCCAGCTGCTGCTTCGTCTGCAGGGAGGTCAGCTTTGCGCTTTCCGCTGCAAGGTCAGCATCCGTCAGAGCGCCAACGCCGGTCGTCAGGGCGTCAGACAGGGTGCTGTTGGACGTCTGAAGCTGCGTAACGGTGTTGGAAGCCACACCGATGCTGGAAGAAATACGGCTCATCTTGTTGATGGCGCCGGTCACAGCCAGCTGAACAACGTCTGTGCCAGAGGTTGTGGCAACAGTGGATGTACCTGTGGCGTTGGTCAGGCTGACAGATGGCGTCGTGGCATCTGTTGCATCTGCGGCATCAAGATTGCCGCCTGCAATTGTCAGGGTGCCGTCATTGGCCATCTGGGCGCCGTAACCAGCGTTGCCAAGAGCGGTTACCAGCGTGGAGAGCTGATCGTTCTTCGTGGTGGTGGAAGATGCACCGGAGGCATCAACATCTACAACCTGCGTCAGCGTCTTGGCATTGCCGTTGGCATCCAGATCACCAACCTTGGCGATGTTATAGGTCATGTTGCCGCTGGCATCTGCCTTGGCAGTGATGGTGTCACCGTTGGTCAGCGAATAGGTCGTGGTGCCATCAGAGGTCTTCTTGGACGTCGCACCCTCAATCGTCAGCGCACCGCCAGCGCCAACGGTGACTGAGGTAGCATTGTCCGTGAGGCCTGCGGCGATGGCACTGCCAACAGATGTCGCGGCACCATTCGTGGCGTCACCTGGCTTGGAGTCCAGCACGAAAGACGTCGTGATGGCAGGGTTTGAAGCCGTTGCATTCGCGCTGTCAGCGGAAGACAGGTTCTTCAGGGTCAGCGTTGTTGCCTTATCCCCGGTTCCTGTGAGAGCCGTAATCCCACTCGTGGAAATCGTGACGCCCTTCATGTCCGTGCTCAGGCCCTGCAGACCCAGACCTGTGGACGTGGCATCGGCACCATTCATGGTGAACAGGTTACCGTTGATGTCCTGCGCAGCAGAAATCTGCGTGTACTTCACGCTGTTGCTGGTAGAACCGGACAGCAGGTTCACGCCCTGGAAAGTCGAGTTGGACGTAGCAACGTCGATCTGGGACAGGTAGCTGCTCAGCTGCGAGTTCAGCGTATCCTGGTCTTCGCCATTATTCGCAGCATTTGTGACCGTTTCGGACATGCTGCTCAGAACGGTGGAGATGGAGCTTGCCTGAGAAGAGGCTGTGCTGAGAACCTGACCAGCGAACTGAAGACCCGTGGAGACGCCGGACAGGGCCGAGATCTGGGAGTTCATCGTCTGGGAAATGGCGTAGATGGCCGGGCTGTCAGAGGCGGAACTGACGCTCTTGCCTGTGGACACGGCGTTCTGCGTCTTGCTCAGTTGGTCCGTCGTCTGGTTCAGGACCTGAAGAGCCGACATGGCGGCTGTATTTGTATTGATTGACATGGACATCGAGACATTCTCCGTCGGTGCAGTTTTGCCCCTTCACGATAGGCCTTGAATGGTTAAGGGAACCTGAATCGGCATCGTTAAAAAACGGTGACGGGGTTTAACGGAAAAATGGCAAACAACCGGTAAATTTCATGCAGTTCTTGCATTTCATCCATAAGAACGAAATAAGAACAAGGCATGAAGAAATCTCTGTCCGAACGTCTTGCGATTCTGTCCGATGCGGCGAAGTACGATGCGTCCTGCGCATCAAGCGGCTCAACGCGCCGGGACTCTGCCAAAACGGGTGGTCTTGGTTCCACAACGGGAAACGGGATCTGTCACGCTTACACACCGGACGGCCGCTGCATTTCGCTTCTCAAGATCCTGCTGACCAATTTCTGCGTTTATGACTGCGCCTATTGCATCAACCGTTCATCTTCAAACGTAGAGCGTGCCCGCTTTACGCCAGATGAGGTGATCTGGCTGACGCTGGAATTCTATCGGCGCAATTGTATCGAGGGCCTGTTCCTGTCTTCCGGGATTATCCAGTCTTCGGATCATACGATGGAACAGCTTGTTCAGGTCGCGCGTGATCTGCGGCTGAAGCATGGATTCCGGGGATATATCCACCTCAAGACCATTCCCGATGCATCCCCCAAACTTCTGGAAGAAGCGGGTCTGTATGCGGATCGCCTGTCCATCAATGTGGAGATGCCCACAGAGACGGGTCTCAAGGATTATGCGCCTGAAAAAGATGCAGGCGGTATCCGTCGTGCCATGGGGGACATGCGGCTCAAGATCGATGCTGCAAAAGAGAAAACGCATACTGGCCGACGTGCGGCACGGTTTTCGCCGGGTGGGCAGAGCACCCAGATGATTATCGGGGCTGACGCCGCTACGGATCGGGACGTTCTTGCCAGCAGTTCCGGGCTTTACGGGTCCTACGGATTGCGCCGGGTGTATTACTCGGCGTTCAGTCCGATCCCGGACGCCTCTGCCATCCTGCCGGTGCGCAGTCCTCCGCTTCAGCGCGAACATCGGCTGTATCAGGCTGACTGGTTGTTCCGGTTCTATGGCTTTGAATTCGGAGAACTGACGGCGACACGACCTGGAGGAATGCTGGATCTGGAAATCGACCCGAAGCTGGCATGGGCTCTGGATAATCGTGCGCAGTTTCCGGTGGATCTGAACCGGTCGTCCAAAGAAATGCTGCTCCGGGTGCCTGGTCTGGGGGTGAAAACCGTTCAGGCCCTTCTGATGGCACGGAGGCATCGGGCGATCCGACTGGAAGATCTGGCGCGTCTGAATGTGTCCATCAAAAAGGTGCGCCCGTTTGTGAAAGCAGTCGGGTGGAGCCCGGCGCGTCTGACAGACCGGCAGGATTTGCGAACCCTCTTTCTGCCTGCGCCACAACAGATGAGCCTTCTCTGATGGCAGTTGTCATCACTCTGGCCGATACGAGCGAGTTCGATCCCTGGCGCCAGAACGCGCGGGCCGCCCTTCAGCGCAATATCCCCCCTGAGCATATTGTCTGGCGCTTGCAGGGGAAGGACGCGGACCTATTCTCTCGCGCAGAGACCACATCTTTCGAAGGGGAAATCAGGCGGGAGATCAGGTTGAAAGCCTCAAGTTTGCCTGTTCTGAAGGATGTCCTGTGTCATTCCAGCCCGGAGCGATTTGCGCTGGCTTATCGTCTGCTCTGGCGTTTGCAGGACGATCCGGCCCTTCTGTCCATCCCCACCGATCCGGATGTTGGTCAGGCACGGCGCATGGTGCAGCAGGTTCGCCGGGCAGCACATAAAATGACAGCATTCGTCCGCTTTAGGGAGCAGGACCCAACAGAAGGGGGCAGACGACGCTTCCTGTCATGGTTCGAGCCGGATCATCATGTGCTGGAGAAAGTCTCGTCCTTTTTTGCCAAGCGTTTCGCAGACATGGACTGGCTCATTCTGACCCCCCGTGGCTCCATAAGCTGGGATGGAAGCACGTTGAACTGCTCGTTCACACCCTGTGAAAAGCAGGCGCTTGAGGACGATGTCGAACGTTTGTGGCAGACCTATTATGCCTCGACCTTCAATCCGGCCCGCGTGCGCACAAAAGCCATGCGGAATGAGATGCCACGTCGGTACTGGAAGAACCTGCCGGAAGCCGCCCTGATTCCACAACTCGTTGCAGAAGCCGAAAAGCGTGTCGCGGAAATGGCCGCGAGGGAAGCATTGCCGCCGCCAAAATTCCATCAGGCCGTTCAAGACAGACAGCGAGCCAGGGTTCTCAGGGAACAGACGCCGGGTGGGCTGGCCGAACTCGCGGATGATATTCGGGCCTGTCGGGCTTGTCCTCTACACTGTCACGCCACGCAGGCTGTTGTGGGAGAGGGGGCAGAAACGGCGAAGGTCATGATCGTGGGGGAACAGCCGGGAGATCAGGAAGATCTGGCAGGACGCCCCTTCGTTGGGCCGGCCGGGCAATTGCTGATGGGGTGCTTCCAGGAAGCCGGAATAGCGCGAGAATCTCTTTATCTGACAAATGCCGTAAAGCATTTCCGTTTTACGACGAGTGGCCGACGACGCATTCATCAAACGCCGGGCATCGAGCATATTGCGGCCTGTCAGCCCTGGCTGAAGCAGGAAATTGCCCTTGTGAAGCCGAGATTGATCGTTTCATTGGGGGCAACGGCTCTGCGGGCGGTGAGTGGCCCCTCAGACCGACTGCGGGACATTCGCGGTACCTTGCGGCACCGGAAGGACAAGGGATGGTCGCATCTTTGTCTTGCCCACCCCTCGTGGATTCTCCGTCTTGGGTCGACAGAGCAGGCGGAGCAGGAGCGTCAAGCCATGATCGCCGGGTTGAGGCAGATCCAAAGCGTTCTTTGAAAGAGAGGCGTTGTCAGAGAATTGCGCAGCCCATGCGCGTGAAGAGTGAAAAATTTCATTTTGTGAGGCTGGGGCGAAAAAGAAAAAAGCCTCCGATCCTGAAAGGAAACGCACCAGTTTTTTCCGTCTTGAAGGCGAAGAGACGATATGTCATGGATGACCGAACCGATCGGTCAATGAGCCTTCTCAAAGGTTCATTCTTTTAGCCGGTCACTTCGGACAGACCCGTTTTAAAGCGAGAGAGACGATATGGCGCAGGGCGACCAAGCGCAGACCGAGCAGCAGTCCGGAGCGTCCGGTAAACCTCAGAAAAAGCGCAACCCCCTTGTCAGGATCATCCTGATTCTGGTGGTTGTGCTGGTACTGGTCGGGATTGGCCTCTACCTTTTCCTGACCCGCAATAATATCGAAACAGATGACGCCTATACGGCTGGGCGCAAGGTTGCGATTGCGCCGCATGTGAACGGCTACGTGACCCAGCTTCTGGTGAATGATAACCAGTATGTTCACCGTGGCGATCTGCTTCTGACCATTGATGACCGTGACTACGCGGCATCCCTGCACAAGGCGCAGGCGGCAATCCAGCAGGCCGAAGCCAACATGCAGGCCTACCAGTTAATGGTGGAAGTGGCTCACAAGAACTTCCCGGGTCAGCTTTTGATGGCACAGGGTAATCTTTCCGCGGCGCAGGCCCAGCTGACGAAAGCTGAAGCAGATTACAAGCGTCAGCGCAGCGTTGCACGTGCTGCCACGTCCCAGCAGGACATTGATTACGCCCGTGCCGCTCTGGAAGAAGCCAGAGCCCGCGTGGTTCAGGCTCAGGGCCAGTTGACCCAGGCCGAGCCGGTCAAGGCCAATGTTGCCAATGCTGACGCCCGCGTTTCACAGGAGCAGGCTAATCTTAAATCTGCCCAGGCCTCTCTGGAGCAGGCAGAACTCAACATGGAATGGACGCAGGTTCGCGCCCCGAATGATGGCTGGATTTCCCAGCGTAGCGTCGAGCGTGGCAACTTTGTCCAGACCGGCCAGCAGATGTTCTCCATTGTGCAGCCGGAAGTCTGGGTTGTGGCCAACTACAAGGAAACGCAGCTCACGCATATGCGTCCGGGCCAGAAGGTGGATATCGAAGTCGATGCCTACCCACAGCTCAAGCTGCAAGGCCATGTGGATTCCATCCAGTTTGGTTCGGGTGAGTCCTTCAGCACGTTCCCGCCGGAAAATGCGACGGGTAACTTCGTGAAGACGGTTCAGCGTATTCCGGTGAAGATCCTGATCGACAGTGGCCTTGATCCGCATCTTCCGCTGGCTCTTGGTCTGTCTGTTGTTCCAACGGTTTACGTGAAATGAGCGATACTGCCGGGCATCAGGACTGGAAACCCAGTCATAATCCGTGGCTTGTGGCTATTACGGTCACGCTGGCGGCTTTCATGGAGGTGCTGGACACCACCATCGTCAACGTGGCGCTGCCACATATCGCGGGGTCGCTTGGCAGTTCCTATGACGATGCCACCTGGGCGCTGACGTCCTATCTGGTGGCCAATGGTATCGTTCTGACGATTTCCGGCTGGCTCTCGCGCCTGTTCGGACGGAAACGATACTTCCTCATCTGCATCACCATGTTCACAGTGTCGTCCTTCCTGTGTGGTCTGGCGACATCCCTACCCATGTTGGTCGTCTTCCGATTGATGCAGGGCTTCTTTGGTGGCGGTCTGCAACCAAGCCAGCAGTCCATCATTCTGGATACCTTCCCGCCCGAAAAACGCGGGGCGGCGTTCGGCATGACGGCCATTGCGACCATTGTTGGCCCGGTTCTCGGTCCAATGTTGGGCGGCTATCTGACGGACAATTTCTCCTGGCGCTGGATTTTCTTCGTCAATGTTCCGTTCGGTATCCTGACGGTCATGGCGGTTACGGCGTTCGTGGAAGATCCGCCATGGGAAAAGCAGAAACGCGAGAAAATCGACGTTATTGGCATCAGCCTCATCACGCTGGGGCTGGGCTGCCTGGAAGTTATGGTCGATCGTGGCGAGGATGATGACTGGTTCGGCTCGAACTTCATCATCACCATGGCTGTTCTCGGCGTTATTGGTGTTATCGGTGCGATCATCTGGCTCTGTTATGCCAAGGACCCGTTGGTGAAGCTGACGGTCCTGAAAGACCGGAACTTCGCCACGGGCATGTTCCTGATCTCGATGGTCGGTGCAACACTGTATGCTTCTGCTATTATTGTTCCGCAATTTGCGCAGCAGGTGCTAGGTTATACGGCAACCACGTCTGGTCTGCTGCTTGCTCCAGGTGGGGTCGCGGTGATTTGCCTGATACCCATTGTTGGTCGCCTTATGAAGGTTATTCAACTGAGGTATCTGATTGCTTTCGGGTTTTTCTGTATGGGCATGGCTATGTTCCAGGCTGCCCATCTGTACGCGGCAATCGATTTCAAACACCTGATGTTTTATCGAATCAGCCAGACTGCTTCGCTGGCTTTCCTCTTCGTGCCGATTTCAACGATTGCTTACTCGACCCTCCCGCGCGAGCTGAACTCGGACGCCTCCGCCCTGTTCAGCATGGCGCGAAACTACGTAGGGTCCATGGCCATCTCGCTGGCAACAGCGGCGATTATCGAGACCCGGCAACGACACCAGAACTACGTGACCGACAACATGACGCCAGGGCGGCAGGAGTTCACGAACTACATCAACCATGCGCAGACCGTAGGTGAAGCGCATGGTCTGACACCTGCTGCGGCGCACACCTTTGCCATCCATCGTCTGTTCATGGATTTCACGTCCCAGGTCTCGATGCTGGCTTACAATGAGGTGTTCCGCTGGATTGGTATCCTGGCAATGTTCGTCGTCCCGCTCTGCTTCCTGCTGTCACCCAACAGCACGAAGAAGACGAAACCTGCGGGAGGTCACTGATGACGCGAACCGTATATCTTCATGAACGAGTCAGCCGTCACGCTGGCCAGTCGGCTGATGGCCTCGGGGCTGTCATCAACGGGCAGCATGAGCCGGCGACGATGAACAATGCGGGTCTGACACAGGATCATGAGCTGCTCGGCAGCAAAATCCGGATCTTCGATCTGGAGTTCGCCCGCATCACTGCGGCGGCGAAGCCAGTCCGAGAGGTTGTGCAGTGTTCGTTCAAAACCATAACGCCAGAATACATCGGCAAGATTGGGAAATTTCCCTGCTTCGCCCACAATGATGCGGTACAGATCCATGGACGTCGGGTTGAGCATCATTTTGATGGCAGTTTCCGCAAGGCGCCGCAGAACCGTGTGAACGTCCTGTCCCTCTTCGCGGGAAATGGCCTCAATGGGCGCCAGCTTGGTCTTGCTGCGCTCCTCGAAAAAAGCAGAGAACAGGGACGCCTTGCCGTCGAAGTGATTGTAAAGCGTGCCCTTCGAAACGCCTGCTTCCCGCGCAATCTGGGACATGGACGCCCCTTCGTATCCGCTCGCCAGAAACACCTTTTCCGCACCTTGCAGGATCTGCTCGCGCTTGGCGCGCAGCTGACACAGAGAGGCACTGCTCTCGTCAGGCGTGCTCTGGGGGTGGGCGTCAGGCGTGCTGGTCATGAGGGGACAGGGTCCTTTTATGGTTCTTCTACCGTCTCCATTATGCTGACCGAACTGGTCGGTCACCGCAAGATCATTTCCGTTTCAGGAGTTTCTTTGTGAGCGCAGCCTTTCTGTCCCGCGCGCTGCTATCAGGCTGCGCTCTTGTTGCTCTCTCCGGTTGCCTGCGGGTTGGGCCGGAATATCATGAGCCGCACCCCTGGTCGCCCGCGCATTATGCTGACCATATGGCGGGCGCGCCTGACAGTGTAACGAGCGAAGTTGAAGCCGCCAGCAAGTGGTGGATGGTCTTCAACGATGCGGAACTGGCTTCTCTGGAAGACCGCTTGGTTCAGCAGAACCTGTCTTTCCGCCTTGCGACGGCCAATCTGGCTCAGAGCCGCGCCCAGCTCATGATGGCGGGCGCCGAGCGCTTTCCGGGTCTAAGTGCTTCTGGTTCCTATACCCGTAGCCAGTTCAGCACAAAGCAGATGCAGGAGATCATCAGCCGGGTAGGGGGCAGTATTGCCAAGTCCGATAGTGGCCTTCTCGGCGATCAGGGCAGCAGCATTTTGAGTGGGGCGGCAAGTGGCGCCACAATTCCACTGCTCAATCAGTGGAAAACGTCCATTGATGCCAGCTACGAAATCGATCTCTGGGGCCGTGTCGCGCATCAGTATGAGGCTGCAAAAGCGGATCTTCAGGCGACGGATGAAGAACGCCGGTCGGTCCTGATCGCCCAGCAGGCCGACATGGCACGTGGCTACATGGCCCTGCGTGGAGACCAGAAGCGCCTTCAGGTTCTTCAGGATAACCTCGCAACGTTGAAGCAGATCGTGGATATTTCTCAGAGCCGCTATCACAGTGGCCTGGTGACGGAAGTGGATGTGGATTCCGCACAGGCCCGTCAGCACGATACTGAAGCACAGGCCGCTCAGCTTCAGCAGGGTATTGCACAGGAAGAAAACGCACTGGCGCTGCTGCTGGGCGCGCCGCCGGGTAGCCTGAATGCGGAACTGGAAAAGAACGCTGGTATTCCGGTTGTGCCGCCGGTTGTGCCAGTCGGCCTTCCGTCCGAACTTGCGCATCGTCGTCCGGACATCCGGGAGGCCGAAGCCAAGCTGCGGGCGTCTGTAGCGGAAGTCGGTGAGGCGACGGCGGACTTCTACCCGAAGATTACCATCAACGCCGATTTCGGGTTCCAGACTCTGTCATTCCGGGATCTCGGGTTCTGGAATGCCCGCGCCTGGAATGTCGGCCCGTCCATTTCCCTGCCAATTTTTCAGGGTGGGCGTCTGCGCGGTCAGCTTGAGCTGAAGAAATATGCGCAGAAAGCTGCGGCGATTTCCTATCAGCAGACGGTCATTCAGGCCTGGCATGACGTCGATAACGCTCTGATTGCCTATCGTGACGAGCAGCTTCGTCATCAGGGGCTGGAGCGTGCGGTGAATGATAACCGCAAGGCGCTCCAGTTGGCCCAAAGCCAGTATCGTAGCGGCCTGACCAACTATCTGAATGTGCTGAACGCACAGGGCCAGCTACAGTCTGCCCAGATGAGCCTTGCCGAGAGCGATGCAACGGTCGCGACCAATCTGGCCCGACTTTACAACGCGCTTGGCGGGGGCTGGGAAGATGTTGTTCCGGCATCGCAGGACGTCACCAGAACGAAGCTTGCTTCCGCAACACCGGGTCCCTGAGACCCGGCGCTTCAAACCGGGGTATCTCAGCCCCGGGCGATGGACTTGCCTTTGGAGCCGAGGATTTCGAATGCCTCACCCATACGCTCCCCGATGGATTTTTCGCCGGCCCGAAGCCATTTGCGAGGATCGTAGAGAGACTTCATCGGCTTGTCTGTAGCGGGGTCAATCTGGTGCTGGAATGCGACCGGATGCTCGCTCACATAAGACCCGACGCCGTGGGCGAAGGCGAACTGGATGTCCGTATCCAGGTTCATCTTGAATGTCCCGTAGGACACGGCATCCCGGATTTCTTCCAGACTTGAACCGGACCCGCCATGGAAGACCAGCGGCAGGGGCTTTGGCCCGCTTCCCGTGGCTTTCTGCACGGTATCCTGTGAATTTTTCAGGATTTCCGGGCGGAGTTTGACGTTACCTGGCTTGTAGACGCCATGAACGTTGCCGAAAGACGCGGCGATGGAAACCATGCCAATAGGCGAGAGCAGTTTCCAGGCTCTCAGCACGTCTTCCGGCTGGGTATAGAGATGCGCATTGTCCGCACCTTCTTCCAGATCATGGCCAACGCCATCTTCCTCGCCACCCGTGACGCCCAGCTCGATTTCCAGGCCCATGCCAAGCGGGGCCAGACGCGTCAGAAGTTTTTCGGAAAGAGCGAGATTGTCATCGAGTGTCTCGGCCGAAAGGTCGAGCATATGGGATGAGAACAGCGGGCGTCCGGTCGTCTTGAATTCTGCTTCGCTAAGGGAAATCAGATCTTCGAGCCAGGGAATCAGCTTACGATCGGCATGATCGGTATGAAGGATGACGGCGACGCCGTATTCCTTGGCCAGCAGATGAACGTGATGGGCCATTGAAGCCGCGCCGAGAACACGGGCGCGGTGTGCGTCCGGCAGGCCTTCACCCGCAAAGAAACGGGCGCCACCGTTTGAAACCTGGATGATGACGTCTGAGCCATTGGCTGCCGCGGCTTCCAGAACGGCATTGACGCTGTTGGTACCAACGACATTAATGGCGGGAAGGGCATATCCGCCGTCCCTGCACGCCTGAAGAAGAGTTTGGTAGTCGGCGCCCGTTACGACGCCGGGAGAAACGCTTGTCATGAGAGACTCCGGTCGAGTGGCAGGAACCCTGGTAGGCTGTTCCTGCGTTTCATGTATTGTAAGGCAGAAAAGTCTTTCCGTCATGAGCGCTCAAGATAAGGGAACAGTTCCAGCCCAGATTTGTTGCTTGTAGTGATTGCCCCGCTGAGATTATGGAAAAGTATGGTGCCAAATCTTTCAGATCCCGATCTTCCCGCCCGTATCCTTGTTGTCGAAGACGACGCAGGCATGCGTACCCTCATTCTGCGTGCATTGCAGGGCGGCGGCTTCCGCGCCCGTGGTGTGGCCAGTGGAGATGAGATGTGGGCCGCCCTTGAGGTAGCCCCGGTCGATCTCATCATCCTTGACATCATGCTGCCTGGTACAAACGGCATCGAGCTGTGTCGTGCGCTTCGCAGTGGTCAGGGGGCAAGCCATCCTGACGAAACGCCACCTTCGCAGGTGCCCATCATTATGGTCTCTGCCCGTGGTGAAGAGCGTGACCGTGTCATGGGTCTCGAAACCGGTGCGGACGATTATGTGCCCAAGCCTTTCGGACAGCGCGAACTGCTGGCACGCGTCCGCGCAGTCCTGCGTCGTGGCAGCCCGGGCACGGCAGCGCCAGAGAAAGTTCGCCGCGAAAAATTACAGTTTGCCGGCTGGACGCTGGACCTTCGCAGGCGTGAACTGACCGATCCAAGCGGGGCAACAGTCGATATTTCCGGAGCTGAACACGACCTTTTGACCAGCTTCCTCGACAACCCGCAGCGTGTCATTGCGCGTGACCGCCTGCTTGAACTGTCCCGCACCCGTCTGGGGGACGTTTCTGACCGGAGTATCGACGTGCTCGTCAGCCGCCTGAGGCGCAAGCTTGGTTCTGATGCTGATCAGCTCATCCGCACGGTGCGCGGGCTGGGATACATCTTTGTGGCCGAGGTTGAACGGGTCTGAATATCCAGAATCGGATCCTGTTGTGGCCGCTCGGGCTGGTCGGTCGCGTCTGCGTCGTCCTGACCGTAGCGGTCACACTGGTCTTCCTCGCTAACGCTGTCTTTTATGGCGAGGCTGAAACCTACATTGTCGATGACGTGCGGATCGCACAGCTTGGAGAGGCTCTCAGCACAGATCTTCGTGTGCTTTCCGCTGCGCCTGTCACGCAACGCTCCTTTCTGGCGGTCATGCTTTCAGGCAGCGAACTGAGCGTTGCGTGGCAGCCTGCGACTTCCATGCCCCGGCTCCCCGGTCATCGCCCGAAGGTTCTGCTGGATCTGACACAGCGGCTGATCAGGGATGATCCCATCCTCGCACAGGCGCAACTCGACCTTTACACAGTGGGAAGCGGATCCCCCGATGTTCTGGGATCCGAGCGAATTCCGGACGGCAGCTATATCCATTTCCGTGTTCCGGGGCTGTTGGGGCGGCACCACTTCACGCGGGGACTGGCTTCGGCCGCAATAGCAGCCTGTGCCGTGGCGATCGCGGCCACCATGCTTATTCGTGGCCTGAGTATGCCATTGCGGGCTCTGGCGTCCGTGGCAGACAAGATTGGTTCCAACGAAACCTGGGTACCGCTTGCTGAACGCGGACCCCGGGAAGTTCGCGGTGTTGCCCGGGCCATCAATGCCATGCAACGGCGTATCCAAAGCCTCATCAATGATCGAACGCAGGCTCTGGCGGCAGTATCTCATGATCTGCGAACACCGCTGACGCGGTTGCGCCTTCGGTGTGGCTTTTTAAGTGACGGTGAGGCACAGGCGGCCATCGAATCGGATCTCGATGAGATGGAAGGGATGGTCAACGGTATTCTCGCCTATCTGGCCGGCGCGGATGATCCGGAAAAACCAAAGACCATCAACATAGTCGCCACACTGACGACCCTCGTGGATGACCATGCCGACCACGGCAAGGATGCCCGCTATGAAGGTCCGGACCGTGCGCTGGTTCGTGTCCGCCCACTGGCGATCAAGCGTGTCCTGTCCAACCTGATCGAGAATGCCCTGAATTACGGGGGCAATGTGCTGGCTACTCTCAAGGTGAGGGGTGATGACTCGATAGAGATTGCCATTCAGGACAGTGGCCCCGGCATTCCCGAAAGCGAATATGAGCGTGTTTTGACACCCTTTTACCGTCTGGAAGGCTCACGCTCCCGTCAAACGGGGGGAATGGGCCTGGGACTGGCTATCGTGACCCGCGAGATTGCCCGGGAAGGTGGTTATCTGCGCCTCGGGCAAGGGGACGCCGAGAAGGGGTACGGAGGGCTGTGTGCGACGATTGTCCTGCCGCCTCCACGTAAGTCATGATTGGAGCAGGTCCGCAGGTTTGATGGGCGGGAAGTGGGACTACATTAGTCCAGACCCTTGCGCACATGGCTGAAGTGGCACATGTCAGGGGCGGACTGGACACTGAGGACATGACGACGATGTTCATTGAAACCGAAAATACCCCGAATCCCGCAACGCTGAAGTTCCTTCCGGGACGGCCTGTGACAGGTGATACGCGTACGGTCGATTTTGGAGAGGCCTCAGCTGCTGAAGGTCGTTCCGAACTGGCTGAAACGCTTTTTGCCCTGCCGGATGTCAAGCGCGTCTTTCTGGGCAGCGATTTTGTATCCATCACCAAGGCGCCCGACGTCAGCTGGGGAGACATGAAGCCTGTCGTTCTCAGCACGCTCACGACATTCTTCGAGAGCGGCAGGGACGTGCTGGCTGGTGACGATGAAGCTCTGAAATATGACATCGCGCCGGAAGACGCCGATGTTGTGGTTCGGATCCGGGACCTTCTGGATACGCGGGTGCGCCCGGCTGTGGCGGGTGATGGTGGTGACATCGCTTTTCGCGGCTACAAGGATGGCGTCGTTTACCTCACGATGCAGGGGGCCTGTTCCGGCTGCCCGTCTTCCCGCGCGACGCTGAAGCATGGCGTTGAAAACATGCTCCGTCATTACGTGCCGGAAGTGCAGTCCGTTGAGCAGGTCGAGGACTGATCCATGGATGACCAGACGTCTCTCTCCGTGACAGATCCCTTGGTTTCCGGCCCTGTGCCGGGAGCCGAGGTCCTGTTTACGCAGGCCCGCACACCACGGGCATTTTCCCCGCGGCCTGTTGGGGAAGACGTTTTGCGGCATCTGTATGACCTGGTGAAGCTGGGTCCGACATCCGGAAATTGCTCGCCGGGACGGTTTGTGTTCCTCACGACGCAGGACGCCAAGGAGCGCCTGCGTCCTGCGCTGTCGCCGGGAAATGTCGCGCGTGCAATGGATGCACCCGTTCTGGCGGTTGTCTGCCACGATCCGCTGTTCTTCGAGGCGCTCCCACGGCTTGGGGCCGTTGAAGGGCTGCGCGACTGGTTTGCTGCGGATGTTGGGCTTTCCGAGGAAACAGCGTTCCGGAATGGTACGCTGGAAGGTGGCTATCTCATTATCGCAGCCCGGATGCTGGGCCTTGCGGCAATGCCAATGTCGGGATTTGATTCCTTCATGGTGGAAGATGCCCTCCTGACAGCCTCGGGTTGGCGAGCCAATTTTCTGGTTGGTCTGGGTTATCCGGCAGAAAACGAGCCGCATCCGGATCATGCAGAACCCCGTGCCCCGCGTCTGGACTTTGGCGAGGCGTGTCTGTGCCTGTGAGGACTGTGGTTTTCAACGGTGCGGGTGCAGGGACCGGGACGACCAATCTTATTGCTCTTGTTGAAGACGGGCATGTCGTTGCGGAAAAGCTTCTGACCGGGCGGGGAGCATCCGAACATTTTGCACCTGCCCTGAAATCCCTGTTCGAAGAAGGGAAATGGGCAGAAGCTCCGGACGCTATTGTTGCTGTTATCGGGCCGGGGTCTTTTACTGGCTTGCGTGCGTCCCTGTCCCTTGCGGCTGGATTGGCCGCTGGCTGGAACTGCCCAACGGTCGGTGTGACTCTGGGGGCTGCTATCAGGGCTACGCTCGGACGGCCGGATGTCACCTGCGTCAGTCTGGCACGTCGAGGACGTTTCTTTGTTGATCCTTCGGATGGCCCTGTCTTCGCTATTTCGGCGGACGATCTTGATGCGGCAACCTTTTCAGCAATCGCAGGGGACGGTGTTCAGGATCGGTCTTCCTGGCCGTGTCCCACGATAGACTGCGTCGCCCCGGATGCGCTGGGAATTGTTCTTGCCGCAGAGGGGCAGCCGGCTGGTCCGCTAAGCCCGCTTTACGTTGACCCCCCTGAAGCGAAGCCCCCTGCGGCCGGACTGCGTCCCCTCCCGCAATGACAGGCTCAAAAAACGGGCAGACCTTCCAACGCTTTGGCGTGGAGGGTGCGCCTTTGCTGGCTGCGTTGCATGCAGACGCTTTTCAGGGCGGAGAGATCTGGGACGAGGCGTCTTTCGTGTCCCTGCTGGGGGGGGCGGGAACTGAAGCGCTTGTCATTTCCCTTGATGGCCACCCCGCAGGCTTCATTCTGACCAGAACCGTTCTGGATGAAACGGAAATTCTCACACTTGCCGTTCATCCCCGTTTCCAGCGCATGGGGCTTGGGCGTCGGCTGGTGGAGAGCATCCTTCCAAAAGGCAAAATATTTCTGGAAGTATCTGTAAGTAACAGAGTAGCAAAAAAACTTTATGACGCTTCCGGTTTTGTGCAGGCCGGAGTGCGGCGTGGTTACTATCAGGACGGAAGTGATGCGATCGTCATGATCTCTAGGATTTGATAATGAGCATGCAGTAACGATCACTATCCAAATTCGCATTATTTTCTTCGATTATCTCGTGCCCAAGTGCTCGAACAGCAGACGAGACATTCCGTTTTGGCTCTTCACCTTTGACTAAAACCCTTAGTTTTTGGCCGGAAGTCATGGCGTCAAGGCGAGTGCGGACGTATACAGTCGTCATTGGGCAACGCTTGGTGCTTACATCAAGAAGAAATATTTCATAGTCTGTCATTTCTGGTTTGCACCTTGTTTTTGCTTGATACTAGTCAAAAGTCACTGATAGAGAACTGTCCGTTTCCGGATGAAGGACTTTATACTATGTCGCAAGAGACTGTAGACCTTGATCTGCGCCACCTGACTGCGCAGATCGTTACCGCTTATGTATCCAGCCATGACGTGGGCGCTGACACACTTCCAGCGCTTATTCGCTCGGTACATGAATCCCTTGCGAATGTTGATGTGCAGGAAGAAGTTCCGGCTGAAAAGCCGGTACCAGCTGTTCCGCCTCGCAAGTCGGTATTCCCCGACTACATCATCTGCCTTGAAGACGGAAAGAAGCTGAAGCTGCTTCGTCGTCACCTCAAGACAGCTTACAACATGACGCCACAGGAATACCGCGAGCGTTGGGGCCTGCCGCCGGAATATCCGATGGTTGCTCCGAACTACGCAAGCCACCGTTCTTCCCTGGCCCGCAAGATTGGTCTTGGCCGCCGTCGCGACGACGACTGACCATGTTTCCCGGCTTCCTGGTCCTCATCCGCAGGAAGCCGGTATTTTTATTTGCATCTCTGATTGGACAAATGGTCCGTTTTTCGGCTAGGCCGCTGTTATGGTCGTAGATACGAAAGTCGCGGACAGACGCACCCGCACGCAAGGTCGGAAGCCAGCCGGTTCCGCCGTTGTGGATGATTCGCCCATTGCCCGCCTCTGTGTGGAGAATGGCCTGAAGATGACAGGACAGCGCAGGGTGATCGCCCATGTTCTGTCTGAAGCCGATGATCATCCAGATGTCGAAGAGCTATATCGCCGCGCATCGGCCATAGACAGCCGTATTTCCGTGGCCACGGTGTATCGCACCGTTCGCCTTCTGGAAGAGAAGGGGATTCTTGAACGCCGTGATTTCGGCGGTGGACGTGCCCGTTATGAAGCCAGCGACAGTGGCAATCATTATCATCTGATTGATGTGGACAGTGGCCGGGTCATCGAATTTGAAGATGACGAGCCGGTCCGTCTTCTGACGCAGATCGCGCAGCGGCTTGGATTCGATCTCGTGTCTCACCGTATCGAACTGTTCGGGCATCGACTGGAAAAAGAGACTCCGAAGCGGCCGCTTCCCAAGAACAGGAACAAGAGCGAAACATGAGCATCAACCCGGCCGAGGATAAAAACTCAGCGCCAGCCCATTCGCTCGTCAGCAGTGAAGAAACGCTGAAGCAGATGGAGACCCTCTCCACGCTGGCCCTGAACCGCGATGGCGGCTTTCAGGAGCTTCGGGGAGGTTCCCTGGGTGTAAGGATCGCGGAGACCGAGGCTGAGCGTGATGCTGCGCAGGCTCTGCGGTACAAGGTGTTCTTTGAAGAGCTTGGTGCCCATCCTGACGAACGCGCGTTCCGCACGAAGCGCGATGTGGACGAGTTCGACGAAGTTGCGGATCATCTTCTGGTCATCGATCACAGTATCGGCTCGGGCGCGGAAGGGGTTGTAGGCACCTATCGTCTGCTTCGTTCGGATGCTGCCGAGAAGATTGGCCGTTTCTATACCTCGTCCGAATACGACATCTCGACCCTGACAGAATTTCCGGGGCGACTGCTGGAAGTGGGGCGCTCCTGCGTTGCGCGCGAACATCGCGGTCGTTCGGCCATGCAGCTTCTGTGGCGCGGCATTGCTTCCTATATCTTCCTGCACCGTATTGACGTTCTGTTTGGCTGTGGAAGCCTGCCAGGCACCGACCCGGATGCACTGGCTGATCAGCTGACCTATCTGCATCACAATCATCTGGCGCCGCCGGCCCTGCGTATCCGCGCCCTGCCGGACCGCTATGTGGAGATGCTGCGCGCTGATCCCCACACGCTTGATCATCGCGCATGCCTGAACAAGCTGCCGCCACTCATCAAGGGGTATCTCCGTCTGGGCGGATATGTGGGTGATGGTGCCGTTGTGGACGAGCAGTTCAACACGACGGATGTTGCGGTTCTGGTGAAAAGCGAGCTTCTGGCGGACAAATATTACCGTCATTATGAGCGCCGCCTCCGGGACGCTCTGGACTCCTGACATCCCTGCTGACGGTTCGGGCCATCATAGCCCGGCCGTTTTTTCCATTTTGATGGATGGTCATCTTCATGACTTCGACGCTCCCTGTTCATGGCTGGCGACTTGCTGGCCTGATGGTGCTGGCAGGGGCGTTCGCGGCCCTGTCCCTGCCGCCTGTCTGCGCGCTGTTCACGCTGCCTCTCGGGCTTCTGGTTCTATACAGGGCTGCTGAAGACGCAGCCTCATGGAAAGGCGCAGCCCTGTATGGCTTCCTGTTCGGAATGGGCTTTCACACGGCGGGTCTTTACTGGCTGACCAATGCCATTCTGACGCGCGTGCATGAATTTTGGTGGGTCGTCCCGTTCGCATCCCCCGGTGTGTCTCTGATTATTGCGCCGTTGATCGCTGTTCCGGCAGTTTTGTGCCGTCTAGTTCCGGCGGGCTGGAGGCGGGTTCTGATGTTCGGTGGAAGCTGGACGGCCGTGGATATGGGGCGCGTTCTGATCTTCTCTGGTTTTCCCTGGAACCCGCTGGGAAGTGATCTGGAGATTCCGGGGCGTCTCGGTGATGTGCTGATCCAGCCTGCTTCGGTTCTGGGTGTGGACGGTCTGACGCTGGCTCTGGTTCTGGCCTCTCTTGCAATCTTCCGTGGGCGCAAAGCGGCATTACTGGTTCTGGCGGGGGCTCTTCTTTGGATTGGTGTGGGCTTCTGGCGGCTGTCTGCGCTTCAGCCGCTCCCAGTAACTAACCCGCGCGCCGTGCTGGTACAGGGGAATGTCCCTGAAACGGAAATCATTGACCACAAGCAAAGCGTTGAGAACTTCCGTCGTTATGTCCGCATGACGGCGCAGGGTGTTCAGCAGGCCCGGCTCATGGAAGATGACAGGCCGAGTGTCGTGATCTGGCCGGAATCCGGCTTTCCGGGTTTGCTGGATGAAGATGATCTTGCCCGGCAGATCATCGCGCATGCGGCAGGCGGTGCACCGGCCATGATCGGCTCTGACCGCGAAGAGAACAATCACTGGTACAACAGCCTTGAAGTCGTGGATCAGGACGGGAAGATCGCTGCGATCTATGACAAGAGCCGTCTTGTGCCGTTTGGCGAATACCAGCCCTGGATTTTGCCATTCAACGTTTTGCCGGGTGTGCTGACTCCTGGGCCGGGCCTGAAAACCTGGACCATGCCGGACATTGGCAAGGTGGGCCCGATGGTCTGTTACGAGATCATCTTTTCAGGCTCTGTCGTGGCACCTCATGATCGGCCGGACTGGCTTGTCACCATCTCCAACGATGCCTGGTACGGAAACAGCGCGGGTCCTCGCCAGCATCTGGCGACGGGGCGTATGCGAGCCGTTGAAGAGGGGCTTCCAGTTGTTTTTGCAAACAATACAGGCATTTCGGCGTTCTATGACGGAGCAGGACGCGAAACGGCCAGGCTGGGATGGGGAAAGACGGATGTGCTGGTGAGCGACATTCCGTCTCCACTGCCTCCTACTGTCTTTGCCCGGTACGGTCGGGCCATCCCGCTGGGTCTGTCGATCTTCTGCATTCTGCTTGCGTTCTGGCCCAGTCGAGGGCAGCCGAGAGCATCGGTTGTAATGCGTTAAAAAGGTTAATATTGACAATCCAGGGTTGTTATATTTACTTTCTCTTTCTTGATTGGAAAGGGAACCACATGACAATCGGTCACGGTAAGGGCGAGCCCAAGAGTGCGGCCGCTGCTGGGCCAGTAGACGTGCATGTGGGAAACCGTATCCGTTTGCGGCGGACCCTTCTTGGACTGTCGCAGGAAAAGCTTGGTGAGGCGCTTGGCCTCACCTTCCAGCAGGTTCAGAAATACGAGCGTGGGGCCAATCGTGTAGGGGCCAGCCGTCTGTATGATCTGGCGCGCGTTCTGGACGTGCCAATTGGCTTTTTCTTTGATGACATGCAGGCCGGAATACAAAAGCCTGCGGCTGCGCCAACTCCGGCACTTGCAACCGGATTTGCGGAAACGCAGGCGACTTTCGGTGGGCCGCCACCAAAGGCCGCGGCTCCCGTACCGCCCCGTCTTTTCGATCTTCCTGTGGATGAGGCGGCACTCTTCAGTCGACGGGAAACGATCGATCTTGTGCGGGCTTACTATCGCATTCCGGATCAGGCCGTTCGTAAACGGATGCTGGACCTTATCCGGACGCTTGGCCCCTCCTCCGACGACAAGGCCGCCTGAACTAAAGCCGCCGAATTACTCCCGGCGGAGAATACTGTCGTTCAGGAAAGACGAGATCTTCCCAGCTTTGAAATCCGCGCGCAGGCGGTCTTCGTCATATTCCGTGCGGACCCAGTCCATGAAGGGCAGGCGCCCTTCGGCCTCAGCCCGATAACGCAGGAAGAACGCGTCCAGAATGCCGGTTCTGGAGCGGTTGAAGTGGCCAAAGCGCCAGTGAAGCTGCTTCAGGGCATCGGTTGCCGTTCCGCCTTCAAACATGGTCACCAGCCCTGACGCCAGTCCCGCCCGGTCTGCGCCGGACTTGCAGTGCATCAGCATGGGGAACTGAAGCGTCTGGTACATGTCGTAGAAGCGCAGGATACGGTCCTTGTGCGGGGCGCCACGGCTTTCAAAGGCCATGTCCAGATGCGTGAGGCCAACCTGCTGGCTGGCTCTGCGTGACAGGGCATCAGATCCGCATTTGCGATGGCCGCGCAGATTGACCAGCGTCTTCAGGTGCAGACGACGGGTCAGACTGCGCAGACGCGAGGGCGTCGGATGATTGCAGCGCCACACCTTCCCGGGGACGACCTCTGAGAGGTTTGTCCAGCCGAGGCGGAAAATGGAATGGTCTACGAACAGACTGTCCCACCAGGCGCGTCTCAGATCGGCGGCAGACGTAATGCGGCCTTCAAACATCAAAGGGGATCCTCGACTGTGGGTGCCTGATGAAAGGCGTATGGCTGCGGTGTGTCCCATTCCGGATGGGGATGCGTCAACCGCGGAAAAGTGCTAATATCGTGGCATGCGCTGGCTTTCTCTTTCCCTTACGTTGTCCTGCCTTTCATTAGGGGGATGTGGTGTCGGTTCCATGTTCGATGGCCCGGCAGCAGACATGACGGCTTTGCCGCCCCCGGGCGCCGCTCCGGATCGGGGAGATCATCACAGGCATCGTCCGCACCCGAGTGGCATGTCTTATGCTGATGATGCGCCTGTCATGCCCATGCCACCGGGGGGCATGAGTGAGGATAGCCGCCCGCGTGATACAAGCGGTCCATCTTCTGAAGGTGTAAGCTTCGGGGCTGGTGGGCCTGGCGGCAATACGGCGGACATCACGCCGCGACCTGCTGTTCCGGATACGGAAGTGTCCTATGGGCAAAACAGCGGAAACTAGCCTGCCGCGGTGTTCTGCTGCCGCCTGACGGTGCTGTCTTCATGATTGCGTAACTTTTGATGTGCTAGGGCGTCCTTCAGTCCTTCCTCCGGACCGAGTGACGCCTTGGAGATCAAAGATGACCGATCAGGTCGCGACAGATATTAAAGAACGTCTCGCTTTTCTGGGCATTGGCGCTTCGGAAAAAGCCCTGATCAGCCGTATTGGGCAGCAGGTGAGGCGAACGCTCGGGCCCGCACTGGATCGGTTTTATCGTCGGGTTGATGAGACACCAGCCCTGTCGCGGTTCTTTTCCAATCCGCTTCACCAGAAATCGGCCCGCACCCAGCAGGAGAAGCACTGGAGCCGGATTCTGGATGGCGACTTCGGGCCTGATTATGTTCAGAGCACGAAGGCCATCGGTAACACCCATGCCCGGATTGGTCTGGAGCCTCAGTGGTATATTGGAAGTTATGGGCTGCTGCTGGAAGGAATTGTCTCGGAGTTTCTTCGCGAGGCCTGGCCGAAACCGCCGCAGGGATTTTTCAGGCGTCTTTTTCAAAAATCCGAGCAGGCTCTGTCTGTTGAAGACGTAACACGCAGGGCCGGCCTTCTGATCAAGACGGCGCTCCTGGATATGGAGCTTGGTCTTCAGACTTATACGTTGAATCTGGACGGACAGGAGCGCTCAAGGGCTGAGAAAGAGCGGACAGAGAGCCTGACAGCGCTTTCTGAAGCTCTTGCTGATGCGCTTGAACGAATGGCAGGTGGCGATCTGGTGCAGGAAATTGATCCGGCTCTGGAAACCGAAACAACCCGGATGAGTGGCGCGTTTCAAAATGCCTGTAGCGGTCTGGGTCATATTGTCCATTCGGTGCGGTCAACGTCGGGGATGGTGGAGCACCGGGCAAAAACCCTGAGCGGCTCGTCCGAAGACGTTGCTTGCCGTATCGCTGAACAGGTGCAGGCTCTCGGGGTCGTTTCCCGCAATATCACGGAGTTGACGACGTCCGTGAAGGAAGTGGCTGAGGAGGCGCGACAGGCGGACGAAACGGTGGAAGTCTGCTGTCAGGAAACCGGGCAGGGCACGGATATCGTCAATCGTACGGTTGAAGCCATGGCCAAAATTTCCGAATCCTCAGCGCAGATTGTGCAGATCATCAGTGTTATTGATGAAATTGCGTTCCAGACAAACCTGCTTGCTCTGAATGCTGGCGTGGAAGCTGCGAGAGCAGGGGAGGCTGGTCGGGGTTTTGCGGTTGTCGCTCAGGAGATTCGTGCATTGGCACAGAGATCGACCACGGCTGCCCGGGAAATCAAGGAACTGATCAGCAGCAGTATGGAAGATGTCGAGCGCGGCGTGAAAATGGTCGATGAGACAGGTGCGGCACTTGGGAATATCAGTACATCCGTGAACCGGCTGGGAGAGGCGGTCGGAGAAATCGCTTCTGGCGCAGAAGAGCAGGCTCAGAGGATCATGGATATCAATGCGAGTACGACCCAGCTTGAAGCCGTCACGAAGACCAATGCAGCTATCGTGCAGGAAATGAGTTGTTCCAGTCAGGAACTGGTCGGAGATGCGGCAGAACTGATGAAGATTGTCACGAACTTCAAGGTTCGCGACGACCAGTCTGCGCTGTCACATTTCTGAGTAGCTCTGGCGCGTCAGTCCGAGAGGTGACGCGCTTCTTCTGGCAGCATGATGGGGATGCCGTCACGGATCGGAAATGCCAGCTTCGCACGCGGGCTGATAAGCTCCTGCGTGTCCCGGTCATAGGTCAGAGGTCCTTTGGTCACCGGACAGACCAGAAGGGACAGGAGGCGGGGGTCAAGTTCAGCGTTCATGGTCATTCCATGCCCTTTGCCAGAAGATCCAGCAAGACCCCGGCGCGATCATCCAGCGTGCCGGCTTCGAGAAGGGCCTGTTTCTGTGTGGGGCTGAAAGGCACCAGCATGGGCAGGACAACAAGAAGCATCTCGTCATCCATCTCGTCGATCAGGGACCAGTCTGTCTGGAGTTCATGAGCGGTCAGGTAATCTTTTAGCCGGCTCAGCAGTCTGGACCGGTTGATGGGCGAAGGATCACTTTCCACAAGATCAGAGAAAAAGGGTGACGCATCGATGGCGCCTTCGCGCCAACCCCGACGCGTCAGGCCCTCCATGAGAAGCCGGAAACGGGTCACGCCCAGCAAAGTGACGGAGAATGTTCCGTCCGGATGTTCCGTGAAGCTGGTGATGCGTCCCAGTGTGCCGATGTCGTGCAGGACGGGAAGAGGATCGTCTTCGTCTTCCTCCTGCGGCTGGATCATTCCGATCAGCCGACGCTCGGCAAGTGCGTCTTCCAGAAGGGCGACGTAGCGTGGTTCAAAAACATTGAGAGGCAGCTGTCCTCCAGGAAGCAGCATCGCTCCTGACACGGGAAAAAGCCCGACACGAGGGGGGAGATCTGCGAGCGTCAGATCCGTCAGGGCCGGAACCCTGCGGGGAATATCGCTGAGATCCACGAATGTATCAGGCGTCCGGGTCATAGGCTCACGAGAACAGGAGGGAGGACAGTTTGCGGCGGGCTGCCAGAGTTACGGGGTCAGTATGGCCCCAGGCCTCAAAGAAACGCAGGAGTTCAGTTTTTGCGGCGCCTTCGTTCCAGTCCCGGTCCTTACGAATGATCGCGAGCAGAACGTCGGCGGCTTCGGTACGTTGACCGGAAGCGTTCATGGCGGCCGCCAGTTTCAGGGCGACGTCAAAGTTTGACGGGTGAGCTTCGGCCTGCTGGCGCAGGGTATCCAGCTCGGACGCAGCTTTGGCCCCTTCTTTTTTCAGCGCCAGAGCGGCACGGGCACCGGTGATTTCCGGATGGGAGTCCAGCTTGGTCGGGATCTGACTGGATGCTTCTTCTGCGCCTTCGATTTCACCCAGCGCCAGAAGCGTGCGAAGCATTCCACCCCAGCCTTCCGGATTTTCGGGTTCAACATCCAGCAGCTGTGCGTAAAGTTCCAAGGCTTCTGCAGGCTGGTTATCAGCCAGGGCTTTTTTGGCTTCTGCAAGAATATCAGCCGAGGGCATCGCGCCACCCGCAGCTTTCAGAAGGGCTTCGACAAAGCGGCGGATCTCACTTTCAGACTGCACGCCCTGAAAGAGGTCCAGCACCTGCCCTTTCCAGAATGCGACAACAAGGGGGATCGACTGAAGCGGCAGCCCCATCTGGGCAAGCTGGGCTGCCAGGGACTTGTTGGCCTCAACATCCACTTTGACCAGACGAACGCGACCACCCGTGGCACGGATAACCTTCTCAAGAACGGGGGTCAGCTGTTTGCAGGGACCGCACCATGGAGCCCAGAAGTCCACCAGGACTGGGGCCTGCTGGCTGGCTTCGACAACTTCAGCCATGAAAGTCGTCTGGTCGGCATCAATGATATGGGCTGTGGCTCCCTGTGACGGAGACTGGCCGATCAGATGTTCGTCAAAAGTGCTGCTCATGAAAAGGAGGCCATCCTGCTGGAGAAATCTGTTTTCCAGAAAGATCGGGGTTGATGAGGATCAGTGCAAGAGGACTCTGGCTTGAGAGGGCGCCGAATGGCTCTGGAAAAGCCTGGAGGACATCAGGAAATCGGGAGAAATGGGAAATTCGTCTGTCAGGCTTATTTTCCCTCTTGCGCGGGTTCCGAAGTTCGGTAATAACACCGCCCACGGAATGCGGGTGTAGCTCAGGGGTAGAGCACAACCTTGCCAAGGTTGG
>NZ_BANH01000020.1 GCF_000964465.1 Gluconobacter thailandicus F149-1 = NBRC 100600 | reverse complement strand
CCCCTCCATTATTATATCGTGTATATAATAAGAACACCGGGCGGGAAAACGTGGGGGGATGGTCCTTCCTCTCCGCCCGGTGCAGGGAGGGTAAACCCTATGTCTGCAACACTCCGCAGTGAGCCCAAGAAAGCCACCACGAAGCCCGCCAGAAAGACTACGAGCAAGACGCCGACGCCAATCACGACGCCCGCCAACGATACAGACGGGACACGCATCCCCTTCAGCAAGCTGTTCCGTTCGCCCCTGAATGTCCGGCGCACGGTGCCCGCCATCGCTATCGAAGAACTGGCCGACAACCTGAAAGCTGTTGGCCTGATCCAGAGCCTTGTCGTCGTGCCGGATGGTGACCGCTTCGGCGTTGTCGCGGGCGGCCGACGCTTTCTCGCCATGTCCCTGCTGGTCGAACGCGGCGACTGGACCGAGGACAAGTCCGTTCTCTGCCGGATCGTGACACCCGAGGAAGCCGAGGAAATCAGCCTTGCCGAGAACGTGCAGCGTCATGCGATGCACCCGGCCGACCAGTTTGAGGCGTTCGCCCGACAGGTCGAATTGGGACGCTCCGTCGAGCAGATCGCGCAGCGTTTTGGCGTCTCCGCTTCAATCGTCGCGAAGCGCCTGAAGCTGGCGTCCGTCTCTCCTGCTGTCATGAGCGCCTTCCGACAGGATCAGCTCACGCTCGAACAGGTTTCGGCCTTCACCGTGGCGGACGATCACGAGGCGCAGGACAGTGTGCTGCAATGGGTGCTGGATACGCACTTTCAGGTTGCCCCGCACTCCATCAAGAACCGGCTCATGCAGGGGGCCGTTCCCGAAAGCAGCCGCATCGTCTCCTTCGTCGGACTGGATACCTACCGCGCTGCGGGCGGGACCGTGGTGCAGGACCTGTTCGGAGAGAACGGTTTCCTGACCGATACCCCGCTTCTGCACGAACTGGCCGAAAAGAAGCTGGGCGAAGTCGAAGCCGGGTTCAGGGCCGAAGGCTGGTCATGGGTTGAACGCATCACGGACCGGCCAAGCTGGTTCTATTCCACCCCTCGTTTGTCGCCAAAACAGGCCGAGCCAACCGCCGAGGATGCCGCACGCATCGAGGCGATTGCCGACCGGCTGACCGAGATCGAGGAAAACGAGCAGTCCCAGGGCCTGACCGACGAGGAAAACGAAGAATACGACGCCCTGACCGCCGAGCTTGAGGCATTGCAGAATGCGGCTCACCTGTGGAGCGCCGAGCAGAAGGAACAGGCCGGGGTCTTCATCATGACCGAGGGGGCGGAGATCGGCACGACCTATGTGGGCGTGGTCAAACCCGGCGCGAAGAAGAAGGACGCCGCCAGCGCCAGCACAGCCGAGAATGACAGTGCCGTGCCCACCATTCCCAACGGTCTGATGGAAACGCTCTATCGCGAGCGGACAGCCGCCCTACAGGCGACGCTTGCGCGGGACAGTGTGATGGTCCTGCGGGTTCTGGTCCATGCGCTTCTGATGCAGCACCACGGCGCGATGTCTCCCCGCTTCGAGACGCCCGAAACGCCGCACGACAAGGCATCCAACCCGGCCATGTGCGCGGTTGCCGAATATCGGCTGGAACGCCTCAACCCTCTGCGCATCCCGCAGGATGATCGGCTGTGGCCGTGGCTTCTGGGCCGTACCGAAAGCGAACTGGTCGAAATTCTTGCCGCCTGCGCCCTGCCCTTCGTGAATGCCGGAAAGGAGGACTGGTCCGTGGACAGGCAGCGCGGCTCGTCGCGTGACATCGCAGCCTCAATCGGCTTCGACATGCGCGAATGGTGGACGCCCGATGCGGACAACTTCTTCCGTTCGCTGACGAAATCCACCATTGCCGACTACATCACCGAGGCAGGAGCAAACCCCGGCGACTGGCAGAAGGCAAAACGGGATGCCCTCGCCACCGACGCGGCCAAGGCCGCAGCGGAAAGCGGATGGCTTCCGGCCTTTCTCCGCACACCCGGCGCAGCGACCGCATGACAACAACCGGCCGGGGCACTGCGCCCCGGCCACCCGCTCCGGCTGATGATGCCGGGTTCGCAACATTGTGGAGTGCTCTACGACGCCAGAATCTTCCTGTCGTGGGCGATCCGATTAAAATGCAGTGGGAAGGATCGGATATGCACAAGTATTCAGATGAAAATTTTCTGGCGTCGTGGCTGAAGCGCGCGCTGCGCGCCCGGTTCGGTGCTGTGGTGAAGGAACCGGTTCCCGATACTCTTTTGTCTCTTCTTTCCGAGGCACCAGAAAGTGAGAAACCCGAACATCAGGCAGACAGTGCGTTACTTCGGCACGAGTAAGTCAAAATCAATTCCTGCTCCCATAAGCGACCGGCAATTTCTTACGCATAAGACCGGGCTTATGGTAGTAACGGCAAAACAGGTTCTGGTGGAATTAGGACATGACAACAGAGCAGAATACTGCGCCAAATGGCGTTGACCGTCTGGCTGGGCATATTGCTGATGCCATCGACACGCTGAAACTGATCGTGACTTTCGGTTTTCTGACTGGTGTCGTGATTATGTTCTGTCTGATGCGGGACCGTGGGCTGGAACTCTTGCCGCAATGGTTCCTGGCCCTTCATGGGATAGGCATCCTGACGGCCGGTCTCTTTTTTTCTGTCATGATGGCGGGCCTGTCTGTGATGTTCACGCACAGCTTTCGATCTGTGAAAATCATCGCTCTGCCCGTTGTCTTCTTTCAATTCATATTCGGCGTGCTGGGTCTGCCGATGATGATGGGAGCCGATGCCTCGCCCGAGGCTTTGCCACTCTGGTTCTCGACCGCAATCGCCGTCCTCAGCCTGCTGGGGGCATGGGGCGGACCTGTGGCTGCGCTGCTGGTCGCGAAAAAATCAGCTAGGTGAGCACAGAAGAGCGGATGGTTGCGCCCTCTGTGGCATAGTCTCTTCTCCCCTCGGGATAGCCACGATAAACGGAAGCCCCCTGACGGGGGCTGTGTATCATTTGGCGGCCCTGTAGGCCGCCATGCCTCTGCTATCCTCAGCGATTTAATTTGCGGAATATTCAGAATTTCTGTATATTCTTGATATTGCCCCCGTGGGAGGATAAAGCCAGTGAAGCAGTTTGCAGCGGGCGACCTGACCCGTAATACCGGCGATCTCTTCGAGGCCGCAGCCGTCGCCCCCGTCGCCATCACCAAGCATCGCAAGCCCCGGTTCGTTGTCATGTCGATGGAGCGATACGAGACGCTGACCAGCAGGGATACGGGCAGTCAGAAGGCTTATGCCGTCAACGATATGCCTGAAGACGTTGCCGTCCTGTGCGATCAGGGGATTGAGGACTATCTGAATGGCTGATGACTTCCCGCGTGTCGGCCAGGTCATCGACTATCACTATCTCTGGAAATGGCAGGATTTACGAGGTGAGACGGAAGGCCGAAAAAAGCGGCCGAGCTGCGTGGTGGTCGTTGCCATTGACCGGGACGGCAAGCATCACCTCTTCATCCTGCCGATCACGAGCAAAGAGCCTGCTGCTGATCGTCAGGCCGTGCTGATTCCGGAAACCGAGGCCCGCAGGGCGAAGCTGGATACGGATATGCCCCTGTGGGTGATGGTGGATGAAGTGAATTACGACATCCTCGAAACGTCCTACACGCTGGAAGACCGAACCGCGCGCGGCCAGTTCAGTCCCGCTTTCAGCAAACAGATCGTTCTGGCGTTCCGCTCAATGCGCGATGCACAGGCATTGCGTATCTCGAAACGGACATGAAAAAGGAATACCAAAAATATGTGTAATATTGGTGAAGAATCTTACAAAGAGAAATGTGAAAAATGCGGCACAGTGAATAGAATAACAATTCAAACGGGACCGGAGCATGGGGGGTGGAGTGAAAAGTTTACTGTTCATTGCGCAGAATGCGGCGAGGTTATGGACCGGATTTCCGCTTTCGGCCTGAAGAGCGTCGAAAAAGTCAAAGGCAAGTGAACGTCTAAGCGGACACTTGAAACTGAAGCCCCCTCGCGGGGGCTGACTGCTCTGTGGCGGCCCGACAGGCCGCCATCCCTTCGGCGTGTGCCGCATCAGTCCGCCGCATGAAACGTCACCTTTATGCCGAGCGCCGACATGATGCGGAACAGGCCGGTCAGGTCGAGATCGCCTTTTTCAGACAGGGCTTCCTTCGCAATATCGTCCGCTCCCTGCGCGCGCGCTATGACCGAAAGAGCATGAGCAAACGCCGCTGCGTCGCCATCTGCCCATGCCATGTTCAGAAGTTCCTCCTGTATCCGAGGATCTTGTGCCGCCTTGACGCCATCAAACACATCCAGTCCAGAAGTCTTCATCGGGTATTTCCAAGTCCTTGCTATTGGGGCGCGGCAGTAGCTGGTTTTCTATGGTGCCATGCGAGATTTTCTGATTTCGTTCTGTGCTGTGCGGGCGTATCCAGCAGCCCGCAGCGACCAGCTTTTCTCTTGGCTGGTAACGCCATAAGCCGTCAGAAGGGGCAGGGCGACTTCAGGATAGGGAATGATTCTGGCTGGTTCATCCTGATAAGCCAATCCGTAAGCGCCGAACGGGGAAAACCGCACGATCGTCAGATCCGACGGAGCCGGAAAGGCTACCGGCGTGATAAAGGCCCGCATCGGGCGCTGATGACGCTTGAACAAAGTCACCCGGTTCTTGCCTTCCAGAGCCACGTAAAGCGGCATCGTTCCGATACGGGCATATCTCGGTGCCTCTGAGCAATATTTGTCGTTATCGCTCACAATACCATCAGACCATTCCATGATCTCGTGATCGTAATCTCTCCCCTGATCCGGTCGGTCCCGATACTGCCCCGAGATGACAAGCGTCGGGTCGATAGTCTCTGGAACCATGTCATCATAGCTGTAAAACGCATCGGAAAAGGGAAGCGCGTCGCGTAGAAATTTCTTCGGAAAAATCGCCCTGCGTTCGTAGAAGCGTTCATACGGATCATCGACTTCCGTCAGGCTTTCATCCAGTCGGTCCTTGAACGATACAAAAGCTCGACATGCTGAAATCAGTTGAGTGTCAGACAAGATTTTTCTCTTTTTGTGATTGCCGTGAAATTCTTTCGGTCACTTGATTTCCGCTCTAGTTCGTAAGGCCGCGAGCCAGGTGCGCTGCACCTG
>NZ_BANH01000021.1 GCF_000964465.1 Gluconobacter thailandicus F149-1 = NBRC 100600 | reverse complement strand
AGATCTCAGCCAAATCGTCTAGATCTTTTGTCAACATTACCTAGCAGGCGGTCATGAAAGTATTTTGCTGTTTCCTGAAGAAAGAGCGAATGAATCTCATACCCGGTGGTATTGCCCGGATAAGAGCGATTGCTTCCTGAATAGACCTGATACGTAGAGTCGTTCGGGCTCGGGTTGGAGCCGTCAGCCTTTGTCACGCTGCTTGGGAAGTGCTGGGTATAGTCCTGATTTTCGTACCAGTAGCCAAAGTCAAGATGGTTATGCCTGTCGATATCGTAACCCAGCTTGGCGGTTGCGCCAACGTCAAGCGCTCCATTTTCCAGGAAGTAGCTGGTAAGAGGCGTACCCGCAGCGATTGTCTGGCCGGATTTGTAATTTGTGTTGCCCTTCGCAAAGCCGCCAGAAGAGCCGTCCCAGCCCTGCCCCCAGTTGTAGTAAGGGCGCAGATCGAACTGGAGCTTGTCTGTAAGAACGACGTGAATCGGCGCACTCAGGAAAAGCTGATTCCAGTGATCAATATTGTTCTTCCAGTAGTCGTTCCCGGATGGATCAAACTCGGCCTTTCGGCCATATCCAACGCCCGTATCCTTGTACTGATGAAACTGGGCGGCAGTCGGGTAGCGATCAATCACGAAGTCTTCATAGTTCCAGGACATAAACAGCTTCGCGTAAGAGCCGTTCTCCCAGTCCTTGCGGATACCAAAGTCAAGATGACGACGCTGGTTAATACCAGCTCCCATCCAGGACCGAGCATGCGTATTCGAGAAAGACAGGTAACTGCGAACACCTGTTTTTGCTATGTCACCGGATTCAATACGAAGGAATTCGCGCGACAGATTGTTGGTACCGTATGAAAAATCAATCAGGCCACCGAACTGATGCGCCGGATCATGAGAAGTCTCATTCATGACGCCTGCAGCAGCAGATGTTGCTGGAAGATCAATCGGAGAAGAACCAGGCATCATGCTGACGCTATCAAGGTTTTCCGAATCAATGTCTTCGGCCATGTAGGAGGCGCTGGCTGCAGGGGCCCCATCGACCATCAGTGCCATATCAGCGTCTGTCAGGCTTCGGCTCTGGATGCGGCCGCCCTGCATGCCGGATGTATCGGGCGTAGAAACGTTTACGCTTGGCAGGTTCTTGATGAGATCAAGTGCAGTGCTGGTTGGGCTCCTGGCTTCAATAAACGCTTTGGTAATCGTCTGAATTGCATAGGGAGCGGTCTCGACACGCATCATGCCACCGCCACGGCTTCGTGCCAGACGGGAGGTGGAGACCGTTACATGCTCATCGCCCGTCGAATTAATCGACGACGGATGACGCGCTTTGGGGTGTTCGGGAACAGCTGTAACAGCCGCATTACGGGGCACGCGCTGGCTTTGGGCAGCTACGCCATGCGCATGGGCCTTATGCTTGACGGTGCTGGTCGCGGCTTGGGCTGGCGCAGCAACGGACACTGAACCAAAACCTGCCAGACACGTTACAAGAAGGAGGGCCTTCCTGTAAGACTGTTTTTCAGATCGATACGAACACATAACCTGCTGGCTTCCCCTGCTGCAAGACACCTAACGTTCTTCACAGGACCTGGCCTCCGATCAGAAGACCTTTCCCATAACGAATTCGCAACATAATTGACCACTGCCTCAAAAGGCGAATAATTGCCTCGCAGTGACATCAAAAGTAGAGCACTCACGAAATCTGACACACTTGTGGATCTTTTTATACACCCTGAGAAATATTTTGCAACGCTATTGTTCTTTGAGGTCTGCAAAGTGAAAACCGAAAAAAAACCTTTATATAACAGACAGATAAATCAATATCTTGTATCGAGAAACTTATGTGATTTTTTTGGATTTTCCTATGTGGCACCATAAGAATATCTATTGTGTCTTTCGTGCCACTATAAACTTTCGAAGAGATTGTTCGTGCATTGAGGCGACTATCTCAGTTCGAGATCGGCACAAAATCTTGAAGGTATTCTGAAATGTTTCTATCGTGCATCTTTTGGGTGAGAGTTCTGTCATGCTGCACAGCCGACTTCTGATCTACCTGGATACGGTCGCCCGTTGCGGTTCCATAAGGAAGGCTGGAGAGCATCTGAACGTCGCTTCCACAGCCATCAATCGCCAGATTCTGACGTTGGAACAGGATCTCGGAGCGCCGATCTTTCAGAGGCTTCCCAGAAAACTTGTCCTAACGGCCTCAGGGGAAATCCTGCTCGCGCATGTCCGCGAAACCCTGAAAAATATGAATCATACCCGGCAGATTCTTGAAGATTTGAAGGGTCTGAAACGTGGAGAATTCTCGATTGCCACGATGGTAGGACCTGTTTCTACATTCCTTCCTCTGGCTCTCACAGACTTCCATAACACGCATCAGAACGTCCGAACGCATGTTAGCACCTATGGAACGCATGACCTGGTCGAAGCGGTCAAAAATGGTCAGGCTGATATTGGAATAGGCTTTGATATTCCGCCTGAAAACGGTCTGGTTGTGCAGGCGTCCAGAAGCGTCCCTTTAGGCATTGTGATGAGTGCGCAACATCCCCTCGCCCATCAGGAATCCATCAGTCTAGAAGACTGTAATGCGTGGCCGCTTGTGGTGGCGGATGACAGTATGGCGATCCGTCCACATCTGGAAGATCTCTATACTGCACGAGGCCTGACACTGACGCCGTCATTAGAAACCAATTCCATAGAACTTATGCGACAAATGGCTCTTGTGCCGGGCAATATCACGTTTCTGACGCCACTCGACATCATTCAGGAACAGTCCGAGGGGAAGCTCAAGTTTCTCACGTTGCGGGAAAACGGCATTCACCCTCAAACTGTATCGATCGTAGCGCGATCACGGATTTCAAATCCCTTTACATCTCTTTTTATTGAAAGAGTTGAATATTTTCTTCAGGAATACAGCTCCGCCCATTTCGTATAAAATTAGTACTTAGCGCATAGCGTAACAGCCACCTGATTATATGATTATTCCAGAACCGTTGTCTGGAACAAAAAGACTTTGAGCCCACCGTGAGGAATGGGAGCGCCTGTTGGCAAAAACGGCAAGCCACTAGCCTGCGCAAGCGATGTTTCAGTAGTGATGATCCCCACGCGCCAACCTTTGAAGTGCTCAAGCAGCCGCTCACCGAGTGCACGATACAACGCTGAGAGCTTTTTCTTGTCGCCGATACGTGTTCCATAAGGGGCATTGAGGATGACCAAACCTGGCGGCCCCGCAGGAGGCGTGATTTCACTTATCGTCGCCTGACTGAAGGTCGTATAGGCTGTGACGCCGGCGCGTTCAGCGTTGGCGCAACTCATGGTGATCGCTCCGGCATCCCGATCGCTTCCATAAAAATGGAAGTCCGGATCGCGCTGACTTTTCACGGCCCGCATCTGTTTCCACGCGTCCGCGTCGAATGTCGCAAAGTGCTCGAACGCAAAATGCCGGGAGCGGCCCGGGTTCAGACGCGCTGCGATTTCCGCCGCTTCAATGACAAACGTTCCAGAGCCGCACATTGGGTCCAGGACTGGTTCCTGGCCGTTATATCCGCATTTCCGCAGAAACAGGGAGGCCATCGTCTCTCTCATGGGCGCGCGGTTGACAGCTTCCTTGTGTCCACGCCGGTGAAGAAGATCTCCTGAAGTATCCAGACTGAGTGTGCAGAAATTGTTCTCAATCCGGGCCCGCACAACAACATCTGCAGTATCGGAACTGGGTGCTCCAAGCGTCTCGGTGATGGCTTTGGCAATACGTTCAGCCGCAGCGCCGCTGTGATAAATTCGAGAAGTAGAGCACGAAACCTCAACGCGAAATGGAACGTCTGATCTCAGCAACTCTCCCCAGGCCACTTCTCTGGTTCGGACATCAAGCTGCTTCAGATATTCCGCACGGAACTGGGCAACACGGGCCAGAACCCGGCTGGCGCCTCTGATCCAGAGATTTGCGCGCCAGACTTCAGGCCATCCTCCCCGCAACGTCACTCCACCGGGGACGGCCTTGGGTTGGCGGAACCCTTTCAGCTTCACCTCGGCGCAGAGCATGTCCTCAAGACCGGGGGGCGTTGCCAGAAAAATTTCAAAGTGCCTGTGTTTTGTCATGCCGCCTCCATGGCAGGAAGCGGCTCATTGAGCAATCATTTCTGCCAAATTTAAGGGCAGCTCAGCCCCTGCTCTGGCATATTCGTCAGGTAACCGGACACGATTGTAAAGTTATCGTGCCACCATCATCCATTCCTCCTGTCAGGCGTATGTTTCTCAATCCTGGAAGCCCCCTGCATTGCTCATAGAGCTGAAATCAGCGGCCTTTCCTTCACATTCAATCTTACGCCATGATTTCAATCCCGCCGGAAGGATCGACAATGAAGCCATCAGAAACACGCAGGTTCGGTCGAACCGACTTTAGCGTTACAGCTTTCGCTTTTGGGACTGCTCCGCTTGGAAACTTCCTGCAGGAAGTCAGTGAAGAAGACGCTGGCCAGATGATACAGCATGCCTGGGATGCAGGGATCCGACTTTATGATACCTCGCCCATGTATGGCCACGGACTTGCCGAACTCAGGCTGGGTCAGGCTCTCCGATGGAAAAACCGGGACGATTTCGTTATTTCCACGAAAGTGGGCCGTACACTGCACGCCGCGCCAAGAGCAGACATCGATTTTGCTCCCTGGGTCAATGCAACTCCCAACAGGATGACGTTCGACTACACCTATGATGGGACGATGCGATCCTTCGAGGATTCATTGCAGCGTCTGGCTCTCGAACGGATCGACATGGTGTTCATCCATGACATTGATCGTTTTACGCACGGGCAGAACCAGCCGGAAGTTTTCAAACAGGCGATGGGCGGTGCCTGGCGGGCACTTGAAAAGCTACGTACCGAAGGTGTCGTCAGAGCGATCGGTGTTGGTGTGAATGAATGGGAAGTCTGTCATGCTGCCCTTCAGCAGCATGATTTTGACTGCTTTCTTCTCGCAGGTCGCTACACTTTGCTTGAGCAGGACGCTTTGCGGGATTTTCTGCCTCTGTGTGAGCAAAGGAACGTTACGCTACTTGTCGGCGGCGGCTTTAACTCGGGTATTCTTGCGACGGGTGCTGTGAAGGGAGCCAAATATAACTATGCTCCTGCTCCGTCGCATATTCTCGATCGTGTTTCCCGTATTGAAGCTGTTTGTGCGCGGCATCATGTTCCGTTACCTGCGGCTGCCCTGCAATTTGTCGTAGCGCATCCAGCGATTTCGTCTTTTTGTGCGGGGACCCGGACGACCAATCAGCTCACGCAAAACCTGGCATGGTTCAGCCATCATATTCCGGAAGAATTCTGGAACGACCTCAAAGCCGAGCGTCTTTTAGCTGAAGACGCGCCTGTTCCTGTCGCAGCATAGCGTGAAACTGGGAGGGCGCGGTGGTGTTTTCCGGCCCTCCTGAAATATCCGAGCATTCATCTTTTTGCGATCTGTACGTTTTCTTTTCTGAATTCCATTTCGAGCTATGGACAGCCAGCATGCTATATGTAACGTAAATACCGTTATATATTCCGGAGAATACGTTATCTTTGGAAGTGACAGCACATAGCGTTATCGGATTTTCTTTAAGGTCGTTAACGGTTGTCAGAGGCAACCATTGGATCGGAACGTCTCAATCGCTGTGAATGACACTGGAAAGATAGCTCTCCCGGAATCTCAGCAATCTGCACGATACAATCTGGGTGTGGCCTTATGGATCTGGTTCTTGGAGTGGATGTTGGAACAGGGAGCGCCCGGGCCGGTCTTTTCACGCTCGATGGGGAAAAGAAGGCCTCTGCCGTCCAGCCGACGCGCACATGGACGCCTGCCGCCGACTATGCCCAGCAGTCTTCCGCCAATATCTGGGAAGCCGTTTGCACAACAACCCGAATGGCACTTTCCACGCTGGACCACCCCTATCGGATTGTGGGTATTGGCTTTGATGCAACCTGCTCTCTTGTTGTTCTCGATCCCGAAGGTCGCCCATTATCGGTCGATCCTGAGGGTGCGGACGGGCAGGATATTATCCTGTGGGCAGATCATCGCGCTCTGAAGGAAACTGCTGAAATCAATGCGGGTGGCTACGAAGTCTTGCGTTATGTGGGGGGCAAAATTTCCCCGGAGATGGAAACTCCAAAACTTCTCTGGCTTAAACGAAACCTGCCAGACATTTTCGCCAAGGCTGGCCACTTTTTCGATCTGCCGGATTTCCTGACGTGGCGCGCGACAGGATCCCTGTCGCGTTCAGCGTGTTCCACGGCCTGTAAATGGACATATCTGGCCCATGAAGATCGCTGGGACGCCACTTACTTCAAGGCCATTGGTCTCGAAGAGCTGACAGAAAACAACTATGCCCGGATCGGCAATGACATCCGGGCGCTTGGTGGTGTTGTGGGAGAGGGTCTGAGTGTTCAGGCCGCTGCGGAGCTTGGTCTGGAACCCGGAATACCTGTCGGAGTGTCAGCCATTGATGCCCATGCAGGAGGAATTGGCGTCCTTGGTATTGAGGCGGCCGGCGCGCTTTCGGATGATGTTCTTGAACGCTCAATTTCACTCATCTGCGGCACATCCAGTTGTCATATGGCAGCCTCCAAAGAGGCCAGATTTGTTCCAGGAGTGTGGGGCCCATACTGGAATGCCATGGTCCCCGACATGTGGCTCAACGAAGCAGGTCAGTCCGCAACCGGAGCATTGATCGACTTTGTCATTTCCAAACACGCTGCGGGTCCTGCCCTCAAACAGGAAGCAGAACAGTCTGGCAAAAACATCTATGCTCTGCTGAACGATCGCGCGGATGCTCTTGAGCAGGGCAAGCTTCCCGGAACGAGCACAGCGAACCTGCATGTGCTTCCGGATTTTCACGGCAATCGCTCCCCTCACGCTGACCCTGACCTCAAAGGCATCATCAGTGGGTTAAGCCTGTCGGCCAATCCGGATGATCTGGCAAAGCTGTATCTGGCTACGCTTCAAGGCCTCGCCTATGGGACCAAAGACATTATTGATGCGCTTAATGCCCAAGGATACCGTATCGACACGATCCTTGCGACAGGCGGGAGTACCAAGAACCACGTTTTCCTGCGTGAGCATGCCAACGCAACAGGCTGTCGTATTCTGCTGCCGGAAGAGCCGGATTCCGTTCTCCTGGGAGCCGCCATTCTCGGTGCTGTGGCCAGCGGAGAGTACGCCGATCTTCGAACGGCGATGGCCAGAATGAGCCATGCGGGTACCGAAATCCTGCCAGATGAACGCACCGCAACATATCACGCCGCAAAACGTTCCATCTGCCATGACATGCTAGGCAGTCAGCTCGCATGGCGCATACAAATGCAGGACGCCCTGAAAACTGTTTCTTCAACCTGAATTCTGAATATTCCGGCTGCTGTCGTTTCGGTCGCAGCCTTTTCTGAAAGGTCTGAGTCTCATGTCTCGTTTGAAAACAGTTTGTGCACTGACACTTTTCTTGAGCGGTTCAGTTCTCTCGTCGGCGCATGCTGCTGGCACCCTGACAATCGCCACCGTGAACAACGGTGACATGATTGTCATGCGGCAGCTATCCTCGGAATTTGAGAAAGCTCATCCGGATATTCACCTGAACTGGGTAACGCTGGAGGAAAACGTTCTCCGCCAGCGCGTAACGACCGATATCGCCATGAAGACCGGGCAATTCGACGTCGTGACCATTGGCAACTACGAAGTGCCCATCTGGGCCAAGCAGGGCTGGCTGACGGAACTCAAACCGGATGCAGCCTATGACGTGAATGATATTCTCCCGTCCGTGCGTGATGCCCTGACTTCTGACGGCAAGCTTTACGCCCTGCCCTTTTACGCAGAAAGCATCATGACTTACTATCGTAAGGATCTGTTCCAGAAGGCTGGCCTGACCATGCCTGCAGACCCGACTTATGATCAGATCCGCCAGTTTGCTGACAAGATCACGGACAAGTCAGGCCAGGTCTATGGCATATGCCTTCGCGGCAAGCCCGGCTGGGGCGAGAACATGGCGTATGTGGACTCCCTGGCCAACACATACGGTGCACAGTGGTTCGACATGTCCTGGAAGCCGCTGCTGACGTCTGATGCCTGGAAGAAGGCGCTGACATGGTACGTTTCAGCCCTGAAGGAGGATGGTCCTCCGGGAGCGACATCCAACGGCTTCAACGAAAATCTGGCTCTGTTTGCCAGTGGACATTGCGGCATCTGGATTGATTCCACTGTTGCCGGTGGGCTGCTGTTTGACCCGAAACAGTCTCAGGTGGCTGACAAGGTTGGCTTCGCACCTGCTCCCAAAGGCCCGTATGGCAAGGGCCCGACATGGCTATGGGCCTGGAGCCTTGCCGTTCCGGTCAGTTCCCATCAGAGTGCCGATGCCCAGACCTTCATCACATGGGCTACGTCCAAGGAATACGTAAAGCTCGTGGCTGATCGTAAAGGGTGGGTCGTCGTTCCCGCCGGAACGCGTGCGTCCACCTACGCAGTTCCTGAATACCAGAAGGCCGCGCCCTTCGCTTCCTTCGTCCTGAACGCCATCAAGACGGCTGATCCGAACGGACAGACCGCACAGCCTCGCCCCTATACCGGTGCTCAGTTTGTCGGCATTCCCGAGTTCCAGGCCATGGGTACACAGGTCGGGCAGACGGTTGCCGCCACGCTCTCCGGCCAGATGACGGTCGATCAGGCACTCGCCTCCGCACAGTCTTCCGTAACCCGTTCGCTGCGCCAGTCCGGTCGCGCCAGATAAGGCTCCAATGCCATGCAGGCCGTTGTCGAACATAGCCCCGCACCGGGAGCCTCCGCACGGAAGGGAAAAGGAGCAGGTTTCCTGCTTCTTTTTCCGGCTGTTCTGATTCTTCTGGTTTGGTCTCTTGTCCCCCTGGGGATGACCCTGTGGTACTCCCTCCTGAACTACAACCTTGTGGACCCGACGCTTCACGGCTTCGCAGGCTTTAGCAATTACTGGTACCTGCTAACCGATCCTGACTTCCTGCATTCCCTGCTGAATACGTTCATTCTCGTAGCAGGAGTGCTGGTCATCAGCGTTGGCGGTGGCACACTTCTGGCCGTCCTGTACGATCAGGAATTCTTTGGGCGTGGCATTGCCCGGGTGCTGGTGATTTCCCCGTTCTTCATCATGCCAACGGTCTCTGCCCTGCTGTGGAAGAACCTGATGCTGCACCCGATCTATGGCGTCTATTCCGCCATGATGAGGGCTGTCGGCCTCACGCCGATCGACTGGCTGGCCCAGTTTCCGCTCTTGACCGTCATGATGATTGTCGCCTGGGAATGGTTGCCTTTCGCCGTGCTCATCCTTCTCACGGCGGTCCAGTCGCTGGACAGTGAGCAGAAGGAAGCCGCACGTATGGATGGCGCAGGCCCCATCGCACAGTTCCGGCACATCATCCTGCCCCATCTGGGACGCGCGATCAGTGTCGTCGTGATGATCGAGACAATCTATCTGCTGACGATCTTCGCCGAAATCTCCGTGACGACAGCCGGTGGTCCCGGCGTGGCCTCTACCAACCTGGCCTATCTCATCTATTCCCGCGCCCTGCTTCAGTTCGACGTCGGGGGGGGCTCCGCCGGTGGCGTTGTCGCCATCATCATCGCCAATATCGTTGCGGTCTTCCTCGTCCGCTCCGTTGCCCGCAATCTGGAGGTGTGAGATGGCCCTCAAAACCAAACGCAGCACCCGAATTGCCGTCACCCTTCTGGGTTGGGGCATCGCATTGTGGCTCTTCTTCCCGATCTTCTGGATGATTCTGACGGGTTTCAAAAGTGAAGTGGAGGCTGTTTCCACGCCGCCCAAGCTCGTCTTCATGCCGACCCTCAGCAGCTACGCCGAAGTCTTCGAGCGGGCCAGCTACTGGCACTTCACGTTCAACACCGTCATCGTCTCGGTCGGTGCCACGGTTGGCGCCTTGCTGCTGGCCATCCCTGCTGCCTACTCGATGGCATTCATGCCTTCGAAACGGACGCGCGGTACGTTGCTCTGGATGCTTTCGACCCGCATGCTGCCTCCGGTCGGCGTGCTGGTTCCGATCTATCTTCTGGCCCGGAACACGCATCTGCTGGACACGCGTACCGGTCTGGGCATCGTGGATATGCTTACGAACCTGCCAATCATTGTCTGGATGCTCTTCACGTTCTTCCGTGAAGTCCCGGCTCCCATTCTGGAGGCCGGGCGCATGGATGGCGCTACGCGGTGGCAGGAAATGACGATGGTTCTGCTGCCCCTCGCCCTACCCGGAATTGCTTCGACGGCCCTGCTGTCGCTGATCCTGTGCTGGAACGAGGCCTTCTGGTCCCTGAACCTGACATCCTCCAACGCTGCCCCGCTGACAGCTTTCATTGCATCGTTCTCGTCCCCGGAAGGACTGTTCTTCGGCAAGCTTTCCGCCGCTTCGACCCTCGCCGTGGCCCCCATTCTTGTTTTTGGCTGGATCAGCCAGAAGCAGCTTGTCCGCGGACTGACGTTCGGAGCCGTGAAGTGACCGATCTTTCCCTTCCTGCCGTTTCCCACACGTTTGTAAACGGGATCTGACCCATGGCTACGCTTGAACTCAAGAACCTCCGCAAGACGTACCTTACGGAAGAAATCATCAAGGGCATTTCCCTGTCGATCGAGAACCAGGAATTCGTGGTGTTTGTCGGGCCATCCGGCTGCGGCAAGTCCACGCTTCTGCGCATGATTGCTGGCCTCGAAGACATTACGTCCGGCGATCTGCTGATTGATGGACAGCGCGTCAACGACGTTGAGCCCGGCAAGCGCGGTCTGGCGATGGTATTCCAGTCCTATGCGCTCTATCCGCATATGAACGTTTACAAAAACATGGAATTCGGTCTGAAGCTTGCTGGTATGCCCGAGGCGGAGCGCCGCCAGAAGATCGAGCATGTCGCCCGCACACTTCAGCTTGAGCCCTATCTGAACCACAAGCCTGGCCAGCTTTCAGGTGGCCAGCGTCAGCGCGTGGCTATCGGGCGGGCCATTGTGCGCAATCCGAAGGTGTTTCTGTTCGACGAGCCTTTGTCCAACCTCGACGCCGCTTTACGGGGGCAGATGCGTGTTGAGCTTTCGGCACTTCATCGGAAACTCGGCGCCACCACGATCTATGTGACCCATGACCAGGTCGAAGCCATGACCATGGCGGACAAGATTGTCGTGCTCCAGAAGGGCGTCGTGGAGCAGATCGGCTCTCCGCTGGAACTGTATCATCACCCTCGCAATCTCTTCGTGGCGAAGTTCATCGGGTCCCCTCCCATGAACTTCTTCTCTGCCATCTTTCAGGATGGCGATGCAGAAGGTTCTACGGTTCAGCTCCGGGATGGAACAATCCTCAGGGTTCCTGTCGCTCCACCCGAAGTTCTGCCCGGTACGAAACTTACGCTTGGTATCCGTCCAGAACATCTGGAACTCGCAGCACCCGGCCCGAATAGCGGCGTCGTTGAAGTCATCGAACGGCTTGGTGCCACCACGCTTGTTCACGTTCGTCTGGAAGACGGGCAGAGCGTCGTCATCCAGACGGATGGCTTTACAACCATTGAGGTTGAGACCCGCGTCAGCCTGAGAATGCCTCCCCAGTACTGTCATCTTTTCGCCCCTGATGGACTGGCTTTCGAGGCCTGCCGTCGTCACCCCCTCGCCGCCTGAGTTCAGGAATATTCAAGATGTACATGGAAAAACTTCGTCTCGATGGCCGCACCGCAGTTGTCACTGGCGGCGCACAGAACATCGGTCTGGCCTGCGTGACGGCACTGGCCGAAGCCGGGGCGCGTGTTGTGATTGCGGATCTGGATGAGGCCATGGCCGCACAATCTGCGGAGGAACTCTGCGCAGAGGGCCTGGACGTCAGAAGCATCCGCATGGATGTCACGAGCATGGAAAATGTTCAGGCAGCCATCAAGACCCTGCACGAGCAGGAAGGCCATCTGGATATTCTGGTGGCCTGTGCGGGGATCTGCATTTCCGAAGTCAAAGCTGAGGACATGACGGAAGGTCAGTGGCTCAAGCAGGTCGATATCAACCTGAACGGCATGTTCCGTTGCTGTCAGGCCGTGGGTCGCATCATGCTTGAGCAGAAGAAAGGCGCGATTGTCGCCATCGGATCCATGTCCGGGCAAATCGTCAACCGCCCACAGCAGCAGGCCGCCTATAATGCCTCCAAGGCGGGTGTGCACCAGTATATCCGCTCACTTGCGGCGGAATGGGCGCCTTATGGTATCCGTGCCAATGCAGTTGCTCCGACCTACATCGAAACAACACTGACACGCTTCGGTATGGAAAAGCCGGAACTGTATGATGCGTGGATTGCCGGAACACCGATGGGGCGCGTGGGGCAGCCCGACGAAGTCGCCTCCGTCGTGCACTTTCTGGCCTCGGATGCCGCAAGCCTGATGACGGGTTCCATCGTCAACGTGGATGCTGGTTTCACCGTCTGGTAACCGATTTTCGAAAAACCGGGCCTGTCGTCAGGTCCGGACATATTAACTTCGGCGGCTCATCAACGGATCAGTCCGGCTTGGTCGCCCGGTTTCTACATGTCCGGCAACCTGTATATGGCCCGCTGTACCGCCTTTGCGACTGGCAACCGTGAGATCATACCAGAAGTCACTGCCTGCAAGCGGATAAAAGCGGGACAGCTCCTGTCCAGGCATCAGAAGAGCAGTCCAGTCAGCCGTCGCACCATATGCGTCTTCAACAGCCAGTTCCGTTTCTTCCGACAAAATGTTTGTCAGAAAGAGTGTCACGCCTTCCGGCTCTTCACAAACCCGGACCTGCAAGCCTGAAATGCTTTTGCCAGAGCGGTAAAAGCCGTTAGGGCCAGAAAGCGTGAAGTCATCATGAGGATGGAGCGGAATACTCAATGTGGCTCCCCCGCCAACAGTGTAGTGACGCGATGGCCCTTGCCCCGAAAAGCGGAAGACCGTTCCTTTTGCGCCTGTATTTCTGAGAATGATCTCGGCTTTCTCGCTACTCACCATCAAGTCTGCTGCCAGACGATAAGGAAGCGCGCACGTTATCCTCTGCCCTTCCTCTTGGCGTGGTAACGTCTGGTATTGTGGAACCAGAGGTGGCGGCAACATGCACGACTTGCGGGTTTGAGGCATATAATCATCTGTGTTGGGCAGATCGGCCTGCCAGCGTGTATCCTGGGCCGAGAAGTCAAAAGCAGACGTCAGATCCCCGCAGATGGCACGCCTCCATGGGGTGATATTAGGCGCTCGAACGCCAAAGCGCTTTTCAAGAAACATCAGAACGGACGTGTGATCGAACACTTCCGAATTCACGCGTCCGCCCTTGCTCCACGGGGAAATCAGGATGGCAGGAACACGTGGCCCCAGTCCTACGGAAATACCATGATAACTCTCGCCTGTGACGGAAACAGTGCTGCTTCCCTCGTCTCCGTAAAGTGCAGGAACCGGGGGCGGAACATGATCGAAAAATCCGTCGTTTTCATCGTAATTCAGGATGAAAACCGTTTTGGACCAGACTTCAGGATGGCGGACAAAAGCGTCCATCAAGCGCGAAATCAGATGCTCCCCGTAGCCAGGCGGGGCATTTGGATGTTCAGAGAGCGCAGCGGCAGGTACGATCCATGAGACCTGAGGCAATGTCCCAGCGGCCACGTCTTTTTCAAATACCTCGATCAGGAAGCGCCCTTCGGATGTCGTAGCGTTTTCAGCCGTGGAGCCTTCAACAATCCGACGTCCCTTCTGATACTGCCATGACTGTTCGGAGAGCCCTCGGAACGCGGCAAACCCTGCGAGCGCATTATCCCCGAAATTGTCGTATTCCTGATAGACCTTCCAGGACACTCCAGCCTTCTGAAGCTCTTCCGCATAGGTGGTCCACTGGAAGGACTGAAACTTCGGATTATCGCGGTGCATATCAGCCGAGACGTTTCCATCATCCACATTCTCGACGGCCTGTTTGCCGTCGTGCCCGACGCTTAATCCGTTTGTACCCGAGAACAGGAACAGCCGGTTGGGGTTGGTCGGGCCAAAAATCGAGCAGTGATAGGCGTCGCAGATCGTGAAGGCATCTGCGAGCGCGTAGTAATAGGGAATATCCCGGCGCGTGAAATGGCCCATTGTCATGGTCGTCTTGTGCGGGATCCAGCAATCCCACTCATTCCAGACCTTCTGGCTGCCCTTCCAGCTATGATCCAGACTGGCAATACAGGCGCTGGATGTGTGCACTGTGTTCATGCGGAACGGCAGAACCGTTGAGCCCTTAGCCGTTTTCTGTGCGAAGACAGACGTTCCATCCGGCTGATGTGTCGCGCGAGGATCTCCGTATCCGCGGACCCCCTGTAAACAGCCGAAATAATGATCGAACGAACGGTTTTCCTGCATCAGGATCACCACGTGCTCGACATCCTGAATGGTGCCGGTCTTCCGGTTGGCCGGAACCGCAAGGGCCTGTCGCAGGTTACCGGGCAATGATCCGGCAGCAGCAAGGGCTGCTCCCAGTTCAAGAAATCTGCGTCGGCTGGAAAGCGGTCCGGTCATGCTCTGATCCGATCAGTCGAAGTGCTTGCGAAGCGTGAAGAAGACCATGCGGGGTGCGGCAGCCTGAAGCGTTTGGAAAGTACCCGACGGATCGGAGTTGACGAAGCCGTTGCTTCCAACCGTTGCCACATACCGCTTGTTGAACAGGTTGGTGACGTTGATCTGGGCGTCTACACCGCGCAGGAACCAGTTCTGGCTCTGGAAGCGATAACCAACATTCAGGTTGAAGATCGCATTGGCCGGTACGGAAGCGTCGTTGGTATAGGTGTAGTAGCGCTTGTCCTGAAACTGCATCAGGACGTTGCCCCAGATCGCGCCATCATCATATCCAAGTTCCACGTTGGCGAGATGGGATGGCATCCCGACTGTATGCTTGCCCTTGATGTGAGCGGAAATAACGCCGTCAGCATAAACGTTGTCGTCATACAGGGAGTTATTGAAGGCGTAGGATGCGAAGAGCGACCAGTTGCGAGCAAACTTCCAGTTGGCGGCAACGTCCACACCGCGAGCAGTCACACCACCCACATTGCTGAGAACCGACGCATTACCCTGAATGCCGACGCCCTGTGTGACTGCCAGAAGGCGGTTCTGGAACTCCACATAGTAACCTGTGACAGAGGCCTGGAACGTCCGGTTATGGAAGCGATACCCCAGCTCTTCGGTATTGGACATTTCAGGCTTCAGCTTCTTCTGGAGAACCTCGAAACCTGCGGTAGTTGTGGAGAACGGTCCCGAAGTCTGGGCACTGTCATATGCTGCCATATTACGCGCGAAATCAGCAAAAATTTCGTGGTGCTGGTTGATACGGTAGTTTGCACCAATTTGCGGCAGGAAGCCGTTCGAGGCGTTAAGGGAACCGGACGGATAGGTCGTGCCGGTTGGTGTGCCCATCAGATTGCCGCTCAGGGCACGGGCAGAGTTGTCGACGATGAGGGATTTGAAGCCGTAAGTCACCTTCAGGGCTGGCATGATCTGCCATGTGTCGCCCAGATGGACCTGATAGGTCTTGGTATTAAACGTGCTCTGCCACTGGGTGTAGAAGGAATTACCCTGATACCAGTGAATGGATGATGGTGCTCCGCTGTCCTGAAGCGGATAAAAGCGCCGCGCCTGCTCGAAATTGTTGTTCTCGAACCAGAAGCCCCAGTCGATGGTATGGTTTGCGATCTTGTACGTCAGGCCCCCAATGAAGCCGGCGCGATGAATGTCATATTCCGTGGTACGGGTCGTGAGCGGTGAGCCGCCAAGAGCTGCTGGGGTGGCGAGGTAAGGTGTGACCCACGCACCCTCACCTGTGTTGGTGTGGCCATATCCTGTCACGAACCCTTTGAGGCGACTGGTGATGTCAAAATCCAGTCGGCCATATCCCATGGCGTCTTCACGCAGGCCCGCTGCGTTATAATAAACCGTGTCCTGATCCTGGACGCTTGAGGGGAAAGCCGTTCCTGTCTGGTAGGCCGTGGCGATCTCCTTGGCGAGGGCATAATTGCCCGTAATGTTGTCGAGATTATATCCGTACTTGCGGATCTGAGCGAGCGAGAGATCCTGGTAATCGTTTTCCTTACGCTTGGACCAGTCTCCATAGACCGTCAGCTTTACATGCTCGCCAAAGGGCTGAATGTACTTGGCATTTGCTTGGTCTTGAACCTGAACGCCATCGCCCTTCCACTTGTTTGCGTCCTGATGATTGTAGGACACGTAGAAGCGACCACCGCCTTTCAGTTCGCCACTGTTGATGCGGGCAAATGTTCTCCAGGTAGAGGCAGACCCGATTGTTCCCGCAACGTCCACACCAAATTTCTTGGTTGGATCTACAGATGTGAATTGTAGCGCGCCACCCAGATCATTGGATGCAGCCACACCGAGAGCGCCTGCTCCCTGCGTCAGGGTTGAAGGGCCATTGTTTTCGGTTTCAAGGGCGCGGCCGATCGAAAGGCCATTGGTGTTACCATAAGCGAGATTCCCAAGCGGAATGCCGTCCATTGTAAAGCCGAGACGGCTCTGATCAAAGCCACGGATAATGATCTGCTGGGACCATTCGTAGGAACCCAATGGATCGGACGACGTGAACATGACGCCTGGAAGTTTGGACAACGTCTTGAAAGGACTTGTTCCTGGCGTCATTTCCTGAATCGCGCGGCGGGAAACAGTCTGTGTCTCACGGGCGGCACCAGATCCAAGAACAACCACGGACTCTGCGGACGTTGCTTCAGTGGATTGAGCCGCTGCCTTCTTCCTGTCTGAAGAGACTTTGCGCTGATTTGAATGCTGTCCATCCTTATGTGATGTATGGATGGGCGACACATCGTCCGCAAAAGCATTCTGGGCGCCTGAAAGAACGAAAACTCCGCTCAGACAGGTCGTCAGGGCAAGCATCAGCTTCATCAATATATTCCTGCGTGGGGCTCTGACGTGGTCAGAGAATGTGCAGGGACGTTATGCAGCCGGTTCGTTTATGTCTTGTGATCGTTTGAAGACATTGAAATACAAGTTTCATATTCCGCAAAGTACGGTTTCCATCATGAAAAAGGGCCAGCAAGAGGCTGACCCTTTTTCATTAAGAAACGGATTTTATGGCCTGGAGGTCAGGCAAGAATATAGAAAAGAATTGCAGATACCGTGATCGTAACGGGAAGCGTAAAGAGCCATGCCAGTGCAATCTTGGTCAGCATGTGCATGTTGATGCCGGACCCGGAAGCCACCATGGTCCCTGCGACGCCTGACGTAATGATATGCGTTGTGGAGACAGGAAGGCCCGTATAGCCTGCTGTCATGATCAGACCTGCACCAACAACTTCCGAAGCGGCACCCTGAGCGGGGTTCAGGTGGGTCTTGCCAATGCCCTCACCTAGCGTCTGAACGATGCGGTGATATCCGATCATTGTTCCAACACCGAGGCAAAGAGCACTCAGAAGACGGACCCAGAATGGGGCATATTCCACAGTGGGGCGAAGTTTCTTGGCAAGCGCCTCTGCTTCCTTCTTCTGTTCGCCAGACGTGGCGGGGTTAGAGGCCACAGAACGAAGTCCGGAAAGAACCTGATAAATGTCCCCGCGGGTTTCAGCCGGGCTGGCATGAATTTCAGCGCCTTTTTCCAACCGGTCGATGGATGCCAGGGCATCGGCTTTGAACGAGTATCGATCAAATTCGGCGACCAGGGGTCGCGCAGCCTGCACATCCTGACGGATCATGTCGTACTGCAGGGGGATCTGAGGGTTCAGAGCAAACGCTGCTGGCATCAGGCCAATGATCGTGAGCATGATCAGGCCGATGCTCTTCTGCCCATCGTTATTGCCGTGGGAAAAACTGACAAGCGTACAGGTTGTCACCAGCAGGGCACGCACAATCGGATTGGGTCGGTGGTGGGGTTCCGGACGCTCATAAAGAGCCGGAAGGTGAACGAATTTCCGAATGATCAGGAACAGAATACCTGCCCCGATGAAGCCGAGCGGAGGAGATACGGCCAGCGTGGTCAGAACTTTCCATATCTGGTTCCAGTCGACGCTATGTCCGAGGTCACGCGCATGCAGAAAGGAATCCCCGATCGCAATGCCGACGAGCGAGCCAATTACGCAGTGTGAAGACGAATTTGGAATACCGAACCACCAGGTCAGCAGGTTCCAGGCCAGAGCGGTGCCAAACAGGGACACCAGCATGGGAACTGCGGGATTCCCGTTTGGCGGAGACAGCACATCCGGTGGAAGCAGTTCAACCAGCGTGTAAGCCACGGCAATACCACCGAGCAGCACACCCAGAAGATTCATCAGGCCGGACCAGACAACAGCGACCTTGGGCTTGAGGGAATTGGTGTAAATGACCGTCGCAACGGCATTTGCCGTGTCATGGAATCCATTGGCAAATTCAAACACACAGACCAGCAGAAAGCAGAGTCCGAGCGCGATGATTGACCAGATAGACTCTGGGGCGAAGTGCAGCATTCTGAATGCCAGCTCCTGGTAAAAGGTAGGTTAATTCTCGTAGCTGCATTCAGGTGTTTGCCAAAGACTACCAGAACGCCTTTCATGAAAGTTTCATCATCAGGTATTCCTCCCGTCATTTAATGGAACGATCACATTTCTTCCTTTGACATTGGGATAAGAGAAGGATGGCTCTATCGCCTGCTTCACTCAAAAGGCTATCCGATGAACCAGCCCGAAAAAAAGCAGCCTCACGAATTATGGCGTGAGACACTCATGTCGGCGTGGAACAACAGACCCAGGCCGGAGAAAAGTTCTGGCCTCCACGTTATTTTTGCCGGTACAGATCAGGAAGATAGTCGCCCATCCTCCCCATCCCCCAAGAGACGCTAGATTTCCGCCTGCATGACTTTTCGCGCCACTCTCCTTCTCTCTGCCCTCATGACTTTTCTGCTGGCTTCAGCCCATGCAGAAAAGGGCCCTCCAAAGATCACCACTGCGACGCCCATTCGGCATCTGGTGGTGATCTATCAGGAAAACGTTTCCTTCGATCATTACTTTGGAACGTATCCATCCGCTGTTAATCCGGCAGGGGAGCCGACGTTTCAGGCGCGGCCGGATACACCACGTGCCAATACGCTCGTCACCGCTGATCTTCTGCTGAAGAACCCGAATACGCGTGCGGAAAATGGAAAAGATGCGTCACTGCCATTTCGGCTGGATCGCACACAGGCCAGCACGGCGGACCAGAACCATGCCTATAGCGCCGAGCAGCAGGCCTATCATCACGGTCTGGCCGATCTGTTCCCGCGTTATACGGGTCGCGGGACGCCGGGTGGCGTAGGTGCTTTTTCAACCCGCGGGCAGGTCATGGGATATTTTGACGGCAACACCGTCACGGCCTTCTGGAATTACGCGCAGAACTTCGCCATGAGCGATGCGGCCTATACCGACACTTACGGTCCTTCCACTCCTGGTGCACTTGAAGTCGTGTCAGGCCAGACGAACGGCATGACGATCGTGAAGTCTGCACAGAAGCGTTCCACACCCGAAGTCCAGTCTCCGTTTATCCCGGATGGACAGGGTGGCTGGACCATGGTCAACGACATTGACCCGGCCGGAGACGTCTGCTCCGTTCCGACAGAACAGGTCATGATGACCAGCCGTAATATCGGAGACCTTCTGAACCAGCAGGGTGTCAGCTGGGGCGGCTTCATGGGCGGTTTTGATCTGACGCTTCGTAACCCTGATGGAACGACAGGCTGCAAGCGCCAGACCTATTCCACAGTGGTGGCGCAGAACATTCCCGACTACATTCCCCATCACAACTGGTTCCAGTATTACGCGAGCACGGCCAATCCGACCCATGCTCGCCCCTCATCATCCGATGTTATTGGTCAGACTTTTCAGAAAGACGGCATCCATAAAGACCCGGCCAACCATCAGTATGATCTGAAAGATTTTTACGCGACTGTGAGGGCGGGTCATCTTCCGGCAGTATCGTTTCTCAAGATGCCCGCTCTTCAGGATGGGCACGCTGGGTATTCGGACCCTCTGGATGAGCAACGCGGTGTCGTCAGTGCGATCAATCTGATCCAGACCAGTCCGGACTGGCGTGATACAGCCATTATCATCGCTTATGATGATTCAGATGGCTGGTACGACCACGCCTATGTCAAGCCAACTCATGGCTCATATGACAACCCGGCCGATCAACTGAATGGTCCCGGTCGTTGTGGAACGGCTCCGGCTCCGACCGGAGTTTCTGGTCAGCCTGTAAATGGGCGATGCGGCCCTGGGACACGCATTCCGCTGATCGTAATTTCCCCATGGGCGAAGACCAACTACATCAGCCATGTTCAGATTACGCAGAGTTCGATCACCCGTTTCATCGAAGACAACTGGCTGCATGGTCAGCGTCTTGGCCAGGGTTCTTTCGACGCGGATGCCGCAGACCTGACGGATTTGTTCGATTTCAGCCGTCAGCCTCGCCTGTCCCCTGTTTTCCTGAGCCCGGAAACGGGTGAGTCTGCGCCGCGGCCGTCCGCGTTCCCACTTTGACCCCACGAATAGTCCGGAGAGCTGTGTATTCCGGGCTCCTTCTGGCTATGATCCCGTCAGGACTGCTCCGGGCCCAGGACTGCCTCCCCACAGCAGAGGGCAGCAACCCTTGCCCGGTCTCTCTGCAACGGCCTGCACAAGAGTCGTTGTCGGAAATGGCATTGATCGGGCGGGAGATATTTTACGACCCGTTGCTTTCGGGGTCCGGCCGCCTCTCTTGTGCATCCTGCCATGACCCGCATCACCACTACGGCCCTTCAAATAATCAGTCCGTTTTCGTGGGCGGAAAAGATCTGAAAACCCCAGGAAGACGCGCCATTCCGTCTCTCGCCTATCTGGAGCATGTACCCAATTTCAGTATCGGGCCTGACAATCCGGAGAGCGAAACAGCCCCTGTCCTGCCCTCTGCTGGCGCAACCGCCTCACACGTCGCAAAAAGTGCGGTCGCCAGTTCCACGACGGCCATTGTTCCGCAGGGCGGACTTTTTTGGGATGGACGCGCTGATACCCTTCAGCAGCAGGCGTCAGGCCCGCTTTTTGACCCGGCGGAGATGGCTTCTACGCCTTCAATCGCCCGTACCTGGATCGAAAATGCTCCTTACACCAAGCGTCTCAAGGTTCTCGCAGGTCCAGCCGCAGAAGCCTCACCAGATCTGCTTCTGTCTGAAGCAATGTTCGCTCTGGCGCGATACCAGATCGAAGAGCCGTCTTTTCACCGTTACAACAGCAAGTTTGATGCGTGGCTCGAGGGAAAGACCCGCTTCACACCACAGGAAAGCGCGGGGTATCGTCTGTTCAATGACCCCATGAAGGGTAACTGCGCCGCCTGCCATCTGGATCGCCCTCTTCCCGGAAATCTGCCGCCACTGTTGACTGACCGGCAATATGAAGCCCTTGGTGCCCCACGCAATACGGCGGTCACAGGACCATATGAGAACGGCCATTTTGATCTGGGGCTTTGTGAAGCCATGCCCGGAGGGGCGGAGCAGTCAGGCGCCTATTGTGGAATGTTCGCCACTCCAACACTCCGGAATGTGGCGGACCGTAAGGTCTTCTTCCACAATGGCATTTTTCATGATCTCAGACAGGTTCTGGATTTCTACATTCTGAGAGACATTCAGCCGGAGCTATTCTACAGTCACGACGCACAGAGACGTGTTCGAAAAGCGGACGATTTACCGGCGCAGTATCAGTCAAACCTTGATCGAACCGATGCCCCAATGGATCGCAAACCGGGCGACCAGCCTGCACTGACGCCCGAGGAGCGGACAGCTGTCATCCGCTTCCTCGAAACCCTGACGGACGGATGGTCTCCCACCCGTCCGTAAGTTCTTACTTCTGGCTGTCAGCTGCCAAACCACGATGGGCCAGCATCGGTTCAATGTCCGGTGCCTTGCCATAGAAGGCTTCAAACATCGGGCCGTAATCCATGGTGTGACCCTTCGACAGGATCATGTCACGGAAGCGCTGGCCGTTCTCCCGTGTCAGACCACCATGCTGCGTGAACCATGCAAAGACGTCCTGATCCAGCATCTCCGTCCACAGATAAGCATAATAGCCAGCGGAATACCCGTTGGACCAGATATGCAGGAAGTAGCTGGACCGGTAACGCGGCGGGACGTTCGCCACATCAAGGCCCATGCTGTTGAGCGCATCGGCCTCGAACTTGTCTGCATCCTGACGCGGTGCGGTCGCCGGGAGAGCATGCCACTTCATGTCCAGTTCAGCAGCCGCGACGATTTCGCCCAGAGCATAACCCTGGTTGAACTTGGCGGCTTTCTTGATCTTATCGACCAGTGCCTGTGGCATAGGCGCGCCTGTTTTGTAGTGACGGGCGTAATGCGCCAGCACCTTCGGATCGAGCGCCCAGTTTTCATTGAACTGGGAAGGGAATTCCACGAAGTCACGGGCGACATTCGTACCAGACAGCGTCGGATACGTCTGGCTTGCGAACAGACCATGTAGTGCATGGCCGAACTCATGGAACATGGTCGTCACATCATCGGACGTAATGAGCTGTGGCTGACCTGGTGCAGCTTTTGTGAAGTTCGCAACATTGTAAATGACGGGCTTGGTACCAAGGAGCGAGGACTGGCCAACAAAATTGGACATCCAGGCACCGCCAGACTTCGTGTCACGCTTGAAGTAATCGAAATACATCAGGCCAAGCTGTGAGCCGTCCTTGTCGAAGACCTCGAACACCATAACGTCCGGGTTATAGACTGGAATATCTGTAAGCGGCTTGAATGTGATTCCGTAAAGCTGGTTGGCAGCGAAGAACACGCCGTCCGTCAGAACCGTTTTCAGTTCGAAGTATGGCTTCACGTCATCCTGATTCAGCGCATATTTCTCATGACGGACCTGCTCCGCGTAACGGTTCCAATCCCAGGGCTTCAGCGTGAAGTTTTCGCCATCACGACGGATAGCGTCTTGAAGAACGGCACCTTCCCGCTTCTGCTCGGCAGCCACGGCCGGAACGAGCTTCTGCATGAAGTCTTCGGCCGCTTCGGGTGTCTTGGCCATCTGGTCATAGAGTGTGTAGGCGGCGAAGCTCGGGTAGCCGAACAGCGCTGCCTTCTGGGCGCGTAGCTGGGCCAGTTCGGGAATCGTAGCGCGGGTGTCGTTCTTGTCCCCCTTCTCGGCACGATTCCAGCTCTGTTCGAACAGGGCCTGACGGGTCTCCCGCTTGCTCAGGTTTTCCAGAGCGGGCTGCTGGGTCGTGTTCTGAAGCGGAAGGACCCATTTGCCAGACAGCTTGCGGCTTTCCGCGTCCTTCTGAGCCGAGGCGATGGCGCCATCATCAAGGCCTGCCAGTGCATCCTTGCTGTCAACGACCAGGGCACCGTCTTTCGCGGCGGCAATCAGCTTCTGCTGATAGACGGATTCAAGATTGGCCAGCTTGGTGTTGATGGCGCGCAGTTTAACCTTGTCGGCCTTGGACAGCTCTGCACCGGCATGAACGAACTGCTGGTAATACACATCCAGAAGCTGCGCCTGTTCGGCATTCAGGTTCAGGCTGTCACGGGTGTCATGCAGTTTCTTGACGCGCGCAAACAAGCGCTCGTTAAGATAGATCTCATCTTCATGCTGGGACAGGCGCGGCGCTTCGCGGCTTTCAACCTTGTCCAGTTCTGCATCGCTGTTGGCCTGATAGACGCCAAAGAACGTTTCCTGCACGCGATCCAGAAGACGGCCGGCCTTTTCCATGGCAACGATCGTGTTTTCGAACGTGGGCGCAGCCTTGTTGTTTGCAATGACCGTGATCTCGCGCAAATGATCCGCCATGCCCCGCTCGAAAGCGGGCGCGTAGTCACTATCCTTGATCAGATCGAAGCGTGGGGCCTGATAAGGGAGCGTACTGGTCGTGAAGAAGGGATTGGCCGCTGCTGCCTGTGCTTCAGGCCCGGCAAGAGAGACCATAGACAGGGCGAAAGCGGCCCTGATCCAGAGGTTGGAAGTCATTGAAACATCCTGAATGTCATACGTTGGCGCGACTGTATGGGAGAAGCTGCGCAACGTCCAACCCCCTGTCTCATCAGGTCTTTACGGGAACAGGCGGCCCGCCCACTCGTCCACGCTGTCCCCGCTGCTGAACGCCGGATCAATCAGCCCATCCACCATGAAGGTCGGAGAGACATGAATGCCGTTCTGGCGCGAGTATTTCGCATGCCACTTTACGGCCTTCGTGACATCTTCGAGCGTAAAGGCCTCAGCGAGGGCGACCCCGCTATAAGTCTCAAGACGTGCGAGGATTTCAGCCGGAGTGGTGTTCATATTCGGGCCAGAACAATGGTCGGTGAACTCGAATTCTTCCCGATGGTCTGCCACGGCTAGCAGGACATAATGCGCTTTGCCCCGTCCCTGCTCCAGCGTGGACGCTGCGAGAATGGCGCGGACGATCACGCCGGAAAACATGTGCCATGGCTGCGACTGAAGGCGGATGTGAACCGTCAGGTTCTCCTCTCCAACCTTCTCAAGGAGAGGCTGAATTTTACGGAGGGACTTGACCGAAAACGGGCATGTCGGTTCCAGGAACATCTCGAATGTTCTGGTGCCTGTTCCCCATTTCAGTGCGGACAGATGTGCCATTATGTCTTTCCTTCTCAATCGTCCAGACGGACCTTGCGGTTGCGCTTGATCCCCGCCCGATGGGACTTTCCGTCCATTCGCCTTTGGCGAGCCGCCTTACCCGGTCGGGTTGGAACGCGGAAAGCCTGTCGATGAGCGGCTTCGCGGATCATAACCGCCAGTCGTTCGATAACATCTTCCCGGTTGCGCTGCTGCGTGCGGAAGCGCCGTCCCGTCAACACGATTTCTCCGTCCCGGGTTGCGCGACTGCCTGCAATTTCGAGCAGACGCGTTCGCACGCGCTCTGACAGTACCGGAGAGCCTGCCGCGTCAAACCGAAGCTGCGCTGCTGTCGCAACCTTGTTGACGTTCTGGCCACCCGGGCCGGAGGCAAGGATATAGGTGACTCTCAGATCCTCGTCCCGGAGGATCAGACCGGGCATGACTTCAACGCTCATGCATGCGTACCTACACGAGGCTGCATCGTACGGGAAACGCCTATCGACGGGGTCGGCCGTTATTCTGCTGTTGCCAAAGCCGGGGAGACATTCCAAACCATCGGCGAAAAGCCCGGCTGAAGGCGCTGGTTTCGGTATAGCCTAGAAGAATGGCGATCTCGCTGATGTCTCTGGTGGCCTCGGCCAGAAGGCGAATGGCGTCGATCTGACGGACTTCATCCAGCAGTGCGGAATAAGAAAGCCCTAACTGACCCAGTCTGCGTTGAAGCGTCCAGGGGGACAGGGCAAGTTTCTCTGCGATCTGCCAGAACTCGCATCCCCCATGTGGCAGGCTAGCCCTGATCTGCGCGCTAACCTGCTGTCTCAGAGACGGTGTCTGTGCTGACAGAGCATTCTCTGACCTTCGGGTTAGTGTCACCAGAGACGATTTCATGACCTGCAACAAACCGGCATCTGCTCCCGGCATCCGCGTCTCCAGCCTGTCTCTCCGGAAGATCAGCGCATTCCGCCCTGCCGAAAAACGGACATCGGACTGAAAAGCATCGCGATGTTCTCCCGCCTGCTCCGGCTGGTCGTGGGCGAACAGAACAGCCTGTGGGGTCCAGCCCGGACCCAGCGCTGTCCGGAGGATATTGGCAAACATACCCATCGTCAGTTCGGCATCATGGCGGCGATGCTGAATGGTCGGGTCAGTGATCATGTAGTCGAGTTGAAACGTCTCTGCCGTTTCGGTCAGGCATGTCACGGTAGAGGCCTGATGATACCCGAAATAGGCAGCCAGATTGCGGACGGCCTGCTCCACGGTCTCTGAACACAGTGCGATGTAGCCAATGAGGCCAAGCTGGTGGGGTTTGAACTGCTGGCCGAAGCGCAAACCGATATTTCCATTGTGCGTCTCTGTTTCGGCTTCGGCAAACAGACGGCAGTAGGCCGCAAGGTTCAGTGCGTCGGTCGGTAAGGCAAATTGCTGCGTTGAAAGGCCGGAACGTCCGGCAATCCGTTCCATGTCCCCGCCCTGAGATGTCAGAAAATCTTCCACCCCGGCTGCGGCTGCGGCGAGAACATGGGCCTCTGTTTCAGGAGACTTTGAAAAGGATGACATCGCATCTTCGTGTTGCTGCTCACTCAACGCGAAGTGTTGGGCGGATTGTTGTCAAATGTCAAAACCTTGTCGTCTGGCGTCAAGCCAGGATCAATCCGAAAAAGATATAATTGCGCTAACGGACAAAACCTAGACCGTCTTCTGATAGAGTTCGCACAGATCAGAGAAACAGGATTGTGGCCATGGCTTACGGATGCACCCTGAGAGGGGAGCGCTACGCGTTCGGGGATCTGAAAACCCTGATGGCCAAGGCCTCTCCGGCGCGTTCCGGCGATGAACTGGCCGGTCTTTCTGCCGACTCTGACGCTCAGCGGATTGCCGCCCGCTATGCTCTGGCTGACCTCCCCCTCAGCACGTTTTTGCACGAGACGCTCATCCCTTATGAAGCGGATGACGTTACGCGCCTGATCGTGGATACCCATGATACTCAGGCATTTTCGCCGGTGGCGTCCCTGACGGTCGGGGGGTTCCGGGACTGGCTGTTATCCGATGCCGCCACATCTGAAGCACTGTCCTTCATTGCTGCCGGAATCACCCCGGAAATGGCTGCGGCCGTCAGCAAGATCATGCGCAATCAGGATCTTATGACGGTCTCCCGCAAGATCCGCGTCATCACGAAGTTCCGGAACACGATTGGTCTTGAAGGCCGTCTGGCGACGCGCCTTCAGCCCAATCACCCGACCGATGATCTGAAGGGCATTGCGGCTTCAACCCTGGATGGTCTTCTGCGCGGAATGGGGGATGCCGTCATTGGCATCAACCCTGCCACCGACAGCGTCTCGAACGGCCTCGCTCTTCTGGAGATGCTCGACCACGCCCGCCAGCGTTACGACATCCCCACCCAGACCTGTGTTCTCACCCACGTCACCAACACCCTCGAGATCATGAACCGTGGCGGTGCGGTCGATCTGGTCTTCCAGTCCATTGCGGGGACACAGAAAGCCAATGAAGGCTTTGGCGTTAGTCTCGGGATTCTGAAAGAGGCCCATGAGGCAGCCCTGGCTCTCAATCGGGGTACTCTTGGCAACAACGTCATGTATTTCGAGACGGGCCAGGGCGCTGCACTTTCTGCCGAAGCGCATCACGGCGTGGACCAGCAGACCGTGGAAGCCCGCGCCTACGCCGTAGCAAGGGCCTATAATCCTCTGCTGGTGAATACGGTCGTCGGTTTTATCGGGCCAGAATATCTTTATGACGGCAAACAGATCATTCGGGCCGCGCTGGAAGATCATTTCTGCGCCAAACTGCTCGGCGTGCCGATGGACTGTGATGCCTGTTACACCAACCATGCCGAAGCCGATCAGGATGACATGGATAATCTGATGGTCCTGCTGGGGGCAGCAGGCATCACGTTCCTGATCGGAGTACCGGGCGCGGATGACATCATGCTCAATTACCAGAGCCTGTCCTTTCACGACCTTTTGAGTCTCCGCAAGTTGCTGAACCTGAAGCCCGCTCCGGAATTTGCAGACTGGCTGGAACGGATGGGCCTTTATGATGCACGGCATGACAGAGTTCTGGACGTTCCGCCCGGACAGACCCTTCTTGGTCAGATGGTGCGCTGACCATGACTGACGACCGTATCATCCCCACATCATCACGGACGCCAGAGCTATGGCAGGAGTTACGCCATCTGACCCGTGCGAGGATTGGATTGGGTCGCACAGGAAACGCTCTGAAAACCGACGATGTTCTGGATTTTCAGGCGTCCCACGCCCAGGCACGGGATGCCGTTCATACGCCTCTGAATATTGAAGCTCTGACAGGTTTTCTAGGGAACGAGCCATACTATTGCGTTCAGAGCCGCGCGCCCGACCGTTCGACCTATTTGCGCCGCCCGGATCTCGGACGGCGGCTTGACCCGGAAGTTGCTGTTACGCTTCCAAAAGGTGATTGGGATGTGGTTTTCGTCGCAGGAGACGGCTTGTCGTCCTTTGCCACACAGCAGAGCGCCATCCCCCTGTTTCGGACCATGCAGGCCCAGCTTGCTGACTGGACCGTCGCGCCTCTGGTCATTGCCACCCAAGCCCGCGTCGCTCTAGGCGACGACATTGCCGTGATGCTTGGTGCGAGGATGGTTGTCATGATGATTGGCGAGAGACCTGGCCTCAGCGTGGCCGACAGTATGGGTGTCTATCTAACCTACGCGCCCTATGTGGGCTGTCCCGATTCATCCCGGAACTGCCTCTCCAACATTCACCCACACGGTATGACCGTCCCTGCTGCGGCAACAAAACTCGCTTGGCTGATGCGGGAAGCCAGGCACCTGAAACTCACAGGCGTGGGTCTCAAAGATGCCGCTCCTGAACTCACAGCCCTCGAAACTTCCAAGCCCCTTCCGGAAAAGGACAACGACCAATGAGCAATGCGCCCACGCATCTCAACAAGTCCCTGAGTGCATTTCATCTCTGGGGCATTGCCGTTGGTCTTGTCATTGCCGGGGAGTATTTCGGCTGGAGCTATGGATGGGCCACGGCCGGAACACTTGGCTTCCTGATCGCCACCGTGTTTGTCGCCCTTGTCTATACGAGCTTCATTTTCAGCTTCACGGAGCTTACCTGTGCGATCCCACAGGCTGGTGGCCCATTTGCCTACAGTCACCGCGCACTTGGTCGTTGGGGCGGCCTGATTGCAGGTCTCGCCACTCTGGTCGAGTTCATTTTTGCACCGCCTGCCATCGCTCTCGCCATCGGCGCTTACCTGAATGTCCAGTTTCCGCATCTTTCACCAAAAGTCGCGGCTCTGGGCGCTTATGTGATCTTCATGGCCCTTAACATTGTCGGCGTGCGCATCGCGGCGACGTTTGAGCTGTTCATCACGATTGCCGCCATTATTGAGTTGCTCGTCTTCATGGGCGTCGTTGCCCCTGCCTTTTCATGGGACAATTTCCTGTATGACGGCTGGGGCGGAGCGCCCCATTTCGGCTGGGAAGCCATGGGAGGCATTTTCGCGGCCATCCCGTTTGCCATCTGGTTCTTTCTTGCCATCGAAGGTGTGGCCATGGCGGCTGAAGAGGCCAGTAATCCGCGCCGCTCTATCCCGATTGCTTATGTCGCCGGTGTTCTCACGCTTGTCATTTTAGCCTTTGGCGTCATGGTTTTTGCTGGCGGGGCCGGAGACTGGCATGCTCTTGCCAACCTGAACGATCCCCTTCCACAGGCCATGAAGCACGTCGTGGGTGCGCATAGTGGATGGCTTCATATGCTGGTCTGGCTGGGGCTGTTCGGCCTTGTCGCCTCCCTGCATGGCATTATCATGGGTTACGCAAGGCAGATCTTTGCCATGGCGCGTGCGGGTTTTCTTCCGGCAGTTCTGGGAAAAATCCATCCGCGTTTTCACACACCCCATACGGCAACGATTGCCGGCGGTGTCATCGGAATTGCAGCTATTTTTTCCGATGATGTTCTCTCGGTTCATGGCCAGTCTTTGACCGCAACACTCGTGACCATGTCGGTGTTTGGCTCTCTGACGATGTACATCCTGAGCATGGTCAGCCTGTTCCGCCTTCGCCGGACAGAGCCATCCCTGCCCCGCACCTACCGTGCACCATTTTATCCCGTTCTGCCGGGCATTGCCCTGACCGGCGCGGTCATCCTTCTGGCGGCCGTGACGTACTACAACCCTGAAGTTTGCGCGATCTACATCGCGTTCATGGCGGCTCTGAGCGTTTTCTTCATGCGAAAATACCAGGCTGCACAGGCGCGGATCCCGTCAGAGGTCTGAGCCTGCCCTCTTCTTTTTGCTCCTCCCGAAACTTTCAGGAACGGATTTCGCGTGTCGGACAAACACGTCCTGGCAGTCTTCTGCCTGCTCGTTGGAACTGCCCTCCCGTCTTTCGCCCATGCTCAGGCGGCAGCCACGTCGAACACAGCCATTACGCCTGACGGAACACCCAATCCCAATCCACCGACGTCGTTGCCGTCAACGTCTCATCAGGCTGACAGTACAGATCCGGACATTCCGGCCCTGAAAACGGGAAATCTGTTCTCACCCAAGGCCGGACATTCCCTGTACTACTGGGATGGTCTGGTCGGTCATCTGACTGTTGAGGCCGGTATCAGCGGCAATCCATGGACACGGTCTGGAAGAAACTTCGGCCAGTTCTATCTGGACCGTGCCAATACCGTGACGCTCAACCAGATCATGGGCTCGATCTCCCATCCCATCACGTCCGTAGGTGGCGGTTACGGGATCGGCTTTGTGGCTGAAGTCATGTACGGATCAGACGCGCGATTTGATCCGACAATCGGCATGGGAGACGGTACGCTTACCGGCCTTTACCAATGGGCGCCCACACAGGCGCATATTGACGTTCATACACCGTGGATCTTCCGTCATGGCATCGATTTTCAGGCCGGACAGATGTATGCCCTGATTGGCGCCGAAGGCACGCCTGCCCTGGCCCGGCCGTTTTATTCCTTCAACTACGCGTCAGACTATATCGTTCCTTTCGAAACGGTTGGCATCATTGCGACGATGCATCTCAGTCGGCACATGGACTGGATCCTCGGTATTGATGCAGGGAATTCCACGACGTTTGGTCAGGCCGGGAACAACAGTCGCCCTAAAGGATATTTCGGCTTTGCCTGGAACAACCTGATGGGTGGTAAACTGAACCTGCACGCCATTGGCCATTTCGGACCGCAGGGTAATAATGGTGCCAGGCGAACCTCTCCCGCTGGCTGGACCAGCTCTGGGATCGGCAAGGCCGCAAATGGCCTCATGCAATACAATGCAAGCCTTCTGGCTACCTATCATGTCAACAAGACGCTCTCGCTGATGGCGGAAGCGCTTTACCTTCATGATGATGCGTCTCGTGATGATGCCTATGGAGTCACCTCCTATCTGTCGTGGGACATTCATCCGTCCCTGACCTTGAACGTTCGCGGTGAAATTTTCCGCGACAATACCGGCGGGATCATCAATCAGTATCCTGGCACTATGTCGTACACGAATGCCCTGCGAAACCGGCCCTATTTCTACTACGGCGCGCCTCCCACAACCTATGGTGCCCTGACAATCGGCGTGGCCTATCGACCGCCCTTTATCAACCGACACCTTGGCGCCGGCAAGCTGACTGTTCGCCCCGAAGTTCGTCTGGACAAGTCCCTGAACGGAACTCATCCCTTCAATCAGGCTGCCGCAACGTCTGCCACGGCCGTCAATAACGGGACCAGCAACATGCTCTGGTTCAATCTGGACGCAGTGCTGAGTTTCTGATCTGCCACACCTGCTACTTGCGAAAGTATCCAAGTACGAAATTTCTTGACAGGTTGTGCGTGTTTGTGACGGTTTGCGCGTGTTTTACGCCCGTCCGGAGCAGATTCCATTCTTAAAGACGAACGCTTGAGCCAGATTCGTGCTCGTTTACGAAGCCACGGGCGCGTCCTCGCGGCCGATCTCGCTACTGAATGGCATGTTCCGGTTGATATGATCCGGCGTGATCTGCGCGAACTTGCGGAAGCTGGTGAATGTCGGCGTGTTTATGGTGGCGCGCTCCGTTTGCAGCCGGATGCGTCCCATATCCGTACGCGAATGGGCGAAAATGTTGTCCTCAAAAATGCACTTGCCAGCCAGACTGCCCATCTTTTCAAAGCCAGACAGGTAACCTTCATCGATACGGGTTCCACCAATATTGCTCTGGCGACCTCTCTTCCGCGCGATATGCCCCTCACGGTCGTGACCTCCAGTCCGGCGGTGGCAGTCGCTCTGAATGATGCAAGCCAGATTGAAACCATCATGATTGGTGGGCGTCTTGATGGCGCGACCGGAGGGGTCACGGGTTCGGTGGCTGTTCAATCGCTCCAGCATTACCGGTTCGATCTCTGCTCTCTGGGTGTGTGGGCAATTTCCGCGGAAGGGCCAAGCGTGTGGGATCCTGAAGAGGCGGCTTTCAAGCGTGAGGTTCTCGGTCGAAGTGAACGCGTCGTGGTCATGGCCGAGGGCAGCAAGATCGGATCAGGTGGCCGATTCCCGGTTGCACCGCTGGATGCCGTTGACACCCTCATCGTTGCGGAAGATGCCCCTTCCGACGAGCTCTCCCGTATGACCGCCTCAGGCGTGTCCATTCTCAAGGTTCCAGTCCATGACTGATGCTTCAGCCGAAACAGCTCGTCCTGCCCAGCGTGATCTCATCATCATTCTGGGGCTTCTGACGTGTCTGGGGCCACTCAATATCGACATGTACCTGCCCGGTTTTCCAAATATCGGGCATGATTTCCAGACAAGTGAAACGGCCGTTCAGTTCAGCCTGACCAGTACGTTGATCGGACTTGCGGTCGGGCAGCTCATGGTCGGTCCCTTCAGTGATTCCCGCGGACGGAAAATTCCGCTTCTGGGGGCGATGGCTCTTTTTGCCCTGTCCTCATTGTTCTGTGCAGTGTCATCCAGCATCACTACATTCATTATCGCGCGTTTCCTGCAGGGCCTGACAGCTTCGGCAGGTCTGGTGCTCTCTCGCGCTGTGGTTCGGGACGTCTTCAATGGCCCGGAACTCGCACGCTTCTTCTCGCGACTGATGATCATCAACGCGGTTGCTCCGATGGTTGCACCTATGTTGGGTGGCGCAATTTTAGCTTTACCGTCAGCGACATGGCGCACCATGTTCTGGTTCCTGACCGGGGTTGGCGTTCTGGCGCTGGGGCTGGTCGCCGCTCGACTGACCGAAACTCTTGAGTTGCATAGACGCCTTCCGAATTCGGCTCGCGCTACAATGGAAACGTTCCATAGCCTGCTGACGGATCGTGAATTCATCGGCTATGCTCTGACCGTTGGCCTTATTCATGGCGGCAGCTTCGCCTATGTGGCGGGAACACCTTTTGTCTATCAGGATATCTACGGTGTAACGCCGCAGACCTTCAGTATCCTCTTCGGGATTAACGGCCTGGCACTGGTAGGCGGAAGTTGGCTTATTGGACGGGCTGGCAGTATGACACGCACCAATACGTTCCTGCGTGCCTCGGTCATCTGCATCACCGTCGCAGCCGCTCTTATTACGCTGATTGCCGTCTTTAAAGGTCCGCTTTTCCTGCTAGTAGCTGCGATCTTCCTATACATGACCTGTATCGGAATGATCCTGACGGCAACCTTCGTTCTTGCTATCGCAAAGCAGGGCCACCGCGCGGGAAGCGCCAGCGCGATCCTCGGATCACTGAATCTTCTGGTGGGCGGTGTGGCCGCCCCACTGGTTGGGCTAAGCAAGACCAGCGCTCTTCCCATGGGGCTGGTCCTGCTGCTGACGTCACTGGCCGGACTGTTTGCCTGTTTCCGACTGACATCCCGTCATCAGGGCGAGGTAACGCCCTGAATATAAAAATTATCTCAGGGTTTTTCGAGACCCGGATGCCCACGCTCTACGGCGAAACTCGCATAGGTTGAAAGCTGCCCATCATGGCGGCTGACCTGATCCAGAGTTTTGAGATCTGCACGCCAGACGTCCCGACCGACATCGCAGATCACGTAGCCACGCCTGTCGGTCGTAGCCTTCAGATGCGGGTTCTCACGGCGAACGGACTGGCTGTGTGCATCATTATCCCCGACACCGTCACCGCCTGAAGAAATGGACGTCGCCAGAAACTCGACAGAGACTGGCTTCTGCTTGTCACGATCTATCACGAGATTGCCAGCGTAATGCCGGTGTGCATCGCCTGTGATATTGACGACGTTGCCGGGACAATGATCTCCGATGAACTGAAGTAGCCGGTTTCGGCTGTGCATATATCCCGACCACTGATCCATGCTGTAAAGCAGCTCGGAATGGGCTGACTTCCGGTGAGCGAGATCCATGACCATGACCTGATGGGCCAGCAGGTTCCAGCGGGTTTCGGAGTTGCTCAATCCGTTGAAGAGCCACTCTTCCTGCTGAGCGCCCATCATTGTGCGTTCCGGTGACCAGACATCCGGCCCCTGCGGAGCCTCCTTGTCACCATAGGCCTGATCGCTGCGGTACTGGCGCGTATCCAGCACGAACGTGTTCATCAGATCACCAAAGCGGAAGCTCCGGTATATCTGCATGTGGCTCCCGTCAGGCAACGAACTCGCGCGTAACGGCATATTCTCATAATAGGCCTGCATGGCCGCGGCGCGGCGCATGCGGAACAGGTCTGGCGGTGTTCCGTCTTGATCCGTGTCTCCTGCCCAGTCGTTGTCCACCTCATGGTCGTCGAAGCTGACAAGCCATGGGGCGGCGGCGTGAGCAGCCTGAAGATCGGGGTCCATCTTGTACTGTGCGTAGCGCCGACGGTATTCGTCCAATGAGTAGATTTCTGGGCCGAAATGGCGGCGAACTGCCGTGAAGGGCTTACCGTATACCGTGTGAACGCCAGCGCCGATATCCGCGCCTTCGTAAATGTAATCGCCATAATGGAAGATGAAGTCGACGTTCTCATTCGCAATGGCGCGCCATGCGGAATAATACCCGAACTCATAGTGCTGGCAGCCCGCAGCTACAAACCGGATGCGCTGAACCGCAGTACCTGGCAGAGGTAGCGTCCGCCCGCGACCAACCGGACTTTCATATTCGGCGATGCGAAAGCGATACCAGTAGGGACGATCGGGCTGTAGCCCCTCGACCTCGACATGTACGGAATGCGCCAGTTCAGGGTGAGCGATGGTCTGACCTGTGTGGAGAACCGTGGAGAACTTCGGGTCTTCGCTGATGTCCCAGTCCACCAGAACAGGCTTGAGGTGCTCCAGCCCTCCCGCTTCTTCCATCGGCTTTGGAGCAAGGCGCGTCCAGATGACAAAACCGTCCGTTGTCGGGTCTCCTGAAGCCACACCAAGCTGGAAGGGAGACACGTCAAACGCGGGTTTCCTGTCCAGATTATGGGGGGACGCGGCGGAAAGCTGCCTAAGGCGATAGGAGAGCAGAAGACCCGCCCCAAGGCCGGTCAGTACGCGTCTGCGGTTCAGAAACATCGTTCAGGATCTTTCGCTGAAGTCGAGCGGTGATTGTTCACTCAAGACAGCGGATCGGTTCGTTTGCCCATGCCCTGGCATCGTTCTTCATGAAACTGTCACAGACCTGTCGACACAATTTCCGTAATGCATCGCCGCACGCTGTCCATCTTTCGAACGGAATGAGACGACCCTTGGCGGAAAACTGGTTTCCCTGTCAGCAGGAATGGCTGCGTCTGCGCCGTCGCATCAGAACCTTCACGCATCGGGATGATGCCGAGGATCATCTTCAGACCGCTCTTGCGAACTATTACGAGCGTTCGCAGGGGCAGGTCACGCACCCGGAGGCCTACATCACCAGAAGTGCTCTTAATCTTCATCTGAATAATCTGAAAAAAGCCGCTTCGAGCACTGTGTCGACCACGGGAGAACAGGAACAGATCCTGGAGTTGCGGGACCCTGCGCCTTCTCAGGAAGAGGCTTATGCTGCAAGCCAAAGAATGAAACAGTTTCACGACGGATGTCAGCAGCTTCCAGAAAGAACGCGTCAGGCGTTTCTGCTGAACCGTGTTGAAAAAATGAAATACCGTGAGATTGCTGCAGCCTTAGGAATAAGCGAAAGCAGCGTTGAAAAACATATCGCCAAGGCTCTCGTCTTTCTTTCCTCATGGATGGACCAGTGATCCCCTCTGAAAATCTGCTCGCCACCCAAGAGCGTGCAGCGGAATGGATTGCGCGCCTGCATGCCGATAACTGTACCGAGGAGGACCGCGCCGAGTTTGTTCAATGGATGCGTGGTGACACCGATAGAGCGGAAGCTGTGGAGCTTCTGACAGACTACTGGGAACTGGGCGGTGGGGTGCAGGCAAAAGGCATCCTACAAACTGCCATGGTTCCTGATGTATGCCAGAGCCAGATGCGGCGGCGTGTCTTGTTGGTTCTCGCGTCTGTGGGGACTGCTGCTTTGTTTCCCATGAACAGGAGTGCCAAGGCCTCCCGCGTCCTGCAGACAGCTGTCGGCCATACACTGCGAACACCTTTGCCAGATTACGGGACCTGCCTGCTGGATTCCGGAAGCCGAATGGTTCTGTCGGAAGACGGCGGTCGGGCGCGGCTGGATCAGGGACAGGTTCTTCTTTTGCCTCGCACCCGTAACGCGTTTCATCTGTCAGCCCGGAACATTACGGTTCATCTGCCGGAGCAGACATCAACGAATATCCGCACAGACAGTAAATGTACCGACATTACTGCGGTTCGGGGGCAGGTTCTTCTGCGCAAGGGCGCGGCCTCGTCGAAGGATGTGTGGATCAAGACGGGTCAGCGGTTACGGATTTTCCAGAACGGCCAAATAAGTGTCGATTATCCCAATATTGAAGCGCTTTTATCGTGGCAGACAGGAAGGCTCATTTTCCGGAATACACCCTTGCCGGATGCCATTTCACAGATCCAGCGATACACAACCCGACAGATCACCATTGCCTCTCCGGCATTGGAAAATCTCAAGCTGAGTGGGGTCTATTTCGTCTCGCAAGGCGATATGTTTTTACGCATGTTGCCCCGCCTGCTCCCCGTCAAACTGGAAGAGCACGGCAATCTATATACGCTTCGGCCATTGTGACGGTTTCATGAAAACGCGGGAAATGTCCTGAGGTTTTTCGGATTGTAATTGTCTTCCTGTGGAGACCGCCTTCTGCGATCGCCAACAGGATAGAGAATACATGGCCGTGACCGCCCGGTGCCCCCTTCGCGCAGCTTTGCTCCTGACTGTGGGAATGACCATTCTGACCCATACTGCTGTTGCTGCTCCCGCAGTGGCTGCAAATGTTCATATTGACCGGCAGCCGATGGCACAGGCGCTGGAATCCCTGAGCCGACAGACCGGGCAAAGCATTCTTTTCTCTCCTGATCTGGTCGAGCATCTTCAGGCTCCTTCCGTCAGTGGCTCACTGACACCGGATGCGGCAGCGGGAAAGCTGCTCAACGGAAGCGGACTGACGATGGAAGTCGCTCCGGGTGGCGGTATGATTGTCCGGCGAGTAACGGGCGCAAAGCGGCCCTCCAAAGCAAGGCGTGCCCCTCGCGTCCGGGAAGCAAGCGATATTGAGCAGATTGTTGCTACGGGCCACAGAACACGGTCTGTCCTGAGCATCAGCGGTGACCAGATGCAGGAGATGATGCCGGGGCAGAACCCGATGCAGGCTCTTGATCTTCTGCCTGGCGTGACATTCACCAATGTTGATCCCTGGGGCAATAACGAGCAGAACTCCAGCATCTACGTGCATGGATTTTCCAATACGCAGATCGGTTACACGCTGGATGGCGTTCCTCTGGGAGCTGGCGCTTACGGCAATTACAACGGTCTTTCTCCGCAACGTGCTGCGATCAGCGAAGATATTGGCCAGACGTCCCTTTCGTCGGGTGCTGGTGCTCTTGGAACGGCCTCGACCAGTAATCTCGGTGGTACAATTGAGTTCAACACCCGCGATCCAAAAGCCAAGGCAGGTGCCACGATCCGCCAGACCTTCGGGAGTTATTCAACGTTCCGAACTTATGCCCGGCTTGATACCGGAAACTTCGGTAGCGGCAATTCTGCATACGTCTCTTTTTCACGACAGGACGCACGACCGTGGAACCTTGGGGAAGGAAACCGGCAGGGTGGCTATCAGGTTGATGGAAAATTCATCCATAAGGGTGAGAACACAACCATCACGGCTTATTTTGACTGGCAGAACAAAGCCGAGCCGAACACACAGGGCCTGACCGCTCCCACTGACCTCTATGCCCGCGGTGCATTTTACCCGGATCTGAACGCCGCCATGGCCAATTATCCTGCCATGACATCCAAGTCAGCCGCACCTGGAACGCCCAATAACAAATACTATTTCTCGGCAGCCCAGCGGACGGATTACCTCACCTATCTGAAAATCTCACATCGGTTCTCTCCAAACCTGACATGGGATAACCAGCTCTACTTTCATTATGATGATGGTGCCGGCGTCGTCGCAACATCGATCCGGACCAACGCAATCCTGACTATTCTTGGAAGTTACCTTGATCCGACAGGCTCAAAATATATCAAGAACGGTCAGTTCACCTACAGTGTCGCAGGTATTGATCCGAAAGTCTGGAATGCGACAGGTGGGACCGGGTTTGCGGTCCGGACTACGGAATACGAAGATTATCGCGGCGGCCTGACCAGCACCCTGCACTATCATCTTGGCCAGCATAATATTGAAGTTGGTGGCTGGTACGAGCGCAATAACAACACGCAGGGACGCCTCTGGTATCCGTTGACTGCAACAGACACGCTGACACCCTACAAGCGTGCGACCAACCCGCTTTTTACGCAGTGGATGAATGCGTTCTATACCAACACGTTTGTCACGCACTTGCAGGATAGCTGGAAGGTGACGCCTCATCTGACCCTGACAGCAGGGTTCAAATCCGAAATGGTTTATACGAACGGCACCCTCCCGATTGCTGCTCTTCCGCAATCTCTGGCATCGTCCGTTTCACGCGCGAAGACCATTGTTGATACAAGTACTCATACAGTGGCGGGTGGGACGATCCCGTCTTACAAGCCGTTCCTTCCGGCTTTTGGCGCTCTGTGGAATTTTACACCTCATGAGCAGTTCTTCGCCAATATTCAGGAAAATATGAATTCCTTTGCCCAGACAGGTTACAGCACTACCTCACCCTGGGCGGTCACGAGCCAGGAAGCCTTTGAAGACTTCAAGAAAACAGGAAAGCCGGAAACGTCCTGGACTTATGAAACAGGCATTCGTACCAATCGTCCGCTATTTCTTGGCCCACTGACCGGAATCAGTGGCCAGCTTGAATATTACCATGTTGATTTCTTCAATCGTCTTGGTGCGATCAAGCCGCCCAATCAGGGCATCTCAGGCGTAGGCGGTACTGTTGCCAATCTTGGCAGCGTCTCGACAAATGGGATGGATCTATCTTTCACCCTACGGTTCGGTGGGCACTTTTATGTCTATGATGCGGTGTCTTATGTCAGCAGCATCTACGGAAGCGATTTCATGGACGGCTCGACGCTTTACGCCACAAAAGGCGAGAAAGTCCCCGCCATTCCTATCTGGTCTGACAAGTTCGCCATCAATTACAATCAATCCGGCTTTAATGCTCAGCTCTTCGGAACCTATATGGGTGTTCGGCCAGGAACGATCACGAACACCGTCATGGTGCCGCCACGGTTCCAACTCGGCTTCAGTTCGGGATATACATTCAAGCACATTCCTCACATGCAGAGCCTCAAACTCCAGTTCAACGTCAGCAACCTGACGAACACCCGTTCCTGGTCCACAATTACCGCCGGAGATGGATCAACCTATGTGGGTTATCCAACGCCTCCACGTATGTTCTTCGGAACGGTGGCGGCCTCGTTCTGAAAGCCGCCAGGGGATGGCTTTCAGTGCCATCCCTTTTCAAGCTCAGAAGTCTGCGCGGACGCGAACTTCCCAGGTTGCCGGGCGGCCAGCAACGGCAATGTTGTCGCCGCCCACGAAGTAACCGCGCGTTACGTCGTAGTGCTTGTTGGTGATGTTTCGACCAATGCCCTCAATCTTCCAGTGCCCCTTGTGCGGCGCGAAGGAAACATACCCACCCCACAACGTATATCCTGGAATGGTATTGGCTGAGTTCAGAGCCGTACTCGTGGTGCGAAGGCTGTAATCCACGCCGGAAACAAGATCATATTTCCCAACACGCCATGTATAATCGACGGAGCCATTGGCTGTGAAATGAGGGACCTCGATACTGCGTCCGGAAACGTCCTGTGAGACACCGACCCAGACCCCATTGACCTGCTTTGAGCTCGTAACAGCACTGAACTTGTCGTAAGCACCCTCAACATAGGCGCCGGATTGGGCCACATGCAGTCCCGGGATTGGGGACCATTCGACTTCGTATTCGCCACCAAACATGTGGGAACGAGGAGCATTCACGAACAGACCGATCGCAGAGCCTGTCGTCGGGCTGTAGGCGATGGACTGAACCTGACGGTCAAAATAGTCATAATAGAAGAAGTCAGCATTTACCCGCAGGTTATATCTTGGCAGAATCAGCTTGTTTCCGACTTCGAATGAGTAAAGCTGCTCGGGCTTGAATGGATTGGTCATCTGCGTGACGTCAGATGAGTTGTACACCGTGAAGCCACCGGATTTCACACCTTTGCTGAAGGTGAAATACGCCATGTCGTGGCTGAAGGGGTGATACTGAATGCTGAATTTTGCAGACGGCAACGTGTAGGACTGAGACTGCTGCGACAAGGCGTTCTGCGGGTTGGTGACAATGCCATTAACAAGGTAATGCGCGTAGACGTTGTCCAGAGTGCGCTTCTCATGCTCTACGCGAATGCCGCCTACCAGTTGAAGCTTGGGTGTCAGATCATATGTCACCTGACCGAAGCCGCTGATGGTATTGACCGTCTGCGAGTAACGGACGTCGCCATCCGTGTTGTAAAGAGCCTGAAATCCTGACTGATATCGGTCATTAAGCCACTGATAACCATAGTAGATACCACCAATCCAGTGTAGCCTGCCGGTTGTGTTGGATGAGAAACGCAATTCATCAGACACCACACTGGCCCGCGTATTGAATTTCACATCTGCAAGTGACAGAGAAGAATCATCGAAATTGTCGTATTCGTTACGCTGCATGTAATCATAGCTGGCGAGATTTGTGATTGTGAAATCTTGCAGGTGCTTTTCAACACGCAAACTGCTGCCACCTGTATCAATATGACTATAGGGCTTCTGATCGGGAGTTAGTCCGGTTTCTTTGGCAAACTGAGCTGATGTGCCCCAGCGTGTGTTGTAACGACTTGCCGAAGCAGGCATTGGATGGGTCGAACTCAGACTTGTGATAGGTCTCCACGCATAGGGACCCGTGCCGTCAGACCGATCCCGACTTCCATGCAGATTCCACTCCAGTTTCCAGCTTTCTGATGGTGCGTAATCGACTAGAAGACGCGCAGCACCTCGATCAACATTTCCGAGATGCGCCTGTGCTTCCGGATTGTACTGCCAGGCGCCCCCCTGCTGGGTTTCCCCGGAAAGACGGAACTTGAGTTTGTCGTTGATCGGTCCGGAAATATAGCCGTCGATCTTGCCACTCTCGAAGCGGCCATACTGGGCAGCCACACCGCCTGTCAGCTTATCGGTTGGCTTGTTCGTGATGTAGTTGATCGCCCCGCCCGTCGTGTTGCGTCCATACAGCGTACCCTGAGGCCCGCGGAGGACTTCAATACGCTGCATATCAAACATCATCCCGTTAATGCCGAACGGAACAGGATTGGCGACTTCGTCGATATAGATACCAACCGTGGGGGAGTTGTTGCTGGCGTAATTGTTAAATCCGACGCCTCGGATCGTGTAGGTATACTGCCCGCTGCCATAGGACGGCTGGATCTGAAGCGACGGGGTCGCGTACTGGAGGTCGAACACGTTGTTGATGTTTCGATTTTCCAGCATCTTTGCAGAAACGACGCTGATGGACGTGCCAATATTCTGCGGGCTGTCTGCATGTCGTTCAGATGTCACGACTACATTTTCTACGCGGGAGGCTTCATGATCCTGAGACTTCAATGCCGGGCGCGCATGCGCGTTTCTGGAGGAGAGCGGCTCCCCTTTTCGCGTGCTAACCTGAGCTGGCTTTTTGGTTGAAGCGCTGTCTTCCGCGGCTGCTGCAATATTCCAGAATGGCAGCAGTGCTACGCTGGAGATAAGAGCAACCCGCCCACGGACAAGGAGGGCATTTCTGCGGTACGGAGCAGTATGAACGTCGTGCATCGGTTGCGCCTAATAACTAATATTTATAGTTGTTATATAAAACAACTATCTAATTGCGTTTAAGGGATAGAAAAACGATACACAACAGGTTATGCTGCGAACGCAACATTTTTTTGTGTTTCTGACCGCGATAAAGCAAGAGATCGAACTCCATGGCTCCCCAGATGAAACTTGCCGCATTCCTTCTTCCTACCGGCCATCATGCGGCAGCCTGGCGCCATCCGGGCTCGGCCGCGGACGCTGGCAGTAACTTCCAGCGGCAGCTCGAACAGGCACGTCTTGCCGAGCGCGGGCTCTTCGATGCCGTATTTATTGCTGATTTTACAAGCTCCATCGACGAAGCAACAATCGATGGCTTCCGCCGCATGACATATGCGGCATCTTTCGAGCCTCTGACGCTTCTTTCTGCTCTTGCCGCCACAACGAATAAGATCGGCCTGATCGGTACGGTCAGCACGACCTATTCAGTGCCCTATCATCTGGCCCGCCAGTTTCTTTCCCTTGACCAGATCAGTGGCGGCCGTGCGGGGTGGAACCTCGTCACAACGGCTAACGTCAAAGAGTCCATTCATTACGGCCGACCAAGCCATGTCCCTCATGCAGATCGCTATCGGCAGGCTCGTGAATTCGCTCAGATCGTGCAGAATTTCTGGGATAGCTGGGACGACGGAGCCTTCCTGCGCGATACAGAGAGTGGAGAGTTCTTCCAGCCGGAAGGCCGACGTCCCTTCGAATTCAAGGGCGAATTTCTCTCGGCTGCAGGGCAGATTGATATTCCCCGCTCTCCGCAAGGCAGGCCTGTCCTCGTTCAGGCAGGATCTTCCGAGCCGGGCCGTCAGCTTGCCGCAGAGACGGCCGAAATGGTCTTTACGGCACAGCAGACCCTTGAAGAAGCAAAGGCCTTCCGTCTCGATCTTCATCGCCGCATGCGGGAAATTGGTCGTGATCCAGCATCCCTGAAAGTCATGCCGGGCGTCTATCCCCTCGTGGGGCGTACGCAGATGGAAGCAGAGGATCTCCGGGCACAACTCGATGACCTGACGCATCCGGATGTTGGATTATTTCTTCTCGGAGGTATGACCGGCACCGATCTTCGCGGATTGCCTCTTGATGGGCCGCTTCCTGAAGCCCCGGCAGATTTCAACGGGAACCGTAGCCGTCAGACGCTTCTGGTCGAGATGGCGAAACGCCGGAACATGACCTTGCGGGATCTGTATCTGGAAGTCAGCGGCGCACGTGGGCACTGGTCTATTTATGGTGGGCCGAAGGAGATTGCAGATCAGCTTGAAGAGTGGTTTGTGGAAGGCGCAGCCGACGGCTTTAACGTCATGCCGCCCATCCTGCCGCAGAGTCTGGAGATCTTCGTGGACTACGTAGTGCCTGAGCTACAGCGTCGCGGCCTGTTCCGCACCGCTTATGAGGGATCAACCCTGCGCGAGCATCTGGGACTGAAGCGCCCGGCGCCCGGCGAGACCCCATGAAGTCAGCCTTCGTTCTGTTGTCCATAGCGGGTTTGGGCCTGGCGTCATCGGTGTCTGCTGAACCGCGCGACACCATGAGTATCGGTGTTTCCATTGAGCCGCCTGGCTTGGACCCGACACGCACACCGAGTGAGGCGGTTGGCACGATCACGTATAACAATATCTATGAAGGCCTGACGCGGCTTGACCGTGATGGTCACGTGCAGCCTCTTCTGGCGCGTGCATGGACGGTCTCAGACGATGGACGTGTTTATCACTTCACCTTGCAGGATAATGTTCACTTTCACGATGGGGCGCCCCTCACCTGTGAGAATGTCCGTTTTTCGCTTCTTCGCGCAGGTGCGGCCGACAGCACAAACCCGGATCGCAGTTTCTTCACGAATATCGCCGATATCGCCTGCCCGAATGCATCCCATGTGGATGTCACGCTGAAGAAACCTCATGGCAGCTTTACCTATGAGTTGGCGTGGAATGATGCTTCCATTCTGTCACCGGTATCAGCAGATAAAAACGTCAGTCATCCAATCGGCACTGGCCCTTTCCGGTTTCAGGAGTGGCAAAGAGGTGATCATGTCACGCTGTCGCGAAATCCGGATTACTGGGGAAAAGCGCCTATCCTGAAGACGGTCACTTTTCGGTTCATGCCTGATCCTCTGGCGGCGAGTAACGCCCTTCTCGCTGGAGAACTGGATGCCTATCCGTCCTTTCCTGCTCCGGAAGTGCTGAGCCGCTTTGTTGACCATCCGGGCCTTCGTGTTGTGCGCGGTACATTTCCGTTCAAGGCCATTCTGGCTCTCAATAACGCGCGCAGGCCTTTCAATGACATTCGGGTCCGTCAGGCGATTGCATACGCCATTGATCGTAAAGCTCTCGTTCAGGCTGGCGCAGATGGTGACGGCACGGTTCTGCAATCGCATATGGCACCTAACGATCCGGATTATGCCGCGCTGCCTGACCGCTATCCCTACGATCCCGAACGTGCCAGCGTGCTTCTGAAGCAGGCTGGTATTCGGCCCGGCACGCAGCTCACCCTCTCCTATCCGCCAATCACCTATGCGCGGGATACCAGCGAAATCGTTGCCGCGTATCTCGAGCAGGTTGGCCTGATTGTGACGCTGCAACCTCTTGAATGGCCAACCTGGCTTGGTCGGGTTTTTGGGCAAGGTGCTTTTGATATGACAGTCATTGCCCATACCGAGCCGCATGACATTGGTATCTATGACCGGGAGTCCATATACTTCCACTACAGGAGTCCTGAGTTCCACGCCTTGTTTGAGCGGTATGAGGGAACGGAAAACCCCGAAGAGCGACATCGTTTGTCAGTTGCCATGCAGGACCGGCTTGCACAGGATGAACCCAATGTTTTCCTGTACTCCCGCCCTCGGGACACGGTCATGAACCGTCATATTTCAGGCTTGTGGACAGATCAGCAGATCGCCGCATGCCCCATGGCTGATGTTTCCTGGGAACCATAATGACTGGTCTTGCTCAAACTATTTTCGGACGGCTTGCCGTGCTGGCGATTGCCAGCGTGATCGTTTTTGTTCTCCTCAGCCTGCTTCCTGGAGATCCTGCGACTGTGATGCTGGGTCTGAACGCCAGCCCCGAGAGCATTGCCGCCTTCCATCACCAACTCGGGCTCGATGCGTCTCCTGTCGCCCGCTATTTTCGCTGGATTGTTGGTCTTCTTCATGGAAATGCAGGAACGAGTTACGTCTATGACGTACCGATTTCTGGTTTGATCCTTGAGCGCTTTCAAAGCACTCTGCCCCTCATCATGCTTGCCACCGTTCTGGCTCTTCTCATCGGCCTTCCGGTGGGAGCCGTCGCCGCAACCAACCGTGGGAAACGGTTGGACCTGACACTGATGGCGCTGCTTCAGCTGCTGAAATCCATTCCGGATTTCTGGCTTGCCATGATGATGACCCTTCTCTTTTCCCTGACCCTGCGCTGGTTTCCCGCAGGGGGATTCAGTGGGTGGAACAATGGCGTTTTTTCTGGCCTTCGCGCCCTGACGTTGCCAGCAATCGCCCTCGCCATTCCGCAGGCTGCAATCATTGCCCGGTTCATGCGGTCGTCCCTGATCGATACACTGGAACAGGACTTCATCCGCACCGCTCGAGCCCAAGGCTATAGTCGACAGGGGGTTCTGTGGCGCGTTGCAATTCCCAATGCGGTCATTCCTGTTCTGACCCTGATTGGTATTCAGCTTCCTGTTCTCGTAACAGGCTCAATCATCGTAGAGAACGTATTCAACATCCCGGGCTGCGGAAAACTACTTCTGGAGGCTGTCAATCAGCGAGACATTCCGGTTGTGCAGAACCTTGTCATGCTGATTGTTGCCGGCGTCCTGTTGTTGAACCTGTTCCTTTCGATCCTCATTCGTTGGCTGGACCCGCGTCTGGCAGGAGGTAGCGCATGATTTTGCGTGGCGCTCCAAAGAGCCTGATTGCCGGAAGCGTTCTGCTTCTCGGATGCCTGTTTCCTGCAACGATGGCCTGGATCTGGCACGGCGGTCACGCCCCATTCATCGACATCCCGAACCGTTATGCTCCGCCTTCTCTGGCTCATCCTCTGGGAACTGACCCTTTTGGACGAGACCTTGCCAGCTATGTCCTGACGGGGGCGTTCAATACGACGGCGATTGCATTGCTTTCCGTCGTACTCGCAACGGTTATTGGCACCATTCTGGGTCTTGTTGGCGCGAATGGTGGCAAGCGAGGTTGGGCCGTGATGAGTGCTACAGATCTTGGCCTGGCGTTTCCCCCTATTCTTATTGCGGCCATGCTTGTGACCGCACAGGGTGCATCCGCGACAGGCGAGATTCTGGCCATCGTCCTGTTCGGCATTCCCGCACAGATCCGCATTACGAAGCAGGCTGCACAGTCCATTCTTGTTCTGGATTACATCTCAGCCGCACGAATGGCAGGCTTTGGTTCAGTCGCGGTAACAATCCGCCATGTTCTTCCCAATATCGCGCCGATCCTGATTGTTCATGCATCAACGTCTCTGGCTCTGGCGATCCTGTCAGAAGCAGGTTTGTCCTATCTGGGGCTCGGCGCTCCCCCGCCTCAGCCGGATCTGGGGCGGGCTCTGGCATCCTATCAGATTCACATTTTTGATCATCCCTTTCTGGTTGCTGTGCCCGGTGTCACGGTCATGGTGCTCGTTCTTGGGTTCAACCTTCTTGGAGATGGTTTGAGAGATCTTCTTGAACGCCCCTTTGCTCGTAACGAGGAGCGCCTGCCGTGACAGATCTTCTTTCTGTTCGAGAACTCTCGGTTTTGGCTGGGGCGAAACCCATTCTTCACCCCCTGTCCTTTACTGTAAGCGCTGGCGAGACCGTGGCTGTAACGGGTGAGTCCGGCTCCGGAAAATCAACGTTGGCCCGCGCTCTGATGAGGCTTCTCCCGGACGGCTTCAAAACTTCTGGGCAGATTATTTTCGAAGGGCAGGATCTTGCCGCCCTTCCCGAGCGCGATTTCCGTGATCTGCGCGGACGCCGCATCGCCATGGTGTTCCAGGAGCCTATGACAGCGCTCAACCCGATCCGCCGTATCGGCAAACAGATCGGTGATACGCTCAAACTTCACGGGGCGCTTTCGTCACCAGACATTGCAACGCATGTCCAGCAGTTGCTGGATCGTGTGGGTCTGAGCCATGCTGGCGTGTCGGCACAGTCATATCCGCACGCACTGTCAGGCGGGCAACGTCAGCGCGTTCTTCTTGCAATGGCGATTGCCTGCAAACCTGCTCTCCTCATCGCTGATGAATTCACAACTGCTCTGGATAGCAGGACACAGGCAGAGGTGATGGATCTTGTGCAGGAACTGGCGGTTGAACATGAAATGGGGATTCTCATGATTTCCCATGATCTTGGTGTCATCAGACGTCAGGCACAGCGCGTTCTGGTTCTTCAGCAGGGCCACCTTGTTGAAAGCAACGAGACGGAACAGCTATTTGATACACCTCGACATCCCTATACTCGGGCGCTTCTCGGCATGTCACTGCATGGGACCAATCATCCACCTCTGACACGTATTCCTGTTCCCGTGGACGTTTCTGAAGGCGTTCAGCCATGAGCGTTCTGCTGGAAGCGAGAAACATTCAATATAGCGTATCCGGACACACATCTTCTGTCTTTGGTTCCCGTAGAAAAACAGTTTTACAGGACGTCAGCCTTCATGTGGCAGAGCAGGAAACACTGGGCATTGTCGGCTCTTCCGGCAGCGGAAAATCAACCCTGTCCCGTATTCTGACAGGGCTTGCACAGCCAGAAAATGGTGAGATCCTGTTTCAAGGCAAGGATCTACGCGATGCTGCAGGTCAGGTCAGGAAAGACATTCGCCCAAAGATCCAGATGATCTTTCAGGACCCTCAAGGGGCGCTCGACCCTCGCCAGACCGTACGGCAGATTGTGAAAGAGCCTCTTCATCAGATGGCCCTGAGCAACGAAGAAAAAGAACGCCGTGTTCTTGAGGTGCTGGCAGATGTGGCCCTTCCACAGGATGGCGCCGAGCGGTATCCGCGGATGTTCTCCGGTGGGCAGAGGCAGCGGATTGCCATTGCGCGGGCCCTTGTGACGCGCCCCTCGGTCATTATCGCGGATGAGGCAGTTTCTGCTCTGGATGTTTCGACGCAGGCTGTAGTCCTGAACCTGCTGTTGGACCTTCAGGAGCGGCATGGTCTTTCCTACATTTTTGTCAGCCATGATCTAGCGGTTATCCGCCATATTTCTCATCGTGTTGCTGTTCTTGATGAGGGCAGGATTGTGGAAACCGGCCCCACTCTTTCAGTGTTGGATCACCCTCAACAGTCCACGACCCGCGACCTTATTGCCGCCAGCCTTTGAAAACGACGCAAACAATGACCCTTCGCCCGCTCAATAATCTCATTACAGACGTACCTGGCATACACGTCGGCAATGTCCAGAACCTTGACCAGAGAACGGGTGTGACTGCCATACTCTTCGATCAGCCAGCGATTGCATCCGGGAGTTTTCTGGGGGGAGCACCAGCATTGAGGGAGAATGCGTTGCTGGAACCGGAAATGATTGTGAGTGGCATTGATGCAATCGTTCTGTCAGGCGGCTCCACCTACGGTCTCGATGCGACTTCGGGCGTGCAGGCATGGTTGCGGGAACAGGCCGCACATTTGCCGACACCCGAAAAACAGGTCCGCGTCCCCATCGTTGTTCAGGCAAGCCTTTTTGATCTTGTGAATGGCGGCGACAAAGACTGGGGCCGGTACTCCCCCTATGCAGAACTGGGCTATCAGGCCGCTCAAGCCGCGCAAGGTGGCCAGTTTGCGCTCGGTACTACCGGGGCCGGAACCGGGGCGACCACCACGCCTCTGAGAGGGGGGCTGGGGTCTGCGAGCACAATCACGCCGTCAGGTCATACTGTTGCTGCTCTAATGGTTGTCAATGCCGTCGGAACAGCAACAATTGGCGACGGACCACATTTCTGGAGCGCTCCTTTTGAACAGGGTGATGAATTCGGCGGCTTGGGTTTTCCGTCACGGCTGACAGAGAGCGATCTTCGTCTGCGTATGAAGCCGAATTATGTGGCAGGTACGACGATCGGTGTCATCGCTACCGATGCGATTTTGACAAAAGCTGAGGCAAAGCGTCTTGCCATTCTGGCTCAGGATGGGGTCGCACGTGGTGTATTTCCGGCCCATCTGCCACAGGACGGCGATGCGGTCTTCGGTGTCTCAACGGGGGGCGCGCCAGCCCCGGCTTCTGTGGAAATATGGACGGAAATCCTGCACGCAGCGACGCAGGTCACGGCTCGTGCCATTGCTCGCGGCGTTTATGAAGCCTCGCCCTTGCCGGGAGAGCCATTTCTTCCGACATGGAAGGAACGTTTTGCCACAAAACAGGGAAATGCGGATCATGGCTGATATTTTTTCCGCAGCTACGGATTTTTTTCGTGTTCCCGGACGTCGACTGGCCCTGTCTGTGCTTGAGAAGGGCAGCGACACGACGCTGTTTTTCGTTCACGGGTTAGGCGGAAACCGACAGCAATGGCGTTTCCAATGGGAACGTTTTTCTCAGGAAAACGTCAATCTTGTCGCATGGGATGCTTACGGTCATGGCGACAGTGCGCGCTCCCAGCATGAGCAGGCCTTTCTGAGCTCTTATGCCGTCCAGGATCTTGCTTCGATACTGAAAGCTCATCCTTCATCAAAGCGCATCCTCGTCGCACACTCATTCGGATGCCGCGTAACCCTGGAATGGATTGCGGGTCTGCTACAAGCTGAGCAGATTATTCCTGTCGATGAACTCATCCTTCTCGGGCCTGCGTCTCTTGCTCCCTCTCTCAAAGGGCCGATGTTCGGCAACTGGATGGACCGACTGCCATTCTGGCTGGCATCCTTTGCGCGACCCTTCCTGCAAAAGCGCTTTGAAGCTCTGGCGTGGGCCCCAGGCGTTGATCCGACCATCTTGAAGACTGAACGTAAGGCTACAAAGCGTAATAGCCTCTTCATGATTAATGCTATCCGTTCAGGAGCACAGCCCGTCGACACCAGGATTTTGCGACAGTTTGGCAGACCGGTTCATATTCTGGCCGGGCAGGAAGACGGTATTGTTCCACTCGTAGAAATACAGAAAATTCATGCACTTATTCCGCAAAGCTCTCTCGAGGTCCTTGCCAATTGCGGACATCAGATCATGCTGGAGCAGCCTGCAATTGTGAACCGCTTTATTGAAAGCGCCCTACAGCGTCTTTCCTTTGAGCAGGATACGCGCCCATGAGTCAGGATGTTCTTGGTAACAAAGTTTCCACCACAAACGAGAAGACGCTGCACGGGATCAATGCCTTCATCCTGGGCTATCTCGGCTATGATCTCAGGCTGGTGGAAATCCTTGGCATCGCGGATCAATCCGACGATTGTCTGGCCAATACTTATGCCGGGCTTCTGTGGATGCTGTCTGAAACAGGTGATATTCCTGCGGACGCGCTTCGTTATCGAGACCGGGCAAAGGTCTCATGTGATCAGGCACTCCCTCGTGAAAAACTGCTGTTCGCTGTGTTGGAAGCGTCCATCGCGGAAGAGCCGGACCGTATTATTGAACTGACGGATACCATCCTGTCTCAGTGGCCTCGTGATCTGGTAACGCTGAAACTCCGGCAGTATCATGATTTTATCCGGGGTCGCTTCACGGATATGTTGGCTGTCGCCCAGAACAGCGAGAAGGCGGCCGGAGATGTGGCTGCGCTGCATGGAATGCTCGCCTTCGGTTTCGAGCAGTGTCATGACCTGGACGCGGCTGAACGCTCTGCAAAACGCGCCCTTGAGATGGACCCATCCGAGCCATGGGCACAACACGCTCTGGCGCATGTCTTTTTGACACAGGGACGAATTGAGGAAGGCATTGAGTTCCTTGAAGCGCAGTCAGCAGGTTGGAAACACCTGACGTCATTCATGTACACGCATCTCTGGTGGCATCTCGCTCTGTTTTATCTGGCTCAGAAGCGGAAAACAGACGCGCTCAAGATCTATGATGAGCACTGCTGGAGCAGAGAACGCAGTTTTTCACAGGATCAGGTGGGGGCTGTGTCCCTGCTCGTGAGGCTTGAACTTGCAGGAGCCGATGTGGGCCAGCGTTGGATAGATCTCGCAGAATGGCTTGCTCCGCGGCAGAACGATGTCAGCCAGCCCTTCCTGAGTTTGCAGTATCTGTATGGCTTGTTGAAAGCTGGCAGACCGGAGGGAGAGCATCTGCTCCAGCGCATTGAAAATCTTTCAGGCAGGGACCTTCCTGATCAGCGAGCCTGGGATCTCGTCGGCATTCCGGTGGCGCGCGGTTTGAAGGCATACCTGGCCAATGATCCGGTCACTGCTGAGGGATATTTCAAAACTGCGATCCCTCACCTTCAGGATATAGGTGGGAGCCATGCCCAACGTGATCTGTTCATGCAGATCGGGAAGGATATCACGCGCCAGTTAAGTCGGCTTTCAGACTGAAATCCCGGACTTGATTTTGGCCGTCAGCTCTAGCGAGCGGCACCGGCTGTCATGGTCATGAACAGGTACGGCGATCATGAGTTCATCAGGCCTATGACGAACAGCAAAGGACTGGATCTGCTCGGAGACAGTCTCCTTTGAGCCCGCAAATGTGTAAGATAATGTCTGCTCCAGCATGATCTGCTCTTCGGCAGACCAAAGAGACAGTATGTTGCTGACTGGTGGCGGAAACGCAATCGGCCGTCCGCGCCTGAGCGCCATGAAGTATTGATAAAGCGACGTTGCAAGGCGCTTTCCCTCAGCCTCCTCGTCTGCGGCAATGACATTCACTGTCAGCATTACATGCGGTTTGGCACATCGTTCTGACGGCTCGAAACGTGAGCGATAGAGGGCAATGGCTTCTTCCATCTGTGCCGGGGCAAAGTGGGAAGCAAACGCATATGGAAGCCCCAGTTGGGCGGCCAGAACGGCGGAAAACAGAGACGAGCCCAAAATCCAGACCGGCACGCGAAGCCCGGCACCCGGCACGGCTCGGATAAGATGAGTATCTTCTTCAGAGGATGGCTCGAAATAATGAAGCAGTTCCACAACGTCTTCAGGAAAACGGTCAGGCGCAGCAGGATCACGGCGGAGCGCACGAGCCGTTCTCTGATCTGCTCCGGGTGCGCGGCCCAGACCGAGATCTATCCGGCCGGGAAACAGCGTTTCCAGCGTTCCGAACTGCTCGGCAATCACCAGTGGTGAATGGTTGGGAAGCATAATCCCGCCCGACCCTACCCTGATACGGGTCGTTGCCCCTGCGATCTGCCCGATCAGAACAGCCGTGGCAGCAGACGCAATTCCCGGCATCGCATGATGCTCGGCCAGCCAGTATCGGTGAAAGCCAAGACTTTCAGCCCGTTTTGCAAAATCAATTGAATGGCGGAACGCCTCACGTGGACCAGAACCCCGGGTAATAATCGACAGATCAAGAACAGAAAATGGGATCATGGTCTTTGTCCTTGAAAGCTATGGCGCCGAAGCAGTGAAAATAGCATGGAACAACCAAGACTACGGCATAGTGCCCCTTTCGCCAGAATCCTGACGCCGTGTGATCGCATACGTTGCGTTCAACATCCTGTCATCACCAGGGTTTCTCGAATGACGAGACAAATGGGAAAAATGCAGGAAGAGTTTGAGGAAACTCGGCTCTCCATATTTCCTATTTTCCATTTTTCCGTAATGGCGAACCCCGTGTTCAGACGTCTACTGCGTTCATGACGCAGACTTTACAGCAAAATTTTCAGGGATCGGGCGTATGGGTCTGTGGGTGATGCCGGCAATGTTCGGGAGACCTGATTTCGCTGTTTTTTACTCTCGTTTCCGAACCTCTTTCTCGTTCTGACAGGGCTGCGTTCCATATGACAACAACCTTTGCCATTCTGCTGGCGACAGCCGCAATCATTGCCGTGGTTGTCCTTATTGCACGTTTTCGTCTGAATCCCTTTATCGTTCTCTTTAGCGTTTCACTCCTCCTCGCTTTATGTGCCGGAATGCCTCCCAATCAGGTTGTGGCGTCTTTCGAAGCTGGCGCAGGGCATGTGCTGGGACATGTGGGAACGATCATCGCTTTGGGCACCATGCTTGGAAAAATGCTTGCGGAATCTGGCGGTGCGGACCGGATTGCCCTGACCATTTCTGAACGGGCCGGACGGCAGAGGATTGACTGGGCCATGATGGTGATCGGCCTGCTGGTCGGTTTACCGGTCTTTTTCGAAGTCGGGGTCGTGCTGCTGTTCCCGTTGGCATTCGTGCTTGCCGCGCGGACAGACACATCCATCCTTCGGGTGGCACTCCCGATGGGAGCAGCGCTATCTGTCACGCATGCGATGATCCCGCCTCACCCCGCGACACTCCTGGCGCTGTCCGCCTATCATGCGAACACAGGAACAACGATTTTCTGGGGTGTTCTTCTGGGAACGCCGATCGCTGCTATTGCTGGCCCACTTTTTGCGCGTTTCATCAGCCCACGCGTTCCCATCACTGAGACGAATGCGCTGGCAGCTCAGTTCGTCAGCCGTGAAATTCCTGCTGATCTGCCGGGCTTCACCATCACGGTTCTCACCATCACCTGCCCGGTCATCCTCATGCTGATCGGATCAGCGGCAGATCTTTTCACGACGCCAAAGAGCATGCTCAACACACTCCTGCACTTCATTGGCAACACCGACATCGCACTGCTTCTGGCAACGGTCATGTCCTTCTATGTGCTGGGGCTGGCACGTGGCTTTTCCCGCGAGACGATCCTGCGCTTCACGAATGAATGCCTTGCTCCAACAGCGCTTATCATGCTGCTGGTGGGTGCGGGCGGTGGTTTTGGGCGTGAACTGATCGACAGCGGTGTATCCAAAGCCATTACAGATGCCGCCGTCAGTGCGCATGTGCCACTTCTGATTCTGGCATGGCTTCTGGCAGCGATCGTCCGTGTGGCCTGTGGTTCCTCCACTGTCGCCATGAGTACGGCTTCTGGCATTGCCGGGCCAATTCTCGCTCACTCGCAGGGTGTGTCGCCTGAACTGATGGTCATCGCCACGGGGGCAGGTTCCGTCGCTTTTGGTCCCATGAACGATGCCGGTTTCTGGCAGATGAAGGAATATCTTGGTCTGACCGTCCCTCAGACGATCAAGACATGGTCTGTTCTGGAAACGATCATTGCTGTTCTGGGGCTGACATTCTGCCTCGGTGCATCACTGATCATCTGACAGCGGCTCTAATGAGCATAGACAGGGAAAAGATTTTGCAATGAGTACCTCTCTTTTTGATCTGACCGGCCGCCGTGCCCTTATCACCGGCTCGTCTCAGGGCATTGGTTTCAGTCTCGCGCAAGGCCTTCAGGCAGCCGGAGCCGACATCGTTCTCAGTGGTCGTGATCCAGAAAAACTCAGTATTGCGGCTGAGAAACTGGGTGGGGTGAAAACGCTGCTTTTTGACGTCACGGATCATGCTGGGGTCAAAGCTGCGATTGATCGCTTTGAAGCTGAAACAGGCCCGATCGATATTCTTGTCAACAATGCTGGAATGCAGCATCGGGCGCCGCTGGAAGATTTTCCGCCGGAAATGTTTCAGAAGGTTCTCCAGACAAATCTGACCTCCATCTTCAATGTTGGGCAGGCAGTCGCAAAACATATGCTCGGCCGAAAGAGTGGCAAGATCATCAATATCGCGAGCGTGCAGACAGTCCTCGCCCGCCCGAACATCTCGCCGTACACCGCGACCAAAGGGGCGGTTGGTAATCTGACAAAGGGCATGGCCACGGAATGGGCAAGGCACGGTCTGCAATGCAACGCGATTGCGCCAGGGTATTTCGATACTCCTTTGAATGCAGCCTTGGTCAAAGACGCTGACTTCTCACAATGGCTGGAAAAGCGGACGCCTGCCGGGCGATGGGGACAATTGGACGAGCTGACCGGAGCTTGTATCTTTCTGGCGTCGCAGGCTTCGTCCTTCGTAAACGGCCACGTTCTGTATGTGGATGGCGGGATTACGGTCTCTCTTTGAGGACCATTACCGGCGCAGTAGCAGAACCAGCAAAAATGCTGCGCCGATTGCTGAAATAACAATTCCAACTGGCAGTTCCTGAGACGGCAGCACGCAGCGGCTAAGGATATCTGCCATGACCGTTAGCATACCTCCGGCGACAATGGCTGGCATGAAGTTCCTTTTCAGGGAGCTTCCCCAGACTGGGCGGACAAGATGTGGCACAATCAGGCCTACGAAACCGATCGGGCCACAAAGGGCGACGGTCATGGCACAGCCAAAGGCACAAAGTGCAAGAACGCATAGCCTGAGTTTCTGAATATTGATGCCTAGGGACGCAGCCGTTTCTTCGCCGGCCATCAGGGCATCGAGCTCTCGTCGGTAGGTATGACCGCACAAAACGACGGGCAGAAAGCCAAGACCGACGATTGGCAACGCTGACCAGGAGGCTCCTGAGAAACTTCCCATTGTCCAGAATAGTACGGATTGCGCTGTATTTCGGTCGCCCCAGAAAATCAGGAGGTTCGTCAGCGTTGAAAAGAAAAATGAGACTGCCAGCCCTGACAGCAGTACACGCTCGGTTGACACACCAAGGTTTTTCTTCCTTCTGAACACAATCAGCAGAAGCAGTGCACCTGTGGCAAACAAGCCTCCCACTGAGGCGCCGACAGCAGCCGTCCAGATGCCAAGCAGGTCACCGCATAAAACGATGACTGCGACAGCTCCCGTCGCAGCCCCGGAAGACAGACCGAAAAGAAAAGGGTCTGCCAGAGGATTTCGGGTCGCAGCCTGAAGAAGCGCGCCCGCTCCAGCCAGAGTGGCCCCCGTCAGGAATGCAAGGAAAAATCTGGGTATTCGCAGGGACCAGATAATGCGAGCGGCAATATCATGACTGTGCGGGCCAGCCCAGAAACCTGCGTTCAATGCGCCCCAGGACATGGAAGCGCTGCCCAGCACAGTTTCGAGGATACCCAGCCCCACGACCATGAGGATGGCAGCACAAACACTAATCTGTTGGATCACGGGGCGGTCTCTGCATGCAGAAACACTGACATTTTTTCGATTGCATCAATGTTGGCCGGAGACGGTGTCATCTCATCATAGCGCACAGCCAGAACCCGATTGGCTTTCAGAGCTGCATTCTCCATCAGAAGAGGATTGTTTTGCAGAAACTTCAAGCTATCCGCGATACCGTTGCCGTAATCCACGATGAGAATAGCTTCAGGGTCTCTGACCGCTGCACTCTCCCACGATGACGACCCCCAGTTTGTCTGCAGATCATCAAAAATATTCTGTCCTCCACTCAGACGGATCAACTCCGTCGCGAGAGCATATTTTCCGGCAGTAAAGGGACGATCCCGGCCGCTATCATAGAGGAACACACGCACAGGGTGATGCCCCGCAAGCCGTCTTTGAACAACCTGAACACGGCTTTTCCAGCCGCTTATCAAGTGCTGAGCTTCTACGCTACGGTCAAAGGCCTGTCCCAGACTCTCTTCATCTTTATAAAGTAACTCCAGACTGGGAATTGCAGAGGCCTGCCCTACCCTCATGCAGCTTTCGGAGAGGACGAGGGTTGGAATGCCCTGTGCGGCCAGCGTCTCTGGCGTGACGTCTCCTCCGACATGCATTCCGTAGTTCCAGCCTGCAAAGAAGAAATCCGTTCCAGCATTCAGAAGCTGCTCAAGTGTCGGATAATGTGTGGCGATTTCCGGAAGGGAGCCAAGCTCTTTCTGAAATGCGGGCGTGCGCTTGTTCCAGCCAGAAATGCCTGTCACACCTGCCATGAAAGGCTGCAAATGAAGCGCAAAGGCCATTTCTGCCATGTTGACGTCATGAATGATAGCATGGGTTGGCCTGTGGGTGATCGTCACAGACTTGCCGCAACTCTGGATTGTTATTGGATAGGAAAAGGCGTTCTGGATGCTCAAAATGGCACCCAGAACAATAACCCATAAGGAATTCTTCACGACGTTTCTGGTCTGAACAGGAGCGACGCATGACCGTCGTCGAGCGTAATTTGATGCACCTTCAACCTGAACGTCTCTTCAAACATTGTCGAAAACAGAACCTGCTGGGACAGTCCATCCATAGTCAGATGGCCATCGCTCAAAAGAACCGTTCTGGCTGCAAAGTCAGGAACAAGTGAGAGATCATGCAGGACAGCCAGAATAGTTATGGGAAGTGTTCGCAACAGGGCCAGAAGCTCTGATCTTGCTGCGAGGTCAAGGTGATTTGTAGGTTCATCCAGCAACAGGATACGGGGCGTCTGAGCCAGACAGCGCGCCAGCATGACACGCTGGCGCTCCCCGCCTGAGAGGCTTCCCATAACCCGTGTTATCAACGAACCCACACCACAATGTTTGACGGCACTTCGTATTGCCGCCTTATCCTCAGCAGGTGTGGCCATTTCCTGGAACGGGAGACGCCCAAGCGCAATGTAATCGGAGACCAGAAACTCACAGGCTACGTCATCGCTCTGCGATAACCATGCAACCTGCCGGGCGATCTCACGCCGCGAAAAGCTTTTTAATGGTTTTCCGGCAAGTGTAACCTGCCCATGAGAGGGTGTCAGCAAGCCTGCCAGAAGTTTCAGAAAGGTGCTTTTTCCAGCTCCGTTTGGTCCGATAACAGCAATATGCTCGCCAGCCCTGACGGACAGATCCGCCAGAGCCAGCGCGCCGTCATACCCCAATCCTTCTGCCCGTAATATGACGTCAGGCACTGTCAGAAACCGGCTTGGAGGCTGATTGAGAAGGAGCGCGGTGCGCCCAGCATTACTTCACTTGGATAGCTGGTATCAGCCCACTGGATGAAGTGCTTGTTACCCACATTGTCGATCCGGCCATACACTGTGACACCGCGATAGGCATGCCAGGCAGCGAAAAGATTGACCAGAGTATAATCTTTCAAACTCAGTATGTTAGAATAGTCTCCTTTACGGGCTGAGACATAGCGCATCCCCGCACCCAGATCGACAGGCAAGTCAGCAACGCGGGACCAGACGCCCCAGAGATTGGCTGTCACCGCAGGGACGTTCGGCACTTCGTTACCTGAGGCATTAACCGTCGCCGACGGGTAAAAAGACCCATACCGGGACCATGTATATGCGACGTTCCCGGAGAGGCTCCAGTGCTTACCGAGCGTCAGATCACCCTGCCATTCGACCCCGCGCGACTTCTGCACCCCCGCCGTGGCAACGGTATCAACCCCGGTCGCCACAAGAACCCGCGTTCGTCGGATATCGTAGAGGGACAACGTTGACGTGAGATGTCCTTTCCAGAACGACCCTTTGGCCCCGATCTCACCCTGTCGAGAGCGGCTCAACTGGCTGAACTGGCCCTTGTTAACGAGGAAAATGTTGGAACCTGGCGGGTCTTCGGCAGTCGTGTAAACGCCGTAGAGGCTGATGTTATCCGTCAGGTCGTAAACCGGGCCAATCCGGAAATTGGCTGGATGATAGGTCCCCTTGAAGCTTGTCTCTGCGTTGAAGGTCCCGTTCTGTCTATAGTTCTGCCGATCCAGTTTCAGCCAGTCATACCGGAAGCCCCCGACAACTCGAAGGTTATCGCGGATCGTGAGAACGTCTTCCATGAAAATGCCAGCATCAACCATCGTCGTGGGTGATTTGGTGTAGGGATACTCGCCAGTGAAGCTGCCTGTAGACGTCCGTTCCGGATCAGCCAGTGAGACACTGTCCGCATAATCGGCGCTGGGAAACCCGCGGTTTCGGATCAGCCGCACGTAATAGGCATCCCCACCAACAACGAGGCGATTTTTCATCCCGAACACACGAAAATCGAACTGCCCGTCCAGGGTGTCTCCAACCTGATGCTGGTTCATGTAAACATAGAACCGGTCACGACCTACACGCCCCGGAGCGATTGTATTTCCAGAGGCATCTGTCTGACCCGGGGTATTGATATAGCTGTAGGATTCAGCATTGTTCCAGCTACGATTGGCATATACGGCGTAGGTCTTGTTATGAAAAGCTGTATTTACAGTAGGTTGCCACGTTAAATGCAGTGTGGGTGTTACGTTGACTGAGCCTGCTTTGGCATCCTTGGCGTTGTAATATCGCCATAATGAAGACCGACTGATCCCAAGCCCCTTGGATGAAGATAGCAGCCCACCGACCCTATCCTGCATCTGAGACAAAGGGACAAGAGGCGTTCCGTAATAGGTTGAAAGCCGATCCGTCAGGTAATCCACGCCAAGGCGGGCTGTGAATTTGCTGGACGGGTGCCAGAGCAGCGTTGTTGTAAAGTCGTTACTATGCGGATCAGCCCCCGCCACGTATCCATCTGAAGACGTTCGGCTGAAATCACTGCGGATCGCCAGCGTATCGTTAATCGGGATAGAGCCCCCAACGCCTGCATTCCATGTATTGAAGCTGCCATAGGACACAAGCGCGTTAGCATGGGGGGCGTCGAACGCAGGATCGCGTGTGCGCATATCCACGGTGCCACCCACGGCGCCCTGTCCATACAGAACTGATGACGGGCCCTTGAGAACCTGAACGCTTTCCAGATTGAAGCTGTTGAGTGGTCGGTTCACCATCGTGGTTGGGCCGTAATAGATCCCGTCCCGAAGGATCAGAACCTGATTTCCACTAAATCCGCGCATCATCATCTGAGCCGGGCTTCCGGGAGAGCCGCCTGATGAAACGCCGGGAGCACTATCGGCTGCCTCTTCAGCGTGAGCATAGCCCCGCTGTTCCATGACACTCCGCTGGATCACGTTGATGGTCGCGGGATTATGCTGGACTGTCAGCCCAAGTCGGCCGCCAATCACCGCCGTGTCCTTGAGAGACTGCAACCGACCATGTGCGGTGATATGCTCTTCTCTTGCTTTCGTTTCGGCCTTCCGAATGTCTTCCGTCTGGGCAAATGCCGGTTGGAACACAGTGAGTGCCGCAACAGGCAGAACACCGACAAAACTCTTTTTCCTCATGGATAACGCAAACTTCACTCAACAATGCGTCACTACGATGAGTGAGAGAAAGAGCCTCCCACTGCGTCCGGTGCACCCCGCCCTTTCGCCTCGTCTGTAACCATTTTCGATGGCAGGTCTCCTGGCTCGCGGATCAATGACAGGTCACGAACCTTCCCAAAGCAGGTGCTTCAGTGGTCGGGCATAAAAGCCTCTATGTGACACGTCTCACCACTTACAGTTGCGGGGGCAGCCACAGCATTTCACTGCGTTCCCTTTTCATCCCCTCTCGGGGAACCATCCGTGAGCAAAGGACATAACCGAAACTCCAGAACAGTCAAACATATATGTTATAACATAACAATATTTTTCTTGGTTTCGAATAGCAACATTCCGGTTAACTAACAGTTCCAGATGCGCTAATACGACACCCGCGCCAACGATTCCCCTACAGGGTATATATATCAAAGGTTTTCTGTCGTTTCTGACTTCGCAGGAAACCCTTGGAAAATCCTATCGTTTCGTTTTAACATTGAAAAAATATTTAGTTTTGATATTGCAGTTTCTGAAAGTGCGTATCAATCTCAAAAAAGTTTCGGAAGCATATATAACTTTTCCGCGAACTTTCATTCTCGCTGAAGGTGGTCAGACCATTCCATGAAATCTGTGTTGTCGGGCTCGTCCCCCCGGAAGAAGCTTTATCCTGCGGTATTTACGGCTATTCTGCTGTCCGGGTCATGGACGGGCGCATTTGCCGCTACGACTGACGAGACGGCGGCGTCTGAAGATGGACGGAAAAAGGCGCTCCCTGCATCGCGTTCCAATTCCAAGCATCAGGATGACAACCAGACTCCCAGCAGCATAGAGCAGCTTCTTGTTGAAGGTCATCATCGGAACGCCTCAACGGACGGTACCGGCACCTATACCGTCTCGGCTGTCTCTACGACCAAGATGCTTCTCAAGCCGATGGATGTTCCCCAATCCATCTCGGTTCTCAGTAGCCAGCAGATGAAGGACCAGAACCTCAACACCGTCGATGCCGCCCTGAAACAGGTCGCTGGCGTTAACGTCAATCTGTACGGTGATGGAAGCGCCGGTTACAGCGCGAGAGGTTTTAGCCTGCAGGCACAGTATGACGGTATTCCGGCCATGACTGGCCTGACGTTCAGCCAGCAGTACGATCTGGCCATTTACGATCGTATTGAAGTCCTCCGCGGGCCGGACGGAATGCTTCAGGGCTCAAGCGCACCGGGCGGCAGTGTCAATTTTGTACACAAGCGTCCGACAGACGAGTTCCAGGGCAATGCCTCGTTTTCAGCGGGTTCGTGGAACAACTATCATGCCACTGTTGATGTTGGCGGCCCGATTGCGCACTCCAAAATCGTCTCCGCCCGGCTCGTGGTTGCCGGAACAGACCGTAACCAGTTCTACAACACAGCCTACGACCGCCGTTGGACAATCTATGGCGTGACGGACGTTCACCTGACGCATCATGACACCCTTACCGTATCCGTCACATCCCAGACCAACGACACCACACGCTATCTTGGTCTGCCAAGAGCCAGTAACGGCGCGGATCTGAAACTACCTACCAGTACCTTCATCGGTGCCAACTGGAACAAGGTCGAAGTTCCAATGACGGAAGTCGTCGCCCAGCTTGAGCACATGTTTTCCCATGGTTGGCGCGGACGTGTTAGTTTCCGGCATCGCACGGCGGATACGACCCTCCAGTACGCCTATCTCAATGCGTATAACGCCAACGCAAAAACCGGAAATTTCGTGGCAGCCAACACTCGTACCAACGAGTCTGATGATGGCCTGGATGCCTATGTCACCGGGCCTCTTCATCTTTTCGGGCAGAAACATGTCTTGATGATGGGCGCCAATTACAACCGCTACGTCTATGAAGGGGGGGGAGCCAGCGTTAACTCCCGGACCGTCACAACACTGGCCGGGATTCCCATCAATTCTCCAGGCTCCGTGCCCTCTCTGGCGCTACCCACCATTACTAACCGCTACTGGGAGCCCTCGACACAATGGGGCGTTTACGGGCAGGCGCAGATCAAGCCGGTCTCAAGCTTTGCTCTCCTGCTCGGTGGTCGTGTCAGTGGTTATGTCAGCAAAACGCGCCGTATCTCCCCGTATGTCGGTTCAACAAGCACGGACATTGACCAGAATGGAATCCTCATTCCCTATATTGGCGGGGTCCTGCATTTGCGGCCGAACGTCACGGCTTATGTGAGTTATGTAACCACGTTCTCGCCGCAGTCCGCCTTTGATACGACTGGCCGTCTCCCGCCCGAACGTGGGAACCAGCTTGAAGGCGGAATCAAAGGCGAATTCTTTCATGAACACCTGGGCATGACACTGTCGGGGTACAGGATCATCCGCAAGAACGAAGCGCTTTATAACAACACGCTTGATGCCATCTGTGGCCCTGGCAACGTGAGCGACTGTTATATTGCCGCTGGCAAGACCCGCAGTCAGGGTGCGGAAGCCGAACTGATTGGGCGGCCACTGGAAGGCTGGGATATCAATGCCAGCTATACGTTCAACGACAATCGGATCGTCAATAACGGGAATGCCGCACAATCCGGCCTGACATATGCCGGAAACTCGCCAAAGCATCTGTGGAAGCTCTGGACGCATTACCGCTTTGAGCCTTATCGCGGCGCGCAGAAGAATATCTGGAGCATCGGAGGTGGTCTGAATGCCCAGACCAGTACTTTCGGAACTAATCGCACCGTGACGCAGGGCGGTTATATCATCGGGTCCGTCCAGGCCAGTTACCAGTGGAACAAATACCTCTCCCTTTCCGCAACCCTGAACAATATTGCCAATACGCGCTACTATCAGCGCCTCGGCAACCTCAATTATTACAACTACTACGGCGAACCCAGAAACTTCATGTTCACACTCAGATCCAACTTCTGATGTGAGTTTCAGGCTGCTTTGCAGGCTGGCTCGAATATGACGTGGCTCAATGGATAGGGAGCCACCATGTTCAGCGCCTGCGGAGCAGTTTTCTCCGTATGCGTATCTGGACCTGTGGTGCCAGGGTCGGTTTGTCTGGACCAGAGCAACAGCATGATAAGGCCAGCAAGAACGATAACGATCGTCAGAAGAACCCGGCGTTTTGCCATGATCTGTCTCCAAGCAGTGCTAAAAGTACGAAAAGTGTGCGGCTACTTGCTAGAAACAGAAAACCGACAGGCCTGAAGGGTTTCCTTCACACAGAAGGAAATAACCTCGCTAGCACCAGAACGGCACACTTTTCGAAAAAGCTTTCCACTTCTTGGGCAACTTCTTCAGGATTTTCTTTTTCGCGTGATGTGCGGCGTCCAGGATCGCTTGCCCCTGCCCTTCAAGATCGGGAGCATCTTTCATAGCCTGCTCGACAAGTCTTTCGGCCATCGTAAAATCATTGAACTGCCCGAAAACCTCCTGAAGATCCTTGCAATGCTTTATGTAGGCAGTCAGCCGCTTTCCTGAATAAATCCCTACGACATTGTCCACGCTGTATCGTAGCCCTTTCAGTGCTTTACGAACGTCATGAAGATGCTCGTCCGAAAGTCGGGAAATGTGCGCCCCTCGATGCTGAACCTTCCGTGCCATTCGATCCAGAAATTCCGGCGCGTGGTCTTCAAGCAACGAGGAAGAAACATCTGCACCAAAGAGATCATCAGTCTTTTCAGCACTGGCCCCAAGCGACAGAATTGCGGCAGTGACGGACGGGTCTGTGAGGCGCTGGTGCATCTCCGTCCGTGCTTCAAGGCTCCTGTTTTCGGCAAATATTTTGAAAGGTTCTGCAACTGCCGGCTCAAGAAAATTCGGAAGAATTTCTGTTACAAAAACATCCCAATCCCTGACCTCTCCAAGACTACGTCCAAGTTTCTGAAACGTCACGGCCTCTTTTAGAAAAGCTTTTTTGGGTAAAAGCAGGCGGAAGAATCTTAGAACAGTCCGCAAACGACGGATCGCCATGCGAATTTGATGCACGCTCTCAACATCACCGCGCTCGGTTAATGCCTGATGAAGCAGAAGCGATGTCAGGGCGGATCTTACCAACAGGGTCCATGCCATTCCAACCGTGACATTCTCGGTGGATAACCTGGCTTTGGTTATAGAAAGTGGAAGGTGCCGTGCATTTGCCAGTCTGGTGCCCTGCATTGGAATACTTTCCCCCGTCAGCCAGACTGGAAGATCTGCGAGAGTTTTTGCCATTTCATACAGGGAAGCCACTTGGCCCTCTTTCAGCACGAAGTCCAGCATACAGACAGTTTCAGAATGCTTTCCCGCCTGCACAGACCCACGCGAAAGTGTGATCTGGATAATATTGTCGCCAGTACTCTGCTGTCCCTGTAGTTCCCAGAAATCCGACCGGCAAATCGGTAAAAGACCTGTTTCAAGGTCCACATCGACCAAAGGGGTATTGTTCAGTAAGTCTGGATCAGGGCGTAACCCCTTCCGGAACCAGATCCAGTATCCGGAGGACGAAGCGCCCGGCAGCCCCGTCCATAAAACGGGTTGTAGTTTCTGGACGGACTGGCGGCCATTACGTCCTGTGCACAAGGCGTAACCACGGAGAGACACGTCCGCCGACGGTGTGTCGTAAAAAGTCCAGATCCGATGCCGTGGCCTGACGTTTTTCAGACAAGGCGCAATTGCAGCATGGTGACGGATGGCTGGCCATGCCTCTGGCAGAAAACGGAATGTCAGGCGAACCGGCATAACATTTCGAATCATTCTTTTCTCCCGCCCCGGATAACCTTTAAGCCACCATGAACCTCTGCTTCTAGCGTTGCCAGAGAATAAGAGGCGCTTCGAGAGGAACACACAGAGCGTTGGTGGCGGGAATAATGCGGAGCGTATAATCAGAAGCCTCGCCCCTCAGATCAGCATCCGTTTCATAAGCAATCCACCCTTCCTGAAGATTTTCAGCGCGGCGAAGGGACACAACACGCACGCTACCCTCCAGAGGCTCAGCGTAAAACTGAACCTCGAGCCAGGCCGGATCGAGCCTCCCCGGATTTATGAACGCATGAGCCGCTCTGCCGCTCCCCTTGTTAGGAATGACGACCTCTCCAATCTGGAGACTTTTCCATCCCTCCAGCAGTTTCTTGCGGCAATCGTGAAGATCCATAGTACCAGAACCAACGCCCAGATGACGGTCCCTGTAGCGCTGTGACAACGGAAGATAGAAGATCTCTGTATACTCACGTACGGTGCGGTTGGCAGAAAACTGGGGGGTCAGATGCGCCATGCTCTCCCGGATTTTTGCAACCCACGCACAGGGAATGCCTTTTTCATTTCGCTCGAAAAATTCCGGAAGAACGTGTTCTTCCAGCAGACGATACAGTTCCTGCGCGTCACTGTGATCGAAAGCCGGATCGCCGCCATGCTCCAGACCATCTCCCAATGCCCATCCAACCTCTGGCCTGTAGGCCTCGGCCCACCACCCATCCCTCTCCGACAGGTTCAGGCCGCCATTCACCAGAACCTTCATCCCGCTAGTACCGCTGGCCTCCCACGGGCGACGGGGAGTATTGATCCAGAGATCGACGCCCTGCACCATCTTCTGGGCAAGAGCCATGTCGTAATCTGCTAAGAAAACGACTTTCCCGACAATATCCTGACGCTGGCAGAAATTGACCCAGCGCGTAATCATAGCCTGCCCCTCCATATCTTTCGGATGCGCTTTGCCGGCAAGAATGATCTGGACGGGGCGGTTGGTGTCTTTCAGCAGACGGACCAGACGGTCCTCGTCATGCAAAAGCAGGTCCGGGCGCTTGTAAGTCGCAAATCTTCTTGCAAAGCCAATGGTCAGGGCATCCGGTTTGAGAGCCGGGCTAGGCAAACACCATAGTCCTTCCTCCCCGACCGTACATTGCCGGGACCGGAGTTCTTCTGACAAAGCCTGTATCAGACCATTCCGCGAGGTGCATCGCATCTGCCACAACACATCATCATCCAGCTGGCGAATAGCGTCTCCCAAGCCTTCTAGTGTTCCCTCCCAGCGGCCCTTTCCTCCTGCCTTTGTCCAGAGGTCATCAGCAGCAACAGAATCCCATGTTGGCGTATGAACGCCGTTTGTCACGAATGAGACCGGCACTTCCGCTTGTGGCCAGCGTGGAAACAATGGGGCAAACAGGGATCGACTGACTTCCCCGTGCAACTGACTGACGCCATTTACAGCACAACTGCTTCGTACTGCGAGATAGGCCATGTTGAAGAACTCGTCCCTGTTTGATGGGTCGAGCCGGCCAAGGGCCAGAAACTCCTGAATAGACAGCCCCAGACGCGTTTCGGAATAGAACGTCAGATGACTTGCGATGAGTTTTGGCGGAAAGAGATCAAACCCGGCAGGGACAGCGGTATGGGTCGTGAACAGAGTTCCGGCTCTGGCAATGACCTGTGCCTGTGAGAATGGAATGTTTAGGTCTTCAGCAAGGCACCTTGCTCTTTCCAGCGCAGCAAAGGCTGCATGTCCCTCATTCAGGTGGCAGATGTCCGGTCGATGGCCCAGAGTATGCAGGAGCATCCAGCCGCCGATACCCAGGACCATTTCCTGGCGCAGCCGCAACTCTGCATCACCTCCATAGAGTTGGGTGGTAATGCACCGGATGGCAGGAGGATTGGCGGGATCGTTCGTATCCAGAAGGTAGAGGGTCGCGCGCCCGACAACAGCCTTCCAGGCCCTCAACCAGATTTCGCCTGTGGCTGTCTGGACAGACAGGCGAAACAAGTCGCCTTCGGGTGTCAGAACCGGCTGAATGGGAAGCTGAGCCGGATCATTGAACGGGTACAGGGCTTTTTGTAGTCCCTCTGGCGTAATCTCCTGTCGGAAATATCCCTGCGCGTACAGGAGCCCTACCGCGACCACAGGCACACCCAGATCGCTGGCCGCTTTCAGTTGATCTGCGGCAACATTGCCGAGACCGCCCGAATAAATGGGAAGGGCCTCGCTGAGCATGAATTCCATGCTGAAATAAGCGACTTCCGAGAGGCTGCCATGCGGATACTTTTGGTCAAACCAGGTAGAGCGTTCAAGTTCATATTTTCGGCCCTCCATACTGGTCTTCACCAGAGCTTTGGTGTCCGGGTTAGCCAGAGCCTTTGCAAGTTCCGACTTGGATGTGCGGGTTAACGTAATCCACGGATTGCGTGTCCTATCCCAGAGATCCGGATTGATGCTCCGCCACAGGAGGTCAGCTTCATGATTCCACGTCCAGTGAAGATCGAGAGCCAAGATTTTCAAGGCATTTTCTGTTGCCCGTGATGGGCGCGGTAATGCTGCAGCCATTAGACCGAAACTCCCATGGCATCGACCAGAGTGCGTACCAATTCAGGTTGATGCGTTTGTCGGAAGCATAACGCAGCAGAATGGGAGAAGACATCTTCATCAACACGGAGATACGCATCGTGATGTTGCACCTAATCGTGAGGCGCAGAGACGTCTCGATCTAGTGATAAAAAAGCTTATATTTTCCCTAAGGCTGGCTGAGCCGCTTTCAGAACGGAAACATGTTGGAGGGAGAGTCGACGCAACCAAAAATGGGTGAACGTCGCTCCTAACAGAAGTAGTAAAAAATAACGCATTATATTCCCCTTTTCAGAGGTGATCATGGAGCACAAATCAGTCAGATATATGCAGGAACCGTGGCAAACGTGCTTTAGAGTGTCAAAGTTTCCTATTTAAAATGGAGAAAAGCCATATGCCTTTTGGTGTTACTATTTTAATCTGCCTGATTGCAGCACTCTTTATTCTAGAACCAATTCTCCTGGCTATTGACGCAGCAGCATGGATTAACGATCGTTTTCTGTTCCGGAAATAATTTCGCACAGAGAAGGATCGACGACCAGACAGATCTCTTGGCATTTGGTGCTTGGTCGCTCCGTGCAAATGAGCCAGAGCCATTTTGAGGTCCGGATCACGCACCTCAAGAGCTATAATTTAAGAGAATGATTCGAAGTTGTTCTGAAAATATATCAGTAAAAACAATTACGTATAAACCTTATTGTATCGGTTCTACGTTCAAACTGGAAAGGATAGGTCGTGGAGACGTCTTCTGACCAAGAACTTCTTTAAGTTCGCTTTTCTCAAAAAATATTTTCAAGCAAATGGTAACTCTTTCTCTAGCTGTACGTTATCTCTTAACTGAATTTTTCGGCATCAATGCATTTATTCGAATAAATATATTGATGCTGAGTGTTTGAAAAATCTCTCCACAACGCAGTCTAAAACGGGTGATATTTCCCCCTGAAGGACCCAGAAAATGGCCAATTTTTCCAGGAAAATTGCCACGCATTCGTTTCGTCTTCATGACGGAAAGATTATATGCTCTGATCTTTTTAGTGAAGATCGACTTTTACAGCACGCCCATAGCCTCGCAAAAAGCCACAAAGATATCGTCATTGGTGCGTATAATGACGTTTTGCAAAGCCGACTAAATGATAATGCTAAAGTTCTCTTGGCTGCAAATATCATTTTATCTCAAGCATCTGAAAAAAATGAACAGATTACACCCGCAGGAGGATGGCTGATTGATAACTACTATCTGATGGATGCGCAGATACAGGCCGTAAAATTTGATTTATCCTCCAAGACCTACAAAAATATTCCTGAAATTTCTACTGGCACATTTTCAGGCTTCCCGAGAGTATTTGAAATAGCCTGGGCTCTTGTATCCCATACAGACAGTCATATTGATACTAGAACAATATTCCAGTTTTTGAGTGCTTACCAGGAAAGTACGCCTCTATTAATCAGAGAGCTTTGGGCTATCCCTACCCAGATCAGAATAGTTCTGATTGAGAATCTCCGCAGGGTAGCAGACAAAATCTGCCAGAACCTGCATGAGCAAAAGCAGGCTAATAATCTTGCCAATACATTGCTGCTAGATATTCAGGCCAGCAATACAAAAATTCTTAAAAATCTCTCCAAGATAAATACGGAAAAACTAGGTTCAACGTTTCTTGTACAGTTTGCGCATCGTTTGAAGGGTCGCGATCCCCAGAAAGACGCGGTTTTTTTGTGGTTGGAAGGACTTCTGCAAGAAAAGGGAACTAGCCTCGATCATTTGGTTCATGAGGAACTGCAAGAACAAAGTCGTTTAAATGCGACTATCAGAAATATTATCACGAGTATGCGTTTGACAACAACGCTGGACTGGAACAGTATTATTGACAAAATAAGCGCTGTAAGTCAAATACTTTATAGTCATGATGCGTTCCAATACATGGATCCTGCAACACGAAATTTATATAGTAAAGCTGTTGAAGAGCTTGCAAAGGGGTCAAGCTACACAGAGTGTGAAATCGCACAAAAAGTGACGACTCTTGCTGCACAATCGAAGGGTAAGGCAACTTTTGATCCACGTCGGGCGGACCCTGGCTACTATCTTCTGGCAGAAGGGCGCCCCTGGCTCGAGGCACAGTTGAAGTTCCATGCACCTTTGCGTGTGAAGATTGGACAGGTATGCCGCCGGATTGGCATAACGGGATACAGCCTGGGCGTTACGCTACTAACCCTTCTGCTACTATCAGCCTTTTTATCTGTTATGAGCGGAAATCTCTCAGGACATGCCGCTGTCATCCTGATTTTGCTGGGATTTATTCCAGCCACGGACGCTGTGGTTGCTGGTATGAACCGCTTTTTGATGTGGGTTATCAGAGTATCGGAACTTCCCGCACTCGAGCTCAAGAACGGCGTGCCGGGGCATCTCCGCACCATGGTTGTTGTCCCAACTCTTCTGACAAAGCGGTCCTCCATTGTTGAGATGGTAAGCCGCCTTGAAAAACATTATCTCTCTAGCCGAGATGGGGAGATCTATTTCGCACTTCTGACAGACTGGACAGACTCTTCTACAGAACATCGAAAAGGTGACCAGGATCTTCTTGATATTGTCCTGCGAGAAATTACACGTCTGAACCAGACTTATGGGGCAGGCTCTGCTGGTACCAGATTTCTTCTTCTTCATCGGAGGCGTCAATGGAGCACAAGCGAGGAAAAATGGATCGGGTGGGAGCGTAAACGCGGTAAATTGCACGAATTGAACCGCCTTCTTCGAGGCGCAGCAGACACCAGTTTCCTAAATTTCCCCGAGCAAATCATTCCACAGGATGTCCGGTATGTCGTGACGGTGGATGCTGATACCCGTGTTCCACACGAGGTTGTCAGACGTTTGGTCGGAAAGATCGCTCATCCACTCAATAATGCCCGTTTCGATCCAGAAGAAGGACGCGTTACGGAAGGGTATGCGGTTCTCCAACCTCGTGTAACACCGTCATTGCCTGAAGCGCGCCAAAGTACTCTGTTCCAAAGGGTGTTCTCAAGTCCCAATGGAATAGAACCCTACACAGCCGCTGTATCTGATCTGTATCAGGACATGTTTGCCGAGGGATCTTTTGCAGGCAAAGGCATCTACGAAATTGACACGTTCGAGGCGGCATTATCTGGCCGGGTGCCGGATGGGACGCTTCTCAGCCACGATCTTTTTGAAGGCGTTTTTGCCCGAGCCGGCCTGGTGACTGATATCGAGGTCATTGAGGAATATCCCACAGATTATCTGGTTTCTGTGACGCGTCTCAATCGCTGGGTTCGTGGAGATTGGCAGCTTCTTCCGTGGATATTCTCATGGATGGGGTACTTACCGACCATTGGAATAAAAACTCGCCCCCTTACAGGCATTGCGCGCTGGAAGATGCTGGATAATCTCCGCCGCAGTCTCGCAGCCCCCATGGCTGTAGGGGCTCTTTTTGCGGGCTGGTTTCTTGGGCTTCATAACGCAGCTGTCTGGAGCCTCTGCATTGTGTCGACGCTCGTTATTCCGGCAGCCCTGCCCCTTATGGTCGATATTATCAGGCGCAGACGAGGGGAAACATTTCGCAGCTATTTCTCTCTTCTGACAGTTGATCTCAAACGTACTGTTCTGACGACAGCCCTGTGCTTTGCGTTTCTGGCTGATCAGGCCTGCCTGATGGGCGATGCGATTGTTCGAACACTGGGCCGTGTTTTCATTACACGGAAGCACCTTCTTCAATGGGTGACGGCTGCTCAGGCGGCAGAAGCGCCTCGCGAGCAGATTCAGGGATATTTCCGTCAGATGAGCGGAGCCGTCCTGACTGGTCTTCTGGCCGTAGGCGTCATGTTCGTGGCCGCTCCCTGGGTCTGGATCGTCATTCTTCCTTTTGCTCTGGCCTGGTGCCTCTCACCGGCGATCGCATGGATGGCCAGCCAGTATCGTGCATCTGCTCGTAGGCTTGAGGCTACGGAGGCCGAAACGGCTTTCATGCGCATGCAGGCGCGGCGGACATGGCGCTATTTTGAGACATTCGTCACTGCCGCGGATCACATGCTTCCGCCGGATAATTTTCAGGAGACCCCTTCCCCGCTTGTCGCGCACCGAACCTCCCCCACCAACATGGGACTTTACCTTCTGTCCGTTGTTGCAGCATGCGATTTCGGGTGGATTGGGGTGGTAGACGCGACGTCCCGGCTGAGTGCGACCCTTGGGACAATGCTACAGCTTCCACGTTTCAGAGGGCATTTTTATAACTGGTATAATACTACTGACCTTTCTCCGCTCTCCCCCATTTATGTTTCGACAGTAGATAGCGGCAATCTCGCTGGCCATCTGATTGCGCTGGCAGGTGCCTGCGATGAGTGGGTTCAGAAAGGAAGAAAGTCTGACACCTGGCGTGAAGGTGTACAGGATGCTCTGAACCTGGCGCTTGAAGAAGCAACATCGGAGAGCGGGATCTTCCGGTCATCCGAACTCGCGCAACTCATGGAAACCCTTCTTCAGGACATGAAGGAGGGTCATGCCAGTCAGATCACGCTTGCATACAGAGTCCAGATACTCGTCAGTCAGGCAGAAGAACTGGCGCATCTTCTGCAAAGACGGGCCATGGCAGGAAGTGTTGGAAAAGGCACGTCCGCTACAGGAGCCGAGAACCTTCTTTTCTGGCTGCATGCTGCGCAGAGCTGCATTCAGAGTGAACGAAAGGATCTCGAAAATAACCCTTTACTGCATGAAGAACTCCATAGAATTGCAAAAATCGCAAGAACCATGGCTCTGGAAATGGAGTTTGGTTTTCTCAGAAATTCCGAGCGGAAACTACTTTCGATCGGGTTTGTTGTGAATGAAGGCACTCTCGACAACAATTGCTACGACCTGCTGGCTTCAGAGGCCAGACTTGCTGTCTTTTTTGCCATTGCAAAAGGCGACATCCCAGCGTGGGAATGGTTTCGTTTGGGAAGGCCCCTTGCCGCAGTCGCTCATGGAGAAGCCCTGGTCTCGTGGTCGGGGTCCATGTTCGAGTATCTTATGCCATCCCTGATCATGGCTGCTCCATTCGACAGTCTTCTTGAAGAGACCAGCCGTCAGATTGTCCGTCGTCAGATTGAATACGGCCAGTTCTGCGGTGTACCCTGGGGCATTTCGGAATCTGCCTATAGTGCCCGGGATCTGGACTATAATTATCAATATTCCGATTTTGGTGTCCCAGGCCTGGGAATGAAACGCGGGCTGGCGCAGAATCTTGTCATTGCGCCTTATGCGACTGCCTTGGCTACGATGGTTGATGCACACCAGGCCACGGAGAATTTCCGGGCCCTGCAGGAAGCCGGTGCTCAGGGAACTTACGGATTTTATGAAGCGCTGGACTACACGAAAGCACGCCTGCAGCCCAAACAGACCGTCTCGGTTATTCATTCCTACATGGCCCACCATCAGGGCATGTCCATTCTCGCGATAGCTGATACGGTCCTGAAAGGCCTTATGCGAACGCGCTTTCACGCGGAGCCCATTATCGGGGCAGCGGAACTTCTTCTGCAGGAGCGCGCACCAACAGGTGGAGCCATTACAACACCTTTGAAAGAAGAAGAGTTTGCGCCTGCAGCGTTGACTGTACAGTCGCAGTCGGGTGGCCGTCACCTGCGTACAGCCGACACAGACGCTCCTGTCACTCATCTTCTTTCAAATGGGCGATACAGCGTAATGCTGACGGCCGCCGCCTCCGGATACAGCAAATGGGGTACTCAGGCTGTCACGCGATGGAGGCAGGACTCTACTCTCGATAACTGGGGGACTTACATTTACCTTCAGACGCAAGGAAACAGTCAGTTCTGGACGGCAGGATACCAGCCATCCGGGACCAAAGCTGAAAGCTACGATGTTGAGTTCAGGGAAGATCGTGCAACCTATACACGTCAGGACAACAAGCTAACGACGACAATGGAAGTTCTGGTTTCAGCCGAAGACGACGCAGAACTTCGTCGTATTTCCGTTCGGAATTCCAGCCCGTCAACAGTCGAGGTCAATGTAACTTCTTATGTAGAACTTGCATTGTGCCCACCGGGTATGGACATCAGCCACCCTGCTTTCGCCAAGATGTTTGTTCAAACGGAGTATCTCTCGTCCTATAGAGCAATCGTTGCAACGCGGCGGAAAAGAAATCCGTCTGATGCAGAGATCTGGGCAGCCCATCTGGTGGTTGGCGGCAACGATCTTTCCATTGAGACAGATCGTGCCCGATTTATTGGCCGTGGACGAGATTTACGCGAGCCAATTGCAGTCATCGAAAGTGGCCCACTTTCCGGATCAACCGGAACAGTGCTGGATCCAGTTTTCTCTGCTCGGTGTACGCTAACGGTTCCTGCGCGATCCGCTCGGCATGTTTCATTCTGGACGATTGTTGCTTCAACACGCGAAGCGCTCATCCAGAGCATCGAACGTCACCAGAGTGAAGCCGATCTCGATCGTGCCCTGACCCTCGCCTGGACGCATGCTCAGGTTCATTTACGGCACCTCGACATCCAGCCTGTGCAGGCGGACCTGTTTCAGCAACTTGCGGGTTATCTTCTGTTTCCTGGCGCCACTCTGCGTTCGTCTGCTGCCCGCATCAAACGAGGCGCCGGCAAACAGGCAGATTTATGGGGTCAGGGGGTTTCTGGCGATTTGCCAATCCTGTTATTGGTCATTACTGAAAATGAGGATTTCGACCTCGCGCGAACCGTTCTCACGGCACATGACTACCTGAATTATAAAGGGCTGGCTTTCGACCTCGTCATTCTGAATGACCATCCGACGTCGTATGCGCAGGATCTTCAACACGCGCTGGAAGCTCTCGTTCGTTCTTCCGGACAGGCGGGTACTGTTCGTCTTCTGCGGGGAAACCTCATGTCAGAAACAGTCAGGGAGCTTCTGTTCTCTGTGTCTTATGTCGTGCTGACAGGTAAGGGAGGAAACCTGCAACATCAGCTCACCCACATTGAAATGAGGCGGTACGCGCAAGTTGCACAGGCTGCCATACGGTCCTCCCAGGTTTACCGTGGGCCGCAGGAAAATCCCGCAATACCTCAGCTTGAGCTGCCAAATGGATATGGAGGCTTTACATCTGACGGGAGAGAATATGCCGTCATCCTCCGTGGGAAAATTCGCCCCCCTGCCCCGTGGATCAACGTTATTTCCAATCCCCATTTTGGCTTTCAGGTCTCTGCAGAAGGCAGCAGTTACACATGGGCGGAAAACAGCAAGGAAAACCAGCTGACGCCATGGTCTAACGACCCGGTTGTTAACCCGACTGGCGAGGCCTTTTATCTGTGCGACGAGGAAAGGCGGCAGTTCTGGTCCCCTCTGGCAGCGGTTTGCCCCGATGACAATGCTGTCTATATTTGCCGACATGGGCGCGGATACAGCCAGTTTGATCGGCATGCCAACGATATTGCCTCGACCCTGCTGCAATATGTCCCGCTTGAAGATCCGGTAAAAATTTCCAGACTGAAACTGACCAACACATCCTCTCGGCCCAGGACTTTGAGAGTCACAACCTATACGGAATGGGTGTTGGGGCAGTCTCGCAGTACGACCGCACCTTTTGTTTTCACAGAACAGGATACTGACACGGGCGCCCTGTTTGTCAGGAACAAGTGGGGCGAGACGTTTGGCGAACGGGTCGCATTTGCGGATCTGGCCAGTCAGCAGACTTCCAGCACGGATGACAGACGCACATTCCTTGGTCGAAATGGCACCCTTTCTGCTCCCAGAGCCATTGTCCATGGAGGACCGCTGGAAGGCATCATCGGAGCTGGAATTGACCCGTGTGCAGCCTTGCAGACTGTCATTACACTTGAACCCGGAGAGAGTACCGAAATTGTCTTTCTATTAGGTCAGGGTCAAAATTCAGAACATGCCCGTCAGATTGTTCGGCGGTACAGAAGCGCAGATCTGGATGCGGTTCTGGAGGAAGTTCATCGCAGATGGGACACGATAACAGGGGTCGTTCAGGTCCGCACACCTGATCGTGCCATGGATATCATGCTGAATGGGTGGTTACTGTATCAGTCCCTTTCCAGCCGCATCTGGTCACGGGCAGGCTTTTATCAGGCTAGCGGGGCATACGGATTTCGTGACCAGCTTCAAGATGGAATGTCGCTCGTCCTGGCGGCTCCTCAACTGGTGCGGGAGCATCTTCTTCGGGCAGCATCCCGACAGTTTCCAGAGGGAGACGTTCAACACTGGTGGCTCCCTCAAAAAGGTAACGGTGTCCGCACAAGGATTTCTGATGATTGCGCCTGGCTTGCCTACACAGTCGCACACTACGTTCGCGTCAGTGGTGACACGACCGTTCTGGATGAAGAAATTCCGTTCCTGGAGGCAGCGCTTCTGGCGGACGGGGAGCATGAGCGTTTCCTCCAGCCTGAGGTAACGGATAGAACGGCTTCTCTCTATGTTCACTGTGTCCTTGCCCTCGATCACAGCCTGCAGAGAGGACTTCATGGTCTTCCGCTGATGGGAACCGGCGACTGGAATGACGGGATGAACCGTGTGGGCGAAGCAGGACACGGGGAAAGTGTCTGGCTCGGATGGTTCTTGCACGCCACATTGTCAGCATTTCTGCCACTCGCACAGGCTCGACAGGATACAGAACACGTCGTGAAGTGGACACGGATCATGAAGGAGCTTGAAAGCGCGCTGGAGGCCGCTTGGGATGGCTCCTGGTACCGACGTGCATATTTTGATGACGGTAGCCCCCTGGGCAGTAGTGCCAACAGGGAGGGTCGAATTGACGCTATAGCTCAATCCTGGGCCGTGATTTCAGGAGCAGGATCTTCCGAGCGAGCAAGGCAGGCCATGCAGGCCGTTCAGGAGCAGCTTGTTGACCTGGACCGGGAGATTATCATGGTTCTGACCCCACCTTTTGATACCTCAGAGCCTGACCCGGGCTATATTCGGGGCTATCCGCCGGGTATTCGGGAAAATGGTGGTCAGTATACGCACGCAGCTCTGTGGACAGTTATGGCAACGGCCCTTCTTGGAGATGGTGATGCGGCGCATGCGATGTTTTCAACTCTTAATCCCGTTCATCATTCACGAGACAAAGACGCAGCTGATCGCTACAAAGTCGAACCCTATGCCGTTGTTGCTGACGTATATTCCTCCAGTCCGCATGTTGGTCGTGGAGGGTGGTCCTGGTACACGGGATCGGCAGGATGGATGCAACGCGTTGGTGTTGAGACGCTGCTGGGGATGCATGTTGAAGAAGACAGGTTATTCCTGACCCCCTGTATTCCTTCAGAATGGCCCTCCTATGAAGTCCGACTGCGCTGGAAGACGTCTGAATATCATATCCGGATAGAAAATCCTGATCGTATCTGTCAGGGAGTAATTTCCATGATGCCGGACGGGAAGCCAGTGTCTTTGACAGAGCCGATTTACATGAAAGATGACGGCCTTACACACACTATAGATCTGGTACTCAGAAAAAATGAGGTCTTCCGAGACCTCTGACCCAAAATGTAAGGTCTGAACCTTTTGTCCAAGAGGTATTCCTGACGCAGCGGGCTTGAGGCCTTTTCGTCAAAAGTAGAGGCAGTTTCTTAAAATTGCACCACCGTGGCCGCCTGCAGCTTCATGCATGCAGCCACGCTTGTTTCTACGGAAAAGCGATCCTTTGTCCTTATGCCCCCCTATCACCCCACGCATTCCAAGGACTGAACAGCTACGCAAGTTAGCAACCGGGTGGCTATTTTTACCGATGCAACATTCCGCTTTGTGTCTGCGCCGTATGCCTGCGGCCGGAGCGACGATTACATAAAATGCACCAGTGAAGACGCCTGTTTGTTCGCCAGCGTCAAGTTCTGATTGTGACACCTGAAATTACAAGGTCGTGTTTATCTTTTAAACGTGATGCGAACTCTTAGTCTATTTAACCTTTGAATAGACTTACCAATGGAGGCGATCATGGCTTTCCCACGCGACACACTCCCAAAAAATCCTGCAAAAGCTCCCGGATCTTCCGATGAGTATGAGCCCTTTGACCCTTATCCGGATAAAAGTCCGATCATAGATGAACCACCGGAAGAGGAAGAACCGGACAAAAGGTACCCTCCTGAGAAAGGCGCCCCGGCTCCTGAACCTGATCAGCCGCCGAAGCTTCCAGATGCGCCTGAAAACCCGACAAATTGAGAACAACTTTGCTGTATAGCGTCAGGGCGATGGCTTCTCGCGATGAGTGAACATAACCATTTCATCACTTCGGGAAGGCAAGTCATCATTGCCATTCCTGTATGTAACGAGGAAGAGCACATCATACCCTGCCTTTTGGCGCTTGCACGTCAGAACACCCTTCCTGACAAGGTTGTACTCTGGATCAATAATACGACTGATCAGACCTATGATCAGGCACACTCTCTCATCAACGTACTTCCGTTTGAACTGGAGATGGTCAGGATAGTCTATCCCGAAACTCTGGCCAGCGCAGGTAGCGCGCGGCGTGACGCTATGGCATTTGCGGCACAGGGTGCCTCGCCGGATGCTCTTTTATTCACCACGGATGCTGATAGCGAAGCCGCTGAAGACTGGGTAAACCGGACACTGGACGTTTTTGCACGATACCCTGTCGAAGCCGTGTTCGGCAGAGCGTTGCTTCTTCCTTCAGAAGCCCGAAAAATTCCTTTTCACCTCCATGAGGATGAAAGGGCAGAGCAGGCCTATGGCGCTCTTCTTGAACAAATTACCCTCCTGATCCATCCGGAACCTCATGATCCTTGGCCGCGCCATCTGGAACACTCCGGCGCCAGCATTGCAGTGACGCATCAGGCATGGCGCAAGGTTGGCGGAATTCCGTGTGTTCCTACCGGAGAAGATCGGCAGTTTTATCAGGCATTACGCAGGCATGGCGTTCCTGTTCGGCATGCGCCCGAAGTTATCGTTTATGTTTCAGCGCGCCTGACCGGGCGAGCTAAAGGAGGGATGGCCGAAACTTTGGCACGGCGGGTTCTTGCCCAGGATGAATATATAGACGAAATTTTCGAGCCTGTTTCCCGGCGGCTTCTCCGTATCCGGCGAGGCTCTCTGTATAATCATCTAAATCTGGCAAATACCTTGGAATATTCTGCGTCTGACTTAAATTCGGTACGAATACCCCGAAATGAGTTATCAAAGCACTTTGCACGGGCCCAGCGTGTTCTAGACTATCTCAGACACACTAAGCGTTCTTTCCCCGATGATTTTTTACAAAAGCCAGCCTGTCAATTCGATACCCCTCATTTCGTTCGGCCATATCAGGCAGCCAGTAATGTTCTTGACATGCCAGGATAAAATTCTCAGCCGCTTCATCGCCGGTACAGGGTGTATCAGTGGGACCGGTCCAGTTAACGATCAGAATACATCCTTCCGGCACCAGACTTTCAGTAACCTTGGCTGCAAGAGTATGAATATCTACAGGGCTCAGAAAATACAGGATTTCAGAGATAAGGATGAGATCAGACCCATCCGCGTCGGTGGCGGGGTAATCGGCCGGCAGGAATGCTTTGATAAACCTGACACCTGTGTGTTCCTGACAGCGCTGTCGCGCCATCGCAAGAGCAGTTTCCGAAGCATCCACTGCCAGTACGCGCTGATAACGCTGTGCCAGAGCCAGTGTGCCAACCCCGATTGCACATCCGAGCTCTGTGGCGAATGAAACGGGAGACGACGGCAGGCATTCCAAGACTCTGCTGAGCTTCTTCTGTTCATACAGGCTGCTCTCGAAGCTCCAGGGATCAGGATGCTGCTGAAACAGGCTCTCGAAAATATCAGCTTTCCATGTTTCATTGCTCATGATCGATAAAGATTTCATAGGGTTGCAGCATTTTTTCCAGTAGATGGTCAGGCAAAACAAAGCCGTCCGGATCGTCTTTCACGACCAACCCTCTCTGGCTTCGATGCGCCTTAATGGCCTGTCGTTTCTGTCTCAGACAAGGCTGAACATTCAGGTGCCAGCCTGTAGGAACATCTTCTGGAATGTCCATTTCGGGTGGAAGTGTCAGCCCCCAGACAGGATATGCCAGAACCCTGAGTTCCGGATTCAAGGCTTTTAGCGCAAGCCCCATGAACCAGACAGCCTCATGGTCACAGTGAGGATCATATCGCCAGGGGACCAGCAGGTTTTCGCAACGATGATGGGACAAAAGACTACACAAATCATCGACAGTAGAATTAAAGGCCGTTCCTTCTGTCGGAACTTTCGTGTCTTGAAGGCCCATGAATATCAGTCGGTCAGACGAAAGGCCTAGAAGCGACGCCGCATGGATGCTTTCTTCCTGCCTCTGTCGTGCCAGCCGATCAGGTGGCCATACACGGGACCCCGGATGAGACGCTGAGCCGTCCGAAACGATCACAACGATGGGTGGGCGCCCCTGTGCTACTGCCGTAGCCATAAATCCCCCACACCCAAGGCTTTCGTCATCAGGATGGGGTGCCAGAACGAGAGAAGTACCCGGAGCGATTGTATCAAAGGACGCGACCGGAAAACTTGCAAATTTTTCCAGAGTTTCCTGAATATTCATGGAACTGTCTTCGGCCAGTCGTGATGAACAAACCATGAGGCTGCTTCAGTCAGAGCCTCGTCAGGCGCGGGTTGCCTCAAATAGGTCGCCAGATCCCTCATGACCTGTTCTACAGCATTGCCCTTTATGAATGCCGACACACCCAGACTTCTTTGGACAAGTGTGATCAGATCCAGAGCCGCACGCTCAACAGCCAGTCGGGCCAGATTGACGACTGAGGTCACATCTTCTGATTTCATATGAGTGGAATACGCAGCTTGAGCAGCTTCTTTGACCCACATGGACGCTGTCTTCTGAAGAATAAGCGCTTCTCCGATCCGGGCGAGTTGATGCGGATTATCAGCTCGCCCTCGAGCCAGGAGCTCTTGCCTGAGCAGGTCCACCAGCCGGTCTATCCCTCCCAGAGCGACTGCCGACCCTCTCCACGAGCCCGCAGAAAACTCGGGCTGCCGCAGATAGTCACCTGCTGAGCCAAGAAGATCCTCAGGCGAAAGCTGGAGACCGGTAAAGTCATAGCCCCCTGTTCCACTGGCCTGCATGCCGGTGAGTGTTCCGGGTCCAGGTCGTTGACGTTCGCTACGAGTTGTAGGGACAAGCGCCATGACTGCATCACCATGTTCAGAGGTCGCAGTTATTAACGCCAGACTGACCTGTTTGATGCCACTGGCAAATCCTTTAATTCCTGAAAGCCTGTAACTAGGCCCTTCCCTTACGATGGTGACCGCAGGATTCCCATCAGTAACCCAGATGCCAGCCAGACTGCCTTCTTTCAGGCGAAGCTTCAGGGCATGGCGTTGAGACGTCGTTCCGTACAGTTCCACGAGACGAACAACATTTACGTGCCCTTCAAGACACCGCCCGAGAGCAAGATTCAGAGAGCCTGTTCGCCTTAGAAGGGTCACAAGCGTCAGACCCCCTGTAGGGGTCTGACATAGTCCGAGCCCGTTTTCTTCAGCCGAAAAAAGAGCATCAAATGCACCAATGGCGTGAAGTGCCTTCAAAAGATCAGCAGGAAACTGGTTTTCCGGAACAGAAAGCGGCCTGGTTTTCCATTCTTCAAATAAGCGCTGCAACTTTGATTCGAAGTCAGCAAGATTTTCTGCATACATACTCTGATCTGCAACCGACATACCCGAGCATTCCTTCATACGCTTCCGTGAAGGAACGTCTGGTCCCGGTTAAGAGATCCCTCTTCAAACACGCTATCCGCTCACTCTTTTAAGTACGTTGTAGGGTCTCCGGCAGACCCCATGCAAAAGGGCGCAGAACATTTCGGTTGGTAGAACAGCTCTGATGGCAGGGAATCTGATCTGCTGGGACATTGCGACAGGGATCTGGGACGCTATGTTCTCCCCCGCCTCTGCGGGCGCTGCGGTCTGGCTCGCCTGTCGGAGCCAGCGTGAAAAGCTTTTCAAAACACTGCCGTTTTGCAGGACGGATTTCTTCAGGAGGCAAACGCAGACGGAACTCTTAGGCTGTTTCTGTCCGGAGCCTTCGCATAATAAGCGCGAGGCTGGGGAAGCGAAGAAACTGTTTCGTCATGTTGAACATCCGAAACCGGTTTCTTCCATATTTTTTCCCTTTATTAGACCTTTCAGCCATAAGGTCAGGACATGAGCACCTCAGCATCTGCTTGAATTCTGCTTGTCGCGCTTCAAACCCGCTTGCGTCTTCAACATTCCCGGAAATGACAATGCAAGAAGAAGAGCTTCATGAGGAACAGATCCCCCATTCGGACAAGGCACCTTCAAGTCTCTGCCAGCCCATTTCACTCCCGGGCAAACCAAATCTTAAATCCATGGGTCGTTGAGGAAAGGCGCGTGTAACGATCCCTTTTTTACACAAAAACGCCCAGAGATCAGAAGCCCGCTCCGATCTGACCAGAGTAAACAGGCGCGTGTACCCGTGTACGGCAAGTCCAGCCCTTGCCAGAGCGGCATTGAGTCTTGCGCTATCCGTTTCAAGAGATGCCCTGATCTGACCAAGCCATGCCGTGTCACCCAGCGCCTGACGGCCTGCGAAAATCGCTGGAGCGCTGACGGCCCAGTCTCCCATCATTGTGCGGATCTGACTTGCCACGCCGTCAGATGCAACCAGAAAACCCAGTCGCACGCCCGGCAATCCAAAGCTTTTTCCGAAAGATCGCAGAACTGTCAGCCCAGACTCAGGGAGGAGCGAAACAGCACTTTCGGTTTCAAAATCCGCAAAAGCTTCATCCACAATCAGGCGCGATCCTACTTTCGCACATCTGTTCAACAGAGCGCGAAGTTGCGTGAGAGAAAGATGGCGTCCGTCCGGATTGTTGGGATTGCAGACCACACAGGCATGGTCTTGCTGATCGGCTGAAGCTTCAAACGATTGGAGATCTGTCACAATCGAAACACTGGCTCCGGCATTGCGCCAGGACTGCTCATGTCCTGAATATGTTGGGCCAAAAATCGTGACATGTTTGATTTTCAGCACCAGCGGCAAAAGCGCGATGAGCATCTGCGTCCCTGGCCCGGCAACAATCATGTCGGAAGACGGAACACCGTAAGACTGAGCCGCTACCTGGCGAAGCGCCTCTTCTTCCTCTGCTTCTGGCAGGCGTGTCCAATCCCCCATCTCCGCGTGATCCACAGGATAAGCGTAGGGACTGATGCCTGTCGAAAGATCGATGAAAGGTTTGGGAGCTTCAGGAAAGTGCTGCATGACCTGACGGATCTGGCCGCCATGGGCTGGCATGTTTTTCAGCAGGGAGGACGTCATGCTAGATCACGACATCCGGATGAAATATGCAGGTCCATGAGCGTCTCCTTCCTGTCCCACACGTTGTTCGTTGCCTGTCTCGCCTGCGTTGCCGAGGTAATTTTTGGCTATCCGAGCTGGCTGTTTCGTCTGATAGGCCATCCCGTGACGTGGGTAGGCGCTCTTATCGCCCGACTGGACCGCACGCTCAACCATCCCAAGGACACTTCAGGACTGCGAAAGTTCTACGGGGTTATTGCGCTGGGCGTCCTGACGCTCATTCCGGTCATTGTCGTCGTGCTGTGCCTCGAGCTTTTGAGGCTGATTTTCACACCTCTGCAAACACACATTCTGGAAGGACTGGCTGCGAGCACACTGATCGCTCAGAGATCCCTCTGGGAACATGTGCGCGCTGTTCTCGATGGGTTTGAACCCAACGGCCTCTCAGGAGGCAGAAAAGCTGTTTCCATGATTGTGGGGCGTGACCCGGAGCAACTGGACGAAGCCGGTGTGGTCAGGGCCGCCATCGAGAGTCTGGCTGAAAATTTTTCGGACGGGATTGTCGCCCCTCTGTTCTGGACGGCTCTTGGTGGCCTCCCCGGGGTTACTGCTTATAAATCCATCAATACGGCTGACAGCATGATCGGTCACCTTACGCCCCGTCATGCCGCATTCGGTTGGGCCTCTGCAAAGCTGGATGACCTGGTCAACCTCCCTGCTTCACGCCTGTCTGCGCTTTGGATTATTCTTGGAGCGATGACGATGCGCGGTGCCAGCCCGTCCGGGGCTTTCCGTGCTGTCAGGCGGGATGCTCGCCATCACCGCTCGCCCAATGCAGGTTGGCCGGAAGCTGCAATGGCAGGCGCGCTAGGGCTCAAACTCGCCGGTCCCCGCGTTTATGGCGGTGTGACAGTTGAGGATTACTGGATGGGCAATGGGCGGTCCGAAGCCACACAGGACGACCTTGCAAGGGCGCTGCGGCTTTATCGTCGGGCGTGTATTATTCAAGGCTTGGTGCTTGTTGGCCTGACTTTAATGGTCTGCTTCTGAAGAGTATCAGACGGGTTGAGCTAACGATAAAAGCGCATCCAGATCCAGACACGTCTCCAGATGATCTGCCCATTCATCCAGCGCCGCTTCAACACGTTCTTCCTGATCCTCCAAAGGGTTTACCGGCACGCCGAGCCGCGTGAGAAGTGCAGCACGCGCTTTGCCTACGGACAGCAGGCCATGCAGATACGTTCCCCAGACCTGTCCGTTGGCAGAAACAGCACCATCTGGCTGGCCTTCAAGATCAGCAAAAGGTCTGTCGCAATCCGGGCCTGTTGTACGCCCGATGTGAATTTCATATCCGGACATCGCGACCCCTTCGGGTAGGAGCATTCCGCGCACTTCTGTGAGACGTTTATCCTTCGTCAGAACCGTGTCCACGTCCAGCAGGCCCAGTCCTTCTGTCATGCCACAGGGGCCTTCAATCCCGTCGGGATCTTCAATCGTCCGGCCAAGCATCTGGTAGCCACCACAAATACCAAGGACCCGCCCTCCCCGGCGAACATGGGCTTTGAGGTCAATATCCCATCCCTGTTCCCTGAAAGCTCTCAGGTCAGAAATGGTCGCTTTAGATCCTGGGAGGATCACGAGATCACAGATGGGTAAAGGGCGACCGGGAGGGATAATGTCCAGAGAAACGCCCGGATCCGATTTCAAAGGATCAAGATCGTCAAAATTGGCAATTGTCGGCAGATGCGGCACGACAATCCTAAGGCCATCGGAGACATTGGCGCTGGCAGTGAGATCTGAGGCATCTTCTGCGGGCAGATCTCCCACACGCGCCAGATGTGTGACAAGCCCAAGGGGAGACCAGCCTGTCTGATCTGCAATAACAGCCATTCCGGCTGAGAACAGCGAGGCGTCTCCCCTCATTCTGTTGACGATAAACCCCTTGATGCGGGCGGCGTCCGCGTCCGTCAGAACAGCTTTGGTGCCCACGAGGCTGGCAATCACACCGCCACGGTCAATATCGCCAATCAGAACGACATTGACGTTCGCCGCCTCAGCAAAGCCCATATTGGCAATATCGTTGGCCCGGAGGTTCACTTCTGACGCAGATCCCGCCCCTTCGATCAGAACAATATCCGCGTCCGCTGCCAGTCTTCGAAAAGCGCCCAGAACTTCGGGCATGAGGGCTTTCTTGACGTCCTGATATTCCCGTGCGCGAACGGTTCCCTGGACCTTTCCGCAGACGACCAGTTGTGAGCCGGTCTCGCTCTGCGGTTTCAGCAGAACAGGGTTCATATCGACAGTTGGCACGACGCCGCAGGCCCGGGCCTGAAGAGCCTGCGCGCGACCGATTTCGCCCCCGTCGTGTGTTACGGCGGCATTATTGGACATGTTCTGGGGCTTGAAGGGTCTCACCGCGAGGCCACGCCGCGTCAAAGCACGGGCAATACCCGCAACCAGAACTGATTTTCCAACGCTGGAACCGGTTCCCTGAAACATGAGAGCCCGTGTCTTCGATGGGGCTTCCATCAGAATTCGAACCCGGCCTGCGCCTTAACACCTGCACTGAAATGATGCTTCACCAACGTCATTTCCGTCACCAGATCCGCAGCCTCTATCAAAGCAGGCTTGGCGTTACGACCTGTAATCACGACGTGTTGCATGGCGGGTCGGTTTTTGAGATCAGCCAGAACCTGCTGGAGCGGCAGGTAGTCATAACGCAGGGCAATATTCAGTTCGTCCAGAACCACCAGACCAACATCGTCCCGCGCAAGGGCAGCCTTCGCTACCTCCCAGGCCCGCTCGCAGGCTGCGACGTCTCTTGAGCGATCCTGCGTCTCCCAGGTGAAGCCTTCGCCCATGGTGTGCCACTCAAGCAAGTCATTAAACCGCTCCAGAGCAGCGCGCTCCCCCGTGACCCAGGCCCCCTTGATAAACTGCACCACAACCACCCGCTTGCCATGACCCAAAGCCCTCAGAGCGAGGCCGAAAGCCGCTGTGGATTTGCCTTTTCCGGGCCCGGTGTGAACAGCCAGAACGCCCTTTTCTACGGTCTTGGATGCAACTTCCTGGTCCTGCACGTCCTTGCGTTTCTGCATTTTTTCCCGATGTCGGGCGTTGTCGTCCGTATTGCTCATGCCGCGTCCCTGTCCCTGCATGCCATGACGTGAAAAAATGAGCCTGACACGTACCCGCGATACCCGCCTGCCAGCCCCAGATCGTTGCCATTGCCGTCCCGGAGCCTTGCCAGAGGATGATCTGTTCCAGCATTCGTCACGCGGGCATAGTGAAATTCGTGACCCCGGAAAACTGCACCTTTCTTGCCCAAAGCACAGTCCGTTTGTAGGGTCGCCTCCCGATAGCCGAGGTTCATTTTCCGCTTTGCGAAACTGGTTTCGTGACCGAGCAGACCCGCCATCCGATGTGTTGTGCCATTGGCATCTTCAAGCGTCTGACCCAGAACCATGAAGCCTCCGCATTCTCCGTGAACGGGGCGTGTTCTGGAAAAAACTTCCAGATGGCTGATGAATTGATCCGCCGCCGCTAGAGAGCCTGCGTGCAGTTCCGGATATCCGCCGGGTAGCCAGCAGGCGTCGCAACTGTCGTTTGGCCCTTCATTGGCAAGCGGAGAGAACGGGATCAACTCCGCTCCGGCCTGCCGCCAGCTTTTTGCAACATGCCCATAGAGAAATGAGAATGCCGCATCATCCGCAATGGCGATCCGTTGTCCGGGTGGCGGGACAGCAAGCTCTCTCTTGTCCTGCGCTTTCAATGGCGCTGCGACCCGAAGAATACCATCGAGATCAAGGGCCTCCTCCGTCCGGGCTCGTAGGCGCTGTAGAAGCTCCGTCAACGTTGCCTGCTCGCGTGCCTGTACCAGCCCGAGATGCCGCTCTGGCAATGTCAGGGAGGGATCACGCATGAATGCACCGAGAACCGGAATTCCAGCGGCAAGCACGGCCTCACGCGCCATTGAGAGATGCCGGGGAGAAGCGACCTGATTTAACACCACACCCGCGACATGGACATCCGGGTCGAGTGTTGCGAAGCCATGAGCGATGGCCGCGGCAGACTGTCCCTGCCCTGAGACATCCAGAACGAGTATAACCGGGATACTGAAACGGGCTGCAATGTCCGACGGCGCCCCGCGCGACTTTTCCGGCCCGATCAGTCCATCGAACAATCCCATGGCCGATTCAACCACGAGCAGGTCTGCACCCTCAGCAGACTGGGCCAGCATGGTTTCCAGCAGGTCGGGCGTCATGGCCCAGCTGTCCAGATTGAGGCTGGAACGTCCCGTCACAACTTCATGAAATGCAGGGTCTATATAGTCCGGACCGGTTTTCGCGGCCTGTACGGCAATGTTTCTTCCACGTAGTGCAGCTAGTAACCCAAGGGTCGTCGTCGTCTTCCCCCCACCTGAGCGAGGGGCAGCAATCATGATGGCGCGTGTCATTTCTGGCCTCCGCTCTGAGAGTGTGGCTCGCTTTCAGACACAAATATCGTATTCTGTACCCGATGACTGCCCATGCGCCCCCTCTCCGATATGGCTGGACGACCGGAAGCTGCGCCACTGCGGCGGCCAAGGCGGCATGGACGGCTTTGAAGACGGGGCAGTTCCCCGACCCAGTCATCATTACGCTTCCCGGTGGCCAATCTGTCAGTTTTGCTCTGGCTAATCACGGTTTTAACGAAAACGGCGCTTGGGCGGCCGTCGTCAAGGACGCGGGTGATGACCCCGACGTGACGCATGGCGCTCTGATTCATGCTGCCGTCCGAGAGCGGCCAGAGGGAAGCGGCATCACGTTTGTGGCGGGCGCTGGTGTCGGCCTCATTACCCGCCCCGGCCTGCCTCTGCCGCCCGGAGAGCCCGCCATCAATCCCGTTCCCCGTCAGATGATTACCCGTGCGCTCGAAGACGTGTCCGGGCCGGATGTTTCGGTGGAAGTGACGGTGTCCGTCGAAAACGGTGTCGCTTTGGCACAGAAGACGCTGAATAGTCGCCTGGGCATTCTCGGAGGCCTGTCCATTCTCGGTACGACCGGAATTGTCGTTCCCTTCTCCTGCTCGGCATGGATCGACAGCATTCACCGAGGAATTGATGTAGCGCGTGCCCTTAATCTTTCTCATCTGGCTGCTACCACCGGAAATGTGTCCGAACGTGCGGTTCAGGCGCTTTACGGTCTGCCGGAGACCGCTCTGATCGAAATGGGAGATTTCGTAGGAGGTGTTCTTAAATATATCCGTCGGCACCCTGTTCCCCGTCTGACGATCGGAGGCGGTATTGCGAAAATGACCAAGCTGGCTCAGGGCCGAATGGATCTGCATTCCAAGCGTGGAAGCGCTGACATGCCTGCCCTTGCAGCACTTGCCACTGTTGCCGGTGCTGGAGCAGACCTTGCAGAAGCCATTGCCGTCGCGCCAACCGTCGCGGAAGCCTTTCTGCTTGCATCCCATGCGGAGATCCCGCTTGGAGATCATATCGCTCAGGCTGCTCGGCAGTTTGCGCTCAGCGTGCTGGAAGGCAGTGATGTCGTGCTGGACGTTCTGGTGTTTGACCGGCAGGGTCAGTGCGTTGGGCGCAGTCATCCAGTGGGTAATCCGCCTCTGAAGCGTCTCTGATATTCAGGATCGTACAGGGCGCTTTCGCGAAATCCCTCGGCGCCGAGAGCTGGTCCGACCAGCACGAGCGCGGTGCGCTCAACCGGGTTCGCAGCAGATTTTTCCAGTAATGTGCCGAGTGTTGCCCGTACAGTGATCTGGTCCGGCCAACTGGCCCGCGCGACAACGGCCACAGGGCAGTCTGCACCATAAAACGGCAGCAGTTCCGTTACGATCCGCTCAAGCGCATGAACCGCGAGATGGATGGCGAGTGTCGCCCCTGTCGCCGCATAAGCCGCCAGCGTTTCGCGCCGAGGCATAGACGACGCTCGCCCACTGACACGGGTGAGCACGACAGTCTGCGCCACTTCTGGGACTGTCAGTTCTTTGCCAAGAACAGACGCCGCGGCAGCAAACGCGGGAACACCCGGTGTCATGGTCCAGGGGATACCAAGCCGGTCCAGACGGCGCGTCTGTTCAGCGATTGCGCTGTAAATGGAGAGATCACCGGAATGCAGACGCGCGACGTCCTGCCCGGCTTCGTAAGCGCGGATGTATTCCTGCTCGATCTCGTCCAGAGAAAGCGGCGCGGTGTTCACTTTGCGGGCATCCTGAGGGCAATGCTCCAGCATTTCCTCAGGTACGATAGAGCCCGCATAGAGACAGAGCGTACAAGAAGCTAGAAGGTCACGGCCACGTAGGGTCAGAAGGTCGGCAGCACCCGGACCGGCACCAATGAAATGAACCGTCATCCGTTCTCTATCCCTGTCATGTCTGATGATGTTGCGAGCGCGCAGGTAACGTCTCTATCGCTTTGTCGTGTGATCAGAAGGCGGCTCTTAGGACCCGCTCCGGCAAGAGCGCATGCCTCTGCGACGGAACTGAATCCGGTCTTCTCAAAGGCAATTGCGGAATGGGTTTCACATTCCACCTGTCGTTCTGTCATGTCCAAGGCACTGACCCAGACCAGTTCAACCTTCAAGGTTTTGGCAATCGCAGGAATGGCCGGCTCCCCCTGTCGAAATGCCGGTGCGGCCAGCCGGTTCAGTGTGTGACGTTCCGCAACCCGCTCGACGAGCGCAAGCAACGCGTCTCTGGTGATCCCCGGTCGACAACCAATTCCGGCAACAATCATTCATCCTCCCCCAATACCGTGGTCGCGTACTGGGTCACCCGCATGGCTGGTCTGAACGCATGCAGACGGCCCACAGTGTCAAGCCGTTCAATGCCGATGCGCGTTAGGGTGCCCCCATATTTTGCATGTTGAGCCGCCAGTATGGCCTCCCCTTCGAGGGTCACGGCATTGGCAACGAGACGTCCGCCTATCGGAAGCGCCTCCCTCACCTGGGTGAAGATGTCTTCGCTGGTCAGACCCCCGCCAATGAAAACGACGTCAGGTCGCTCCAGAGACGTCAGGGCCTCTGGCGCACGGCCTTCAACAATCTGTAAACCGGGAACACCGAGCGTCAGCGCGTTGCGACCAATACGAGCGGCACGATCCGGGTTCTGTTCAATGGCAATCGCGCGATTTGAGGGATGACTGAGCAACCATTCGATGGCGATAGACCCTGCCCCGGCACCGACATCCCACAGAACCTCACCGGCTTTGGGGGCGAGTGTGGACAGCGTGATGGCACGGATTTCGCGTTTCGTAATCTGTCCGTCATGCTCGAAGAGGGCGTCATCAAGGCCGGAAGCCAAAGGAATGACCCGCGTGCTTTCGTCCGCCGCGACTTCAATGCCCATTAGATTTAGAGCAGCGACAGCGGGGATGCCTTCTTCGGCCACGCAACTCTGTATGCGTTCGTCTGGTCCGCCCAAACGCCCCAGGATGTGAACTCTGGATTTTCCAAAGCCGCGATCAACCAGAAAACGGCAGACAGTATCTGGGGTAGAACCGTCTGCGGAAAGAACAATCAGTCTCGCGGCCGGTTGTAAGTGCGGCGCAAGTGTCTCGATGGGTCGCCCACAAAGTGAGATGACACGCACATCCTGTTGTGCCCATGCAAGACGCGCACAAGCCCATGCAATCGAGGACGGCGCAGGCACGCAAAACAGTTCTCCTGGCTCAAGATGCTTTGCAAGTGTGCTTCCGACGCCAAAAAAGAATGGGTCTCCCGACGCAAGGACTGTAACCGGCCTTCCCCGCATTTCGAGAACGCGACGCACCCCATCCGAGAACGGAACCCCCCAGTTTTCTGCGGTTCCCCTGATCAGACTGGCTGCCAGATTCAGATGACGCTCTCCGCCGATGACGGTCTCTGCCTGAGCGACAATCTGGCGTGCCAGAGACGAAAGTCCCTCGACACCGTCCTCGCCAATTCCGATAACGCTGAGCCATGGAGTTTTCATCGGCCTGCTCCGATAAAGGAACCAATCCCATGCGCGTCCTGATTCTTGGGGGCACTACCCAAGCCAGCCAGCTGGCTCAAAAACTTGGCTCCGATGAAGGATATGACACCATTTTCTCCCTTGCCGGGGTAACGAAAAATCCTGTTCTGCCAAGCGGTTTGGTGCGAATTGGCGGGTTTGGTGGGGTGGACGGACTGCGTGATTTTCTTCGGGCTCAGAGCGTGGGGGCCGTTGTAGATGCCACTCACCCCTTCGCGGCCCAGATGAGCCGCCATGCTGCGATGGCATGTAGCAGCAGTGGTATTCCGTTGCGTCGCATAGACCGCCCGGCCTGGACGGAAGTCGAAGGAGATCAATGGACGCATGTTTCGAACATTGATGACGCCGCGGCGGCACTTGGAGACGCCCCCCAGACTGTCTTTCTGACAACGGGTCGGAAGGATCTCGGATCGTTTCAGCGTGCCTTTCAACATCACTATATCCTGCGTAGCATTGATGCGCCCAAGCCGTCGTCCCTGCCTCGACAGGTGACGCTTCTCCTCGCACGGCCGCCATTTACCGTTGCCAGTGAAATGGCGCTTATGAAAGACCATGCGGTAACTGTGGTTGTCACGAAAAATGCTGGAGCTGAGGCTACGTCCGCCAAGCTTGCTGCTGCCCGAACACTTGGTCTGCCAGTGATTATGATTGATCGCCCTGTATTGCCCACAGCAGAGACGGTCTCGACTATCGAAGATGCGCTCGAATGGCTGCGGAAGCATCGTCATGATGGGACAGACCGGGACGTATAGAGCCAGGCGTCGCCCTGAGGACGATCAATCTTCCGGGTCAGTTCGCTGCCGATCAGAACCAGCGTACTCATATCCACAAGCTTCGGATCAGCATGCGTAAGATCCGTTAGAACCAGCCGTTCATCCGGTCTGCCAATGGCGCGGGCAAACGCGACGGGTACCGTACCAGGCAGGCTTTTTCGTAGGACATCCAGCGCCTCGCCAAGCTGCCAGGGTCTGGCTTTGGAGCGTGGGTTGTAGAGTGCAATCACAAACCCGGCTTCTGCGGCCAGTTTCAGCCTGCGACAGACAACGTCCCACGGTTTGAGATTGTCCGACAGGGACATGACGCAGAAATCACCACCCAACGGCGCGCCAATCCGGGCGGCTGCGGCGAGTACTGCTGAAACACCGGGAACAACCGTCACGTCTGTGGCACGCCAGTGTTCCGGTCCTTGATCGATGGCTTCAAACAGAGCGCTGGCCATACCGAACACGCCTGCATCGCCTCCGGAAACAATCGCTACACAGCGTCCTTGCTCCGCAAGTTCCAAGGCATGCCGGGCGCGATCCAGTTCCACCCGATTGTCGGACGGATGGCGAACAACAGTCTCAGGTAAATCCACTCGATCCACGTAGGGACCGTAGCCAATCACGTCAGTTGCCAGCGACAATGCGCTCCGCGCTTCCGGCGTCTGCTGATCCGGATTACCCGGGCCAAGCCCGATGACGAAAATGCGGCTCATCGAACGCCCCGGCGCCCCGGCAGGAGCGCAAGAGAAAAATACGGCGCTGGCTCAGACATATCAGCCAGAGGCATGACGCGGGCATCGTCCTGTGTGCCGCGCTCGACATAGACGGCGTCCTGCATTCTGCCAGCACGTTTCAGGGCTGTCTGAAGCTTGGGAAGATTGCGCCCGAGCTTCATCACGACAGCCGCATCCGCCTTTTCAAGCCAGTTTGTCAGATCGTCTTCTGGCATGGTCGCAGGCAGAACGCACAGCACGTCATCCCCATGGGTCATGGGAAGAGCGGCTTCCGTCCAGCACCCGCTCATGCCCGTGATGCCTGGAATGACTTCACAGGGCGTGCCCGCTTTCAGACGATCAAACAGATACATGGCGGACCCGTAAAGAAACGGATCTCCTTCACACAGGATCGCCACATCCCGGCCAAGCTGAATTTCGGCTTCAATCCGGTTCGCGCAGTCATCATAAAAAGATGACATATCAGGATGATAGGACGGATCATTCACCTGACGCTCTGTGGTGAACGGATACGCAAATCTCAGCTCGCGCGTCCCTTCTGCAATATGAGCGTCAGCGATACGGCGGGCGTGGCCCATACGGTCATGGCGACAGAAATACGCTACGCTGGGAGATTGGGAGATGATCCGAGCCGCTTTGAGCGTCATGAGTTCCGGGTCACCGGGTCCCACGCCCACAACATAGACCGTAGCGTCTGTCATTCGGCTTCACTGGCCAGCGCATTGATGGCCGCGGCAGCCATTGCACTTCCTCCCAGACGCCCACGAACGATCACATGAGGCAGATCAGGCCTCCCGGCGAGCGCATCCTTGGACTCAGCAGCCCCGACAAACCCAACTGGCATTCCGATAATGGCCGCCGGTCGTGGGGCACCCGCGTCAATCAGTTCCAGAAGGTGGAACAGGGCAGTTGGCGCATTGCCGATCGCCACAACAGATCCCTCAAGCTGGTCTCCCCACAGGTCGAGTGCCGCAGCCGATCGGGTATTCCCAATTTTTCGCGCAAGCTCAGGTGTGCGGGGATCGCGTAGGCTACAAATCACAGCATTATCTGCTGGAAGCCTCGCACGGGTTATACCATGGGCAACCATCTCTGAATCGCACAAAATGGGCTTACCCGCCTTCAAAGCGCTTCGTGCGGCATTCACAAGATCAGCTGTCATATTGACCGAACTTGCAACATCAACCATCCCGCAGGCATGAATGATGCGAACCACGATCTGCGCCTGTTCGGGTGTGAAAGCAGACAGGTCAGCTTCGGCCCGGATGGTGGCAAAGGATCGGGCATAAATGGCAGCGCCATCCCGGATGTAGTCGTACGAATAAGGTCCGGCGCTCAAGCCTTTATCTCCTTCAGTTCACGGGACAGCAGGACCCGGATGTCGGGTAAGTTCCTGTCAGCCCACGAGACCGTATCTTTCGTGCACCCATTGCGCACAACATCATATCGTCCGTTTCTGGCAATAAGCGTCATATCCGCTACGCGGGGATGCGCACATCCCTTCACGCAGCCTGAAACATGCAGCACACAGCCAGGAGGGACGTCAGATGCCAGAGCCAGGGCGGTCTGGGCAACATCCTCTGTTGCTCTTTCACATCCTGAAACACCTATGCAGGCCTCGATACGGAGACGCAGATCTGTGGCCTCTGTGATGAAACCCGGATGATTCTTGGTATTTTCGGGCATGACGACACTGCGCCAGGGTGTGATGCGCAGGCGGTCTTTCCCCAGCTGCTCAGCTAAAAAATAAAGGTCGGATGCAGACAGGCGACCAAACGGAACTCCGACGCCTCTCCTGTGTCCAGGTAATTTCCCCACAGGGAAGGTAAAAATTGGGGCCGCCATAGTTTGGAGGCAGTCCAGGAACCCTACCCTTTCCAGCACGTCCTTCGTGATGGATGCATTATGTGCCGGACGCTTGACCTCTGACTGACACGCAAAAGCAAAGGAAATAGCCAGCACAGCCTCTATAGCCTGGGCTTCGTCGAGGACTTTTGTCGCAAAACCACCGCAAAGCACCGACCACCCATCCGGTCTCGCCTGAAGAACAATATCGGCGGAGATGGCTCCCACGGGGAATAGGCCGCCCCCATCCACGCCCCAGCCGAATTTCCCCGGAAGGCTTGCAAGACGATCATCTGCCAGAAGTTCAGCCTGAAGTTTCCTGGCAACAGCGGCTGTATCCGGGTGGCAGGCAGGATCATATCCAGCCAACGGAGAAACCAGAACCGCCCTTCTGCGCTCCCGTGCCGGGTTCTGGTCCGCAAGGCCGCATTTAATTGCAGTTCTACCTGCCAGACGCGCACTGTCCAATGAGAAACCACGGAGTTGGAGGTTGCCCCGGTTTGTCAGTTCAATCGTACCATTGCCGTGATCTGAAGCCATGAGGGCTATGGCCCGGACCTGATCAGCCTCAAACCCCTCTATTGGCGGCCTGATCCTGACAAGAAAACCGTCGCGCGCCTGCATCGGAGCAAACAGATCGGGACACCATCCACGAACCAGAGATGTGTCGCTCATCGCTGCCCGTCTTCCAGAAGCGCTGCTACACTGTTGAGCCGGGGATGCCACAGGCCCCGGCGGATCATGTCCTGAAAGCGCTCCCGCATGGCCTGCCTTGCCTGAGGATTGACGTTCTGCAGGAACTTATCACACGTGTCGTTCCCGAGCGTTGCTGCAAAGACGAGATCAAATTGGTGATCGAACCGCGTCGGTAAAGTTGCAGCAAACGCACAAAGTCCGTCCAGTCCGCGCGCTATTTCTGCTGCTCCGCGATAATCATGTCTCTGCATGCCCTCGAGCCATCGCGGGTTCGCCAGACGCCCCCGCACAATCCGTGCGACTTCCGCTTCGGTATCGCGCAGACGTGGTGCTTCCGGACGGGATGTGTCGCCATGCCAGCGGACAGGATCGGCCCCCAGAAGCTCGGCTGCCGCTGAGAGACCGCCTTCATGAGCCGCCACGTCCGGGCTTTCCAGAATATCTGTTTCCGCGTGATCCTGGACATGCAGGATGGCGTCGGTCCGTGCGAGCTTTTCTGCCAGCGCAGTCGCATTTCGCGTGCCGTCCCGGCCACCTCCGTACATCCAGTCATTATCATCAAGGTAGGACTGACCCAGTTCAGACCGGTTCTGCCATGTTCCTCTTGCCAACGCCTCCTCGATGCCCGTGCCATACGTTCCCGGAGCAGCCCCGAAGATCCGCGCTGTTGCCGTCTTGCGCTCTTCTCCTTCGAGATGACGGACGCTGGCAGCCAGGGAGTTCCACTCTTCATCTTCCTCGCGGGCTGCAACGGCCTGAACGGCTTGATCGAAAAGCGCGATCTGTCCCGGAAAAGCGTCCCGGAACAGGCCGGAAATCCTGAGCGTTACGTCCACACGCGGCCGATCCAGAACAGCCAGAGGCGTAACTTCAATCCCAGAAACACGCCCGCTGGAGAAATCCCAAACAGGTTCCACACCCATCAGGAGAAGCGCCAGTGCCAGGTCTTCACCACCGGTTCTGAGCGTGGAGGAACCCCATAGGTCCATGACGATGCGCTGAAGTGGCTCTCCCTCTTCCTGCAGGTGCCGTAACAGGATCTGCCGGGCCTGCGCTTTCGCCAGTTCGACGGCAGATGCCGTCGGCACGGCGCGTGGGTCCATGGTGAACAGATTGCGACCGGTTGGCAGGACATCCACTCGCCCCCGCGTCGGCGCACCGGACGGCCCTGGCTGAACGAAGCGTCCCTCCAGTCCAGAAAGCAGCGCGTTCATCTCTGCATCCGCACTGGTTTTAATCAGCGCGGTTACGTCGTCTTTGGAAACCTGAGCGATTGAGGACACCATTGTCGCAAGCCTATCTGCATGCGGTGCGACTTTCCCGAAGACGTGTAATCCATCGCGGATCTGCAGGTCCTTCACGTCACAGAGATAGGCATCCAGTCGGGCCAGAGCCTCGGCTTCATCGCCTTCGCCCGGCTTGACACCGCTTTCCGCGAGCAGACCCATTCTGGAAGCACGGTCCAGAATATCACGCCGCAGGATCGCACCGCGCCGACGGTCAAGGCCGTCCGCTTCTGCAAACTCGTCAATCAACTGCTCGAGCTCAGCCACCCCGGCATCCAGTTCCGCCTTCATGACGGGGGGTGTCATGTGCCCGATGGTCACAGCGCCAAGGCGTCGTTTGGCCGCGGCAGCTTCGCCGGGATTGTTGACAATAAAGGGATAGAGGACGGGCAACGCTCCTCGCAGAGCAGCGGGAGCGCAGTTTTCCGATAACGCGACAGCTTTTCCTGGTAGCCATTCCAGGGTGCCGTGTGTTCCCAGATGGATCATCACGTCCGTCTGGCAAACCTGACGGAGCCAGATGTGGAACGCGACATAGGCATGTCGGGGCGGCGTATCAGGGTCGTGATACTGTGTCTTGCGATCCTGTGATGCGCCACGATCCGGCTGCACCGCAACGGTGATATTCCCCAGCGTCAGGAATTTCAGACAGAACGTCTTACCTTGAACAGCCGCATCGTCCTGAGGCTCGCCCCATGCGCTTAGCACACCCTGCCGGAACTCCGGTGGCAAGGCTTGGAACGCTGTCCGATAATCCTCAAGGCTCAGAACCTGTTTGAGCGCGTCTTTGCACAGCGACTGTACAAGTGCTGTTTTGGACCATGCTTCGGCTGGTCCGCAGTCATATCCTGCGTTTTTCAGCGCCTCCAGAATGGAGCAGAGGCTGGCAAACGTATCCAGCCCGACAGCATGAGCGGACTGACCTTCCGCGCCCGGATAGTCAGACAGGATCAGGGCCAGATGTTTGTTCGTAGGCTTGAGACGTCGCAGCCTTGCCCAAGCTCGTGCTTGCGCGACGACAGCCGCGATGCCCGCAGGATAAGGATCGTGCCTCGCAGCGTTACCGGGAATTGTTTCTGACTTGAACGAAATTGGCCCAGCCGAGAGACGCCCGTCCAGTTCCGGCAGGACGACCTGCATGGCAAGGTCAGACTGAGATAGTCCGCGCCCGCTCTCTTGCCACGCCTGATGGGTTGAGCCGGGTTGCAGGACCTGAAGAACGGGTGCATCCGCCTGATCCAGCGGGGAAGCTCCTGCCTCGCCCCTGGCAGAAAAAAACGTTGCATTCAGGATGATGTCCGGGCGCGTTTGAGCCAGATGACGGCGGACATATTTTACGGCGTCAGGATTCCTGAGGGACGAGACATACAGCACATCCGCGGATAGTCCGGCCTCTTCCAACGCGTGTGCCAGGCAGTCGATGGGAGCTGTATCAGCAGCGAGAAGATGAGCGCGATAAAAGACAACTGTTGCACGCAAGGAAAGATCAGACTTCCCGGCCCGATAGAGCCCGGCAAGCGGTAAAGGCGTCGGCGTCCCGGCCAGATCCGCGCCACGACCAGCCAGATGCGCCATAAGAAGCAGTACACGACGGGCGTTATCGGGGCCTCCCTCTTTCAGGAAGCCTGTCAGCCGCTCATGGATGCCCACGTCAACATTGGACCAGTCTTCCAGCCGCGCATCCTGACGCGCATCTCCCGGAAGTAAGGCCAGCGGGATAGAATTTCTGGCGCAGGAGTTTCGGACTTCTTCCGCACCATAGCGCCAGTAATCAACGCCTCCCAAGAGACGCACCACGACACAACGCGCTTCTGAAAGCGTCTGCTCCACATACAGATCGACAGACATCGGATGCCTGAGCCGCGAGAGGCTTACTAACCTCAGTGAGAAGCCAGCGCCTTCTGGAGAAAGTGCTTTCAGGTCTTCATATGCTCGTTCAAGTGCCAGAAGGTCGCTATCCGAGAAAGAAAGGAACACGACATCAGCAGATGCATGACCGAGATCCTCGGCCACATCCTGATCGTCTATTCCATGTCGTTCCCGGACCAGCAGATGCATGGCGGACTCAGGCGGCCAGTAGCGCTGCTTCAATGGCAGCACGATCCAGACCGGTCTGGCCGATCACGACCAAGCGCCCATCACGATTGTCGCCTGTGAGGGGCACATCGAATTCGTGACGGAAGCGTGTGCCGACACCCTGCACGGCCAGACGCATTTTCTTGCCCTGTATGGCCATAAAGCCCTTCATCCGCAGGATATCGAACGTTCCGGCAACATCGCTGAGACGTTTCAGCAACGCTTCAGCACTGGACTGCTCCGGCAGGACGACGACGAAGCTTTCAAAATCATCGTGCTCGTGATCATCTGCGCCATCATGATTGGATGGCCGTGCCTGAAGATCATCTTCAGCCCCCGCTCCAATCCCGAGAAGAACCGCCGGATCCAGTCGCCCTTCCACGGCCCGAAGCGTCACCACCTTGCGCGGCACAGCCTTCACGATAGCCGCCTCGACAGCGTCTGTTTCGGTGCTCTCCAGAAGATCGGTCTTGTTGAGAACGATCAGATCAGCAGCGTTCAGCTGATCTTCGTAGACTTCGGCGAGAGGGTTGTCGTGATCCAGGGACGGATCAGCCGCGCGCTGGGCAGCGACCGCAGCCGGATCATCCGCAAAACGGCCGGCCGCCACCGCCGGGGCATCGACAAGCGTGATCACGCCGTCCACCGTCATGCGAGTGCGAATATCAGGCCAGCTGAAGGCTTTCAGCAGAGGCTTGGGGAGCGCCAGACCGGACGTCTCGATGACGATATGCTCTGGTGGGTCGGGGCGATCAATCAAAGCCTGCATTGTGGGAATGAAGTCATCTGCGACGGTGCAGCACAGGCAGCCATTTGTCAGCTCGACAATGTCCTCATCAGGGCAGTTTTCGATGCTGCAAGACCGCAGGACCTCTCCATCAATTCCAAGAGAACCGAATTCATTGACCACAATGGCAATCCGGCGACCATTCGCCTGAGCCAGCAGGTTCCGAAGAAGCGTGGTTTTTCCAGCGCCAAGAAATCCTGTGATGATCGTGACCGGAATCTTGCGGCCGACACCTGAAATGGATTGGGACATCATGAAAGTTCCTGTGAGGCAGAAAGAGATGCTGGCAAACGGGCAAGGATCATATCAGAAAGAGACGCAGGCCGCTTCGATGGCATGACTGTTCCTGTTTTCGAAGTCCGATAGACGTTCAGGAATGTCAGCAGATCCTCGACCTTCTCAGGACCAAGCTGTCCCAGAAGCAAAGTCCATTTTTCCGGCATGGAAACCGCCGCAACACACCCGCGGCTACATGTGGCCATACATTCTACAGGCTCGACGCTGAAATCGCCGTTCCTGGCGTGACTGGTCAAGGCATCATAAAGCTGGCGCCCCTGAACAGGATCGTCCGTCAGTGGCAATCCACGGCGGCAGGTTACGCAGACATGCAGGACAGGCCTGGTCTGAGGCAGGTTTTCTACCATGGTTTCGTCTCTCTTGCAGCCCGAAGAGGCATAACAAAAGGCGCGACAGAAGGCCTCCGCAGTTCGGAGGGGACGTGCCTGTATTGGCGCGACCTCACAGTCCGGGCACCCCGCCGGATCATGACACTCGGCTCAGATGGCAGGTCTCCTGACTCACGGCCGAGACGCATTCAGCGCCTCCTCTCCTGCCAGACCTTCCCGGGACCAGGCCCAGTGGTCGCACGCCACAAGAGGCATGCCGGCAGAACAGATAACCGTCCACAGTTGCGGGGGCAGTGCCGGATTTGACCTGTTTGGCCGCACCGGCTTCCCTTTTCATCCTCCTGTCGGAGGAACCATCACGTTCCTTCCTATCGCTGGTGACCTGGAGTGTCAAAAGCCTTGAAGGCCGATCATTTCAGTTTCAGCGGCAAACCGGCTGCGACGAAAAGTACCTCATCTGCAATGGCGGCAATCCGCTGGTGTAGAAGACCGGCCTCATCCCGGAAGCGCCGTGCCAGAGCATTGTCTGGAACAATTCCCAGTCCAACTTCATTTCCCACGAGAACGGTCTGATGCTGACGCTTGGAAAGCGCTGATAACAGACCCTCCGTTGCCGTGCTAACGTCCCTCTCATCCAGAATAAGGTTGGTTAGCCAGAGCGTAAGGCAATCAATCAGGACAGGCTCTGGCCCCGCATTAAGAAGCACGGTCGCAATGTCATAGGGCTCTTCAATTGTCTGCCATCCGAGCTCCCCACGACTGTCACGGTGCAAATCAATCCGGGCCTGCATCTCATCATCATAGGCACGTCCCGTTGCCAGATAGACCCATGGTGCAGGCTGGCTTGTGATAAGAGCCTCCGCAATGCGGCTCTTCCCGGATCTTGCGCCCCCCAGAACAAGCGAAACCTGCCCGCGCTCTACCGGGCCAGCCGAATGCACCACAATCCCTCCCTTTTCGTCATCTTGCATGTCCCCGAATAACAGCACAAAAGACATCTCATGCCGACTGATGCTTCATTTTCCGTTCCCGAAATACCATTCACCAGCATGGCGGACCTCAGAGCTGCTTGTCTGTCCTTGCCTGAGCGAAACAGGACCTGTGGAAACCGTATCAGGCAACGGGATGCCGTTCTGACCAAGCCCCCTGGCAGTCTGGGTCGACTTGAAGAACTGGCGCTCTGGCTTGGTGAATGGCAGGGTACTGAGCGGCCTACTCTGGATAAAGTCCAGATTACGATTTTCGCGGGTAATCATGGTGTTGTTCAGCGGGGTGTCTCGCCCTGGCCCTCTGAAGTGACCTGCCAGATGGTCGCTAACTTCGAACATGGTGGGGCGGCCATTAATCAGTTGGCGCGCAATGCCGAAGCCAATTTGAACGTGGTATGCCTTCAAAACCTGCAAGCCACGGAAGATCTTTCGCAAACTGCTGCGATGACGGAAGATGGTTTCTTATCCGCTGTTTCGGACGGATATCGGGCTGTTTCGAAAGATGCCGATCTGTTTTGCGCCGGTGAAATGGGGATCGGCAATACAACGCCCGCCGCAGCATTGTGCGCCGCTCTTCTAGGTGGATCCGGAAGCGACTGGGCCGGTCGTGGGACTGGCCTGGATGATAAGGGTGTTCAACTGAAAGCTGCCGTCATTGATGACGCTTTGACCCTTCACGGTAGCGCCATGAGTGACCCGCTGGAGGTTGCGCGTTGTCTGGGTGGTTACGAGTTGGCGGCGATTATGGGAAGCGTTCTGGCTGCTCGCCATCACGGCATCCCCGTATTACTGGATGGATTTGTTTGTACTGCGGCGATGCTACCTCTTGTGAAGATAGCTCCGGAAGTACTTGATCATACACGTCTTTCTCATTGTTCGGCAGAAGCAGGGCATCGCAAATTAGCAAAGGCTCTCGCGCTGGTGCCTCTTCTCGATTTCGGGCTGAGACTTGGTGAAGCATCAGGTGCGGCCCTGGCTATTCCGCTTCTGCGCGGGGCTATAGCCTGCCACAACGGCATGGCGACATTTGCAGAAGCTGCCGTTTCCCAGAAATCAGATAGTCCTACAGAATGAAGCTCTGGCGCATCATCCGGGAGGATATTGCCTGCGGTGCCGGATTACTGACGCGCCTTCCGCTCGGATGGCTGCGTGTGAGTGGGCAGGTGTGGTCCTTACCTCGCTCCGTCTGGTGCTGGCCACTTGTCGGGGCATTTATTGGCGTTTTGGCTGGTGTCGCATTTCTGATCTTACGGGCGCTACAGGTGCCCGCGCCTGTGGCGGCTGCATGGAGCGTTGGAGTACAGGTCCTTTTGACGGGTGGCCTGCATGAAGATGGTCTGGCCGATATGGCCGATGGCTGTGGAGGCGGCCCTAGTCCTGAGCGGCGGCTGGATATCATGCGTGATAGCCGGATCGGAAGTTATGGGGCTTTGGCGCTGGGGATCTGCCTGCTGATCCGTGTTATGGCGCTTGCTTCATTGCCGATTATTCTGGTAGTCCCCGCCCTTGCTCTGACGGGTGCGCTATCTCGGGCAGTGCTGCCACTCCTGCCTTTCACCATGAAACCAGCCCGTGAGAATGGTCTGGCGCGTCAGCTGATGGGCCTGACACGCGATCAGGTGCTGAGCGGCCTTTTTTCGGCGTTCTGTATCGCATTGCTCTGTGTCTCATCACATATCGCTCTGCTGACATGTCTGCTGGCATTATGTGTGGCACTCGTTTTGAGGGCCGTGTCTAAGCGGTTTCTGAATGGATACACGGGCGACGTTCTGGGGGCAACCGCAAGCATCACTGACTGTGTCGTGCTCACGGTGCTCGTCGCTGTATGGAACAGTTGACACGGCACGGCGGAAGATTACTCTTGCCGACATCAGAAATAAGGGGAAACCGGTGAAAATCCGGTGCGGTCGCGCCACTGTAACGCCTTTGCTGTCGCAATGCGGAGTCAGACCTCCTTTTTCAAAACAGTTTTTCACCGCAGAACGCGCATTTTCCTTGCGGAGACCATCATGAGCCAAAGCCTTTCCTCTAGTTCTCATTCCGGCGGTATCGCTGCTCCGGTCGCCATTCCGATCAGAGCTCTCGTACCCTGGGCCGTGTTCACGGTCGTGCTGAGCCTTCTGCTGCTCTATTTTGTGGGAGCAGAACAGGGCGCAACCTCCTTGATCTCCGGGCACGCCGTGCACGAATATGTTCATGATGGCCGTCATCTCCTCGGGTTTCCCTGCCACTAACGGCAGGATTTCATCATGGCTGGTCGTCTTCTGACCCGTGGCATGATTGCCGGGGTTGCTGCCGCTTTTGTTGCGTTCCTGTTTGCCCGCATTTTTGGTGAATCACAGATTAATCTGGCCATTGCCTTTGAAAGTGCAAAAAATCTGGCCGCTGGAGAGCCCCCGGAACCTGAACTGGCCAGCCGAACCGTTCAGGCTTCCTTTGGACTTCTGACGGCTGCCGTCATGTATGGTGCGGCTTATGGCGGAATTTTTGCGACGGTTTTTGCATTTGCCTATGGGCGCATCGGGCGCTTTTCGCCTCGCGCTTTATCAGCTCTACTGGCGGTTGCGGCGTTTGTGGTTTTCGTGCTTGTCCCGGATCTGAAATACCCTCCCAATCCACCTGCTGTTGGCATGCCGGAAACGATCAATCTGCGGACCGAGAGCTATTTCGGCATGATTCTTCTTTCCATATGCGCAGCAGCCGCAGCATTCATGACCGGTCGGCCCCTTATCCGACGTCTCGGTCAATGGAATGGAACGCTTGCCGCCATGGGAGTATTTATTGCCCTCATCGCGGCGGCACAGGCTGGCATGCCTGATATGAATGAAGTGCCTACGGATTTTCCTGCGACGGTTCTCTGGCGCTTTCGTGAAGCGGCCCTTGGAATGCAGATCGTTCTCTGGGCCACGATCGGTCTGCTTTTTGGTCCGCTGGCTGCCCCTATTCTTAATGAACAAGCCGACCGTACAGGTTCGGCTATGGAAAAAATGTGACGTCTCCTGTGTTTTCTGACGAATTTCGGCTCGATCTCGAGCGTCTTTTCACCTGGCGCCGGGATGTCCGTCATTTCAGGCGGGATCCTGTCCCTCACGCACTTCTGGATGATCTGCTTCAGGCTTCGACGCTGGCGCCATCCGTAGGACTCAGCGAACCCTGGCGCTTTGTTCTGGTGGAAGACCAAGCGCGGAAAGCGGCGGTTCGTAACAGCTTTCAGATGTGCAATGCACGCGCACTTGAAGGTTATGATGGTGAGCAGGCAGCGGGATATGCAGCTCTTAAACTTGCCGGGCTGGATGACGCCCCTCACCATGTTGCAGTCTTTTGTGAAACCGTTCCGGATCAAGGGCATGGGCTGGGGCGGGCGACCATGCCTGAAACCACCACGTGGTCTGCCGTTATGGCGATCCATACGTTCTGGCTTGCGGCGACCGCGTCAGGTATCGGGCTCGGGTGGGTTTCCATTCTGGATCCTGACACCGTTTCAACGATACTGGAGGCTGAACCGGGATGGGATCTCGTCGCCTATCTCTGTGTCGGGTATCCGATGGAACAGGCCAATACGCCTGAACTGGAACGCATGGGGTGGGAAAAGCGAAACCCTGAACGCCGCCAGTGGATCAGACGCTGACGTAGTATAACCTGCTGCTTCCCTGGGGCATTGATGGAGCAAGAAGATCAGGGCGCATTCCCCGTGCCAAGCCATCCAACAGACGTAACGGTCCTCCATGGGAAATAACCAACGCCGGCCGCGCGGCGCGGATCAGGTCTTCCCAGAAAGACTGCACTCGCTCGCGCAGGTTAGTCCCACTCTCCCCTCCTGGAGGAAAAAAACGCTCCGGATCGGCCGCCCAGCTATCCAGTGCCTCACGCGGCACATCGGCCCAGGTCATTCCTTCCCACTGGCCAAAATTCAGTTCCTGAAGACGCTCATCCTGTGAGACTGGCAAACCACCATGCTCTGCCAGCTTCCGTGCGACAGCCAAACAGCGCATGGAGGGCGAAGTATAGACGATGGAACAGCCGATCCCCTTTGCCAGGGTTAGCAAACCGGATGCAATAGGCTCCCAGCCAGCCTTAAGCGTCATGTCCTGGCGGCCGTAACAAACGCCATCGGCACTCTCAACCTGTGGATGACGCGACAGGAGAACCGGAAGAGTGGAAATTTTCATGTGAAGACACATGGGGGGGGCGTCTGTTTTTCGTCAACCCGCGCTGCAGGCGATTTTATCCCATTTCCGGAACAGCCGCCTGATGTGTAGAGTGCACGTCATCTCATCAGATCTGCCGTTAAGACATACACTGAGGACATGATGCACACACTGCCTTTCCGCCTTCGTCTACAGTTCGCCACGGGGCTGGCGGCTTTCGCTTTCGCTCCGTTGGCAGTAGGTCTTTCCACCGCACAGGCAGCGACCAACACTGGCGCCTCCGGGCCGATTGACCCTGCCCGCATGTCCGAGACCATGCGTGTGCTGTCGTCGGATGAATTCGAGGGCCGCGCTCCTGGTACCCCAGGAGAAGCCGTCACGGTCAAATGGCTGATCGAGCAGTACCAGAAGATCGGTCTCGAACCGGGTGGCGAGAATGGCGGCTGGACGCAGAATGTTCCCATGATCCGCACCCGCCCTGACCCGAAGGCGACAGCGACCGTAACTACCCGCGGTCATACAATGGAACTGCATCAGCTCAAGGACGTGGCGCTCTCCACGTTGCAGCCCATTCAGCGCCTGCACCTGTCCCATGTTCCGCTGGTGTTTGTTGGATATGGCGTTACGGCTCCTGAGCGGCGCTGGAACGATTTCAAACAGGTTGATCTGCACGGTAAGATTGCAGTCTTTCTGGTCAACGATCCGGATTTTGATGCAGGCCCGGAAGAGCCTGTAGCCGGGCGTTTTGGCGGCAAGACCATGACCTATTATGGTCGCTGGACGTACAAGTTCGAGGAAGCAGCCCGTCGCGGTGCCGCGGGTGCGCTGATCATTCATGACACGCCGGGTGCGTCCTACCCGTGGAGCACCGTTGTCGCACCACAGGGTGAGGAATATGACATCCTGCATGATGATAAGGATCTGAAGTCCGTCCCGCTGATTGGCTGGATCGAAGGCAACGCCGCTCATGCGCTCTTTGCACAGGCAGGCCTCGATCTGGATCGTCTGCGTCGTCAAGCCCGTTCGCCGGATTTCCACCCGGTCAATATTCATGACGCGACGTTCTCGCTTGATATGCCGGTCAAGGTGGACCACCTCCAGAGCCAGAACGTGATCGGCAAGATCACAGGGGCGACTTATCCGGATGAGACCGTCATGTTCGGTGCTCACTGGGATGCGTTTGGAAAGAGTACCGATGCACAGGGCAACACCGTCATCCGCCGCGGCGCGATCGACGATGGCTCGGGCATCGCCGCTGTTCTTGAAATCGCACGTGCTTTCAAGAATGGTCCGAAGCCAAAGCGCACCGTGAGCTTTGCGTCCTGGACGGGTGAAGAGCGTGGCCTGCTGGGGTCAAGCTGGTATGTGGCGCACCCCCTCGCCCCGCTGGACAAGACTGCTGCCAACCTGACGATGGATGTTCTTCAGATGGCTGGACCCGCTCATAATGCCTTCATCATCGGCGCGGGTCAGGACACGCTTCAGGATGACTTTGCTGAGGCAGCCCTGAAGCAGGGCCGTACAACGCAGCCGGAAGCCATGCCGGAACGTGGCGCGTTCTATCGCGCAGACCACCTTCCGTTTGCTCGTGCTGGCGTACCAGTTCTGGCCGTTATGGATATGGCTGGACCGTTCGATCTGCTGAATGGCGGAACGGCAGCAGGCAGCAAGTGGCTGACGTCTTACATGGCCTGCTATCATCAGGCCTGTGATGCCTGGAGCGCCGATTGGGATGTGCGCGGCGCAGCACAGGACGTCGAAGTCGTGCGTCAGGTTGGCTATAGCGCCGCTTTTTCGCATGACTGGCCAACCTGGAAGGGTGGTTCGGAATTCCGGGCCATTCGTGAGAAGAGCGACGACATCCGCTCGGCTCACTGAGATATAAGGCCCGACCGGTTCATTCCGCTCGGACTTTTTCAGGCGATATCCTGCCGGATCCAGTCCGTCACTGAATGATGGACTGGCCTCCAGCCAAGTTCCCGCCTCGCCTTGTCAGCCAGGACACGGCTGTTGGAACTCAGCCCGAATACCGCAAGTTCACGGCCCCAACGCTTTATCGCTTCTTCAGCGGGCCAATCCTGTGACGACCCCAGACCCAGAGCAGCCCCGATCGCATCCGTGATTTCACGGAATGAGGCTTCGCCGTTTTCAACAAAATAGAAACTTCCGGCTGGCGCTTTCGTAAGAGCCAGTTCGTATAACGCGGCAACGTCTGCAATATGGACGTTGGACCAGCGATTGAGGCTACGGCCGATATGCCGGCTGATGCCGCTTTCCCGGGCTTGTGTGACGAGCGGCGGAATCTGAACACTCTGCGAAACTGGCCCCAGATGGCGCCCATAGATCATGGTGTTGCACAAAACTACGGATCGGATACCAGGTGCTGCCTTCCGAATAAGTGTGTCGATTGCGATCCGCGCAACCTTGTCAGGAGCCGGAGCCACGGGAGTTTCTTCCGTGAAAATGGCATCGGAAGGTTCCCCGAGAGCTTCGTCTCCGACAAGAGAGCTGCCGCTTGTATGCAGGAACGGCTTCCCGCTGCCTTCAAGCCCTTTCAGAAGTGCTTCAACCGCGCCACGGTGATCGCTGTCGGCAGCATTGATCACGGCATCAGCATTCTGTGCCTCAATAATCAGAAGCGCGCTATTGTCGAGGGTACCAACGATGGGTTCGATGCCGAAAGATCGAAGTTCTTCCGCCCGGGACTCATTGCGGATCAGTCCTCGGATCTGATGGCCTTTTGCGGCGAGATGGGCTGCGACGGAACCCCCGATATAGCCGCTTGCACCGGTGATAAAGATTTTCATCTGTTTGCCTCTGCTTCGGGAAGACTGGGAAGTGAGGGAAAGATGATCTTTTCTTTACGGGTTGATAATTCCCTCAATCTGCACAAAACCTATGAATAAAATTCATAGGTGGAGCTGCATGGATAATCGCGTCGGGGAAATGCAGGTCTTTGTTCGCGTTGTGGAAAGTGGCAGCTTTTCAGAGGCTGCTCGTCTTCTGCGAATGACGCCCTCAACGGTCAGCAAGCTCATTGCACGCATTGAGACCCGTCTGGGACTACGCCTGATTGAGCGATCCACGCGGCACCTGTCCGTGACGCAGGAAGGGCAAACGTATTACGCGCGTGCTATGGCTCTGATCGCGGACCTTGATGACATTGAGCGCAGCCTTACGACCGGAAACATGCGACCCAAGGGCACTGTGCGGGTCAATGCCTCGGTTGCATTTGGAGCACTTGGGCTTGAACCCCTCCTCCCTGCGTTCTGGGATGCTTACCCGGATATTGTCATTGACCTCTCTCTGTCAGACGAAATGACAGACCTTTATCTGGACCGAACGGATGTCGCGTTCCGGGTGGGGCGTTTACAGGATTCAGGGTTAACCGCCCGACATCTTGGCTCTGTTCCGCGCAAGATCGTGGCGTCTCCTGCCTATCTGGCACGACATGGAACGCCCCAGACACCCGAAGATCTGAGCCATCACCGGTGTCTGGGTTTCAACTTCCAACGATCCGCGCCTGTCTGGCCTCTTCATGAAAAAGGCAGGCAGGTCGACCGGCTGGTGCGTGGGCCCCTTTTGGCCAACAATGGAGAAACCGTGCGCAGGCTTGCTGTTCAGGGCGCTGGTCTGGCGCGCTTGGGGGAATACCATGTGCGGAATGATGTTCAGGCGAGGCGGCTGATCGAAGTGCTGGCCGATGCGGGCGTGCAGGACGAGGAAGACATTTATGCGCTCTATCCGGGAGGCCGTCAGAGCCCGCCCCGGGTAAGGGCCTTTCTGGATTTCATGGTCCCTCGCCTTCAGGATTATCTAGCGGCATCCTGAGCATCAGGATTTTTCGCTTTCAACGGGCGGGCAGCCCAGAATGTGGCGAGAACAGACCCTGACACGTTGTGCCATACCGAGAACACAGCTCCCGGAAGGGCCGCAACAGGTGAGAAATACAGACGGCCCAGTGTGGCTGCGAGTGCGGAATTCTGCATTCCAACTTCAAGAGCCAGTGTTCGGCAAACGGACTCATCAAAGCCCAGAAGTCTTCCTCCCCAATATCCTCCCGCAAGCCCGATAGCGTTATGCAGAATGACACCCAGCATAAGCAGCGGGCCAGCCTGCGCCAATGAGGGTCCGGCTCCAGCGACTACGCAGCCGATGATCAGCAGGATAGAGACCATAGCGACGGGTGGAAGGGCAGCTTCAACGCGTTTTACCATGGTTTGACAGAGCGTATTGACGATGACGCCCGCCAGAACAGGCAATGCGACCATCGTGATGATGCTACGGAACAGTCCCCAGCTATCAACAGACACTCCCGCCGAGACATACAGACGGGTTAGCAAGGGCGTCGCGAAAATCCCGACCAATGTTGAGCGCGCGCTGATACTGACTGACAGAGCCACGTCCCCTTTTGACAGAAAGATCATGACGTTCGAGGCGGTGCCGCTCGAAACGCAGCCGACCAGGATCATGCCTGTCGCCAATGCAGGAGGCATGCCGAGCAGATGGGCAATGCCCCAGGCCGCAAGTGGCATCACCAGATAATGGAGCCCCACACCCGCCAGAACGGGATAAGGGCGACGCACGATGCGCGAAAAATCCTGCGCCGTTAATGAAACCCCCATCGTGAACATGATGAAGGCGAGAAGCGGCGTAATAATCGGTAGAAGCTTCAGGAATGGAGCGGGAAACAGGATAGCGCTGGCCGTCACCAGAATGGCCCAGACAGGGAAAAGGCGTGTCATCATCTAACGGGGCGTCTCCATTCTCGTGCAGTGAGTTTCCTCATACCGGCATCGGGGAGATTTTGACACATGCCAGAACGGAGCGGTTGGTCAATCAATTCCGCCCTTTCCTGCCCTAACCGAGTATGCGACGTTCAGATCACCTTTGAAACACAGCTTCATACGCCGTTTTCGCTATTCCTTTTATCGACCAAGGACATACTTCATGATGCGCCGCCTCCTGGCTCTCAGTACCCTTCTTGCCGGCCTGCCCTTCACGGTAGCGCATGCCGAAGGCACCTTCTCGTTCCAGCAGACGCCGGGAGAGCTCCCAAAAACGGTCGCTCCGGAAACCTATGTCATTGATCTTGAAACTGATCCCGAGCACCTGACCCTCAAAGGGCAGGAAACCCTTGACGTGAACGTCCTGACCGATACGCAGGATATTGTTCTCAATCAGGCCGGTCTCAAACTTTCCACGGCTATTCTGGATGGAACGCATCACGCCACCATTACCCAGAACGATACAGGGGAAACAGCAACGCTTCATTTTGAGCAAGCGGTTCCTAAAGGCCCGCATACACTCGCCATCAGCTATACGGGACCGATCCTCAAGACACCGAACGGCCTGTATATTAACGACTACACCTCAGCCAAAGGCGAGAAGCGCCGAATGCTGGTGACGCAGTTTGAGGTGGCCGATGCGCGTCGGATGTTTCCCGGCTGGGACGAGCCTGCATTCAAGGCCAGTTTCCAGCTCAATGTGACCCTTCCGTTCGATGATGCCGCTGTCAGCAACATGCCCATCATCGGCACTACGCAGCAGGATACGAAGACCAAACGCGTTTCCTTTGCTCCGACGCCGCGCATGTCCAGCTATCTTCTGGCGCTTGTTGCAGGCGATATGGGAGCGGTGCATGGTGGAGCCGACGGCACGGACATGAGCGTCTATGCGCCTGCTGGCCTTGAGGAACAGGGTCGTTACGCGCTTGAGTCCGCACAAAAGATCCTGCCCTATTACAACACTTATTTCGGCGTAAAATATCCGCTTCCCAAGATGGATATGCTGGCCATTCCGGGCAATTATCAGGCTGGCGCGATGGAGAACTGGGGCGCTCTCACCTACATCGACAATGTTCTTCTCTTTGATCCGAAGAACAGCACGCCCCGCACTCGTGAACTAATCCACGAAGTGGTGGCTCACGAGATGGCCCATCAGTGGTCGGGCGATCTCGTGACGATGGGCTGGTGGAACAATATCTGGCTCAACGAAGGCTTCGCGTCCTGGATGGAAATCAAGGTCACGGACAAGCTGAACCCTCAGTGGGACATCTGGCCACGCCAGCATGACACCCGCGAAGAGACGATGGCGATTGACGCTCTCGCCACCACGCATCCGATCCAGCAGACGATCCATAACGTCAGCGAAGCCAACTCGGCCTTTGACAGCATCAGCTACGGCAAGGGTGAACTGGTCATCCGGATGCTTGAGGGCTGGCTGGGTGAAGACAAGTTCCGCGATGGAATGCGCGCTTACATGAAGGCTCACGCCTATGGAAACGCCACCAGTCAGGACCTGTGGAATGCGTTGTCGTCCACATCTGGCGAGGACGTTGCCAAGGTCGCTCGCAGCTTTACGGAACAGCCGGGTATTCCGCAGGTCAATGTCACGTCGTTCTGCCAGAACGATCAGGCGACCTATACGCTGACGCAGAGCCGCTTCACCATTCATGACCCGCAAGCTCAGGCTTTAACGTGGAGTGTTCCTGTTGTTGCCGGTGGACCGAACCTTCCGACCAAAACGCTCGTCCTGGGAACAGAGCCCGTTACTGTCACGACGCCGCATTGTGATGCACCGTTCAAGCTGAATCTTGGGGAAAGCGGTTACTATCGCGTCTCTTACGACAAGAGTGCTTTCGGCGCGCTTGCTGCGTCCATCAGCAAATTCGCCCCCGTTGACCGCGCCAACCTGCTTGGGGACCAGTATGCCCTTTTCCGGTCGGGACAGGCAGGGCTGGCTCAGTATCTGGATCTCGTGGATCGTCTGACGACAGCGCATGAGAGCGATATTGCCGTTCTTGAAGAGATCATCGACCGTCTGGAGACGATCGATCTTTACGAGATTGGCAATGCAGATCGCGATGACTTTCAGGCTTATGCCCGAAGCCGCCTGACCCCTGTTCTGGCGCGTCTTGGATGGGACGAAAAGCCCCATGAGAACGTTCTGGACACGATGCTGCGTCCATCCGTGATCAGCGCTCTCGGAACCTTCAATGATCCAGAGGTCATCGCGGAGGCCAAGCGCCGCTTTGCGCTCTGGAAGGCGAATCCGGCCTCTCTGCGTCCTGACCTCGTCGCCACCGTTACAACGATTGCCATGAGAAATGCTGATGAGCAGACCTGGTCCTTTATGGCGGACAAAGTTCGCACGACGCAGGCAACTGAGCTGAAGCTGCGATACTTCGCCGCTCTCGCCAGCACGACCAATCCGGATCTGATCCGCCGAAATGTTGAACTGGCCTATAGCGGCGCCATTCCGAATGGACGGATTGCCCGCTCGCTCGCTGTCATTGCGGCCTCCAGCGAAAACCCGGATCTGGTCTGGCAGTTGGTAAAGGAGCATGAGGCCGACATCCGCACGCATCTGGCCCCATGGTCACAGGACGACTTCCTCTCCACGATCGCCGCTCATTCCAATAACCCGCAGGTTCTAACTGCCCTTCAAAGCGATCCGTGGTCCACAAAGACAACAGGATCCAAGATTGCGACGGCCAAGGCCGTCAACACGATCAACGCCCGTCAGGACGCCATCCGTGCCACTCAGACACAGATCCATGACTGGCTTTCAACGCATCACTGATTTTTAAGAAGATAGAGTGTGGGAGGATCTGATGACCCTCCCATTATTCAGGCTTCGACTTTAGATCGAGGTGCGACAAGCTTGAACATTGGGCCTGTCAGGACTGTGGAAATCACAGCCAGAACCATCAGAGACGCAAACGCAAATTCCGAGATCATGCCCTGCGCATGAAAGATCGTTGCGGCAACAATCTCCATCAGCCCCTTGCATTGCAGAAGCACGCCGACACTCAACGCCTGACGACGGCTGAGGCCGGCTGCGGGCGGGAAAATGTACACAGCGACAATCTTGGTCACGATCGAAATAGCGACCAGAGACAGTGAGGCGATGACGGAAGGCCATGTCAGAGCGTCACCATCAATGTTCAGGCCACTATGACCGAAGAACATCGGGGCAAGCCAGATCAGGGAGAATGTGCCGACCTTTTCGACGGGCAGGCGACGGACCCAGGATGGCGGCATGATCGCGCCAGCAAAATAGGCGCCAATCAATTCGTGAAGACCAAGTTGCATACTCGCCCAGGACCCGACTGCGAGATAGACGGGAACAGCGAGCCATATCACAGCCAGCGGCGGATGGCGGAAATGGCGAGATGCCCAGTTTCCAAGCAGGGCAAGCCCGACCAGAAGCGCAATCGCCAGTACTTCCAGACCGGTCCAGCCATGTAATGCGGCTGTGCCCCGCTCCGCGACCTGCAAGGCGGCCAGCCCGATCCAGAGTGCTGCGTCATCTACAACCGCAAGCTTCAGAGCAAGTTGTCCAAGTGGGCGTTGTGAGGCATCGAGCTCCCGAACGACGCCAATCAGAACTGGCAGAGCACTGACGGCAATGCACAGACCAATTGAAGCTGCCGCAATCCATGGCTGAGCATGTGGAGGATGCCAGCCCGGCAGGGGCAGGAAAAATTCATAAGCCAGAATGGAGCCCACGAGCAGCGGGCCACCTAGAGCAACTGCGGCGCCACCCAGAAGACGGCTGAGCGAAGGCGCTGGCAGGGTATGGTCCGCATCGGCTTTCCCAGGTGCCTGCCACATCTCAAGCCCTGCTGTAAAAGCCAGAACGAGAACTGCAACCCAGCCAATGTCACTTCCGTAAACAGAAGGGATTCCAAGAGATTTTACTGGAAAATGCCAAACAGAAATCAATATACCGATAAGTATTGGCAGTACGACAATCGGTATTGTTCTCTGAAGAGCACGCCACAAAATCCATGGGAGAAAAACGAAAACCGCAGCATCTGCAATAAGTGCCGTAATGTTTATCATCAGCCTCCCCTATATACCTATATGAAAGGACAAGGTACGCGATTATGGCCTCTGCTTGCAAACCTGGCGCATTACCGAGCACATAATCATAGCTCTACATCACTTTCTGACCGTTATCTTCCGCTACGATAATACGGCGTTCCAAGAGCTGCCGGGGCAGCCATCGCAGATCTGAGTTTCGCAAATGCAAGCATAGGCACAATGATGCAGGCGACCGTCCCGAGATAGGGCAGCGTATTGAGGATCGCCGGAGCTATTGGCCACCCTCTCGCCTGCCCCATGAAACCAACAGCGGTCACCAGCCCGAACAGCAGACCGGAGAGAACAGCCACAACGGGACGGTAGCCTGCAAAGATGACAAGCGCTACTGCAATCCACCCTCTCCCAGCAATCATGCCATCTGACCAGACCGGCACAACCGCAAGCGTCAGATCAGCCCCCGCCAGACCAGCCAGAACACCCCCCAGAATGACAGCCAGCGCCCTCAGTCTCATGACAGGTACACCGACAGCGTCCGCGGCGGCCGGGTTTTCGCCCACAGCACGCAGATCCAGGCCTGAACGTGTGCGGAACATCCAGAAATGCACCAGAGCCGGCAAGACCAGATAGATCAGATAAACGAGCACATTCTGGCTGAAAAATGCAGGTCCGATAACGGGAATAGAGGACAGAACCGGAATGGAAACCGGTTCAAAAACGGCGGAAATCGGAATACCCGCGACAGATCGCCCGATGACGGAACTCAGACCAAGCCCCAGGAAAGTAATGGCAACACCACACAGAACCTGATTGGCGCGAAGCACCACGCTGGAAAGGGCCAGCACACCCGCCCCAAGGCCACCCACCAGCCCGGCAGCCAACAGTCCCAGCCATGGATGAGGCGTCGCTGTCACCGTCATGACTGCGACAACCGCGCCGAGAGACATGAGTCCTTCGACGCCGAGATCAAGAACGCCAGCCCGTTCGGCGATCACCTCGCCCAAGGCACCAAGCGCCAGAACGCTACCAGAAAGCACTGCATGTCCAAGAAGATCGCTGAGAAGTGCCATGGTCAGGTCCTGTTCACGCGGACATAGGCCGCCAGTTCGTCTCCCGCCGCGATGGCGAGAACAAGGAGGCCGGTGATGGCCAGAACAGCCGAGGAACTGATCTGGGTGGTCTGCAGAACGATCCCGGTATCAAGGATCAACGCCATCAGAAGAGCCGCCGGGATCAGCGCAAGGCACGATCCGCGGGCGAGAAGCGCAACCACGATACCCAGATAGCCATAGTTGTTGGCGAGGCCCCCCTGAAGCCGGTGAACGGTCCCTGCCACCTCAAAGACACCCGCCAACCCGGCCAGTGCGCCCGACAGCAGCAGAACAGCCAGGATGCGGGGCGCAACGCCAATTCCGGCATAATGCGCAGCCTGCGGGTTTGAGCCACACACTGCTGTTTCGTATCCAAAGCGGCTCTTGGCCAGGCCAACCCCCAGACCGATAACTGTTGCGAGCGCCAGAATGAAACCGAGGTGGACGGCGCCCCAGAATTCCGGGAAAGCCATATGCAGACGCTCGGTGGAGGCCAAAGCCCCCGTTACACGATCGGCCCAAGGTCCCGTTGCAAGATAATAGACCAGCAAAGAGGCCACAAAATTGAGCAGAAGCGACGTGACGATCTCGCTGACGCTCAACCATGCCCGTGCCGCGGCCGGCACGAAGATCCAGGCCGCGCCAGCAAGCATGCCCGCGACAATCATGGCAGGCAGCGCAACGAATGCAGGCCAGTGTGTAAACAGCCCGATCGCCGTGGCGGCAGTCGCGCCGGCATAGAGCTGCCCTTCCGCACCAATATTCCACAAATTGACGCGGATACCGACCCAGACTGCCGCGCCAGTGAGCATCAGTGGAGTCATGAACAGGGCCAGATCTTCAATCCCGAACCGGGATCCCACCGTAGAGCGAACCACTAGTCCGGCAAGCTCGATGGGAGAGCGCCCCATGGCAGCCAGAGTTATGGCGACGATGCTGAGAGCTGCGAGGATGGATAAACCCCGTCCTATAGCGATGCGATAAGAGGGAACAACCGTCAGACGGGTGCGATGCGATACAGCGCTCATGCTGCCTCCGATAGGCTACGACCACTCATGAGAGCCCCAATGCTATCCCTGTCTGCTTCCGCACGCGTCATGACCCCCATGAGACGCCCCGCATACAGGACGGCAATTCGATCGCTGAGAGCAAAAATTTCGTCCAGATCTTCGGACATGAGAACAACAGCAACCCCGGCGTCCCTTGCGCGGGCAAGCATGTCCCGCATGGCGGATATTGCGCCGATATCCAGGCCACGGCTTGGGTAACTCGCAACCAGAACATGGCTTGCAATCCGGATTTCCCGCTCCAGAACCAATCGTTGCTGATTGCCACCGGACAGTCCTCGGATCTGAACCTGCGTTCCAGGTAGTTTGACACCTGCCCTGTCGGCCAGCATCTGCGCGAATTTCCGGGCCTGCGGCATGGAAAAGCTGAATTTTCCGCCAATGGGAGGACGGTCATATTCCCGTAAGGCCATATTTTCCGCGACACTCAAACCCGGCATTAAAGCACGTTTGAGCCGGTCTTCAGGCACATGCCCGACCCCGGCATGAGCAAACATGGCCGGGTCCGCGCGGTTTACAGCCTTGCCGTTCAGAAAGACGGTTCCACTTTCGGGTTCTTTCAGACCGGTCAGAACCTCTGCCAGTTCAGGCTGACCGTTTCCTGTGACACCCGCAATTCCGAGGATCTCACCGGGGCGGAGGGAAAGACTGATGTTATCAAGACGAACCACCCCCGCACTATCGCGGACAGTGACTTGTTGAAGGGAAAGCGGTTCTGCCTCTTCAACCGCCGGTACGGGACCCTGACGCGGATATGACGTGGCAAGAGCAACAGGACGTCCTATCATTTCTGTCACTAGGCTGTCGGGCGTGACGTCGGCCACCTGATGGGTCCCAACCAGACGCCCCTGACGCAGAACGGAGACCCGGTCTGCCAAAGCCATGATCTCGTCCAGCTTATGGCTGATGATGATGACCGCCCCACCTTCAGACCGAAACCGACGCAGGGCCGAAAACAGCTCGCCGACCTCGACCGGGCTGAGAACTGCTGTGGGTTCATCCAGAATGAGCAGCCGTGCACCACGAGAAAGAACGCGCAAAATCTCGACCCGTTGCTGCTCACCGGCCGACAGTGAAGAAACAATAGCAGACGGGCGCACGGGCAGTCCAAACCTGGCGGAAAGCTCTTTTGCCCTCGCTTCAATATCTTTTGCCGAAAGACGTCTGGGGGTCTCTGACCAGCCAAGGTGCAGATTTTCCGCCACGGTAAAGCGCGGCACCAGCCGAAAATGCTGGTGCACCATTCCGATCCCCGCCGCTATGGCTGCATCCGGTGCCGGAAATGTGGTGCCATATCCATCAATAATGATTTCACCGGCATCTGGCTGATACAGACCCGTGACAACGTTCATCAAAGTGGATTTTCCTGCCCCGTTCTCCCCCAGGAGTGCGTGAATTTCACCGGGGAAGACATTCAGGGAAACATGCTCGTTGGCAATGACACCCGGAAAGTACTTCGCGATGTTCACCAGTTCCAGAATGGGAGGTGTTCCGGCGGGAAGATGGCGCGGCGGAGCGTTGGGCGTATGTGTGACGTCAGCCAAGGCCAGATACTCCCTGCACCTGCCAGCTCCAGCCAAACATCTCAGCGTCTGTCATGACATGACCCGCTGGAACGCGGAGCTTACCGTCTGAATCATAAATCGGCCCTTGAAACGGCGACCATCCGGCGAGCATCCTGTCTCTGGCTGCATCAGCTTCCTTTTGCACCGCCTCCGGCACATTCTGGCCCCAGGGATCGCGGTCAACACCTTTGCCCAGTGTTAGAAAACGGCCTTCCGGCGCCCATTCACCCCGGATGCGTGCGCCCACCTGCTGGATATAGAAATCAGCAAAATCGAGCGTGACGGAACTGACATAGGCATTTGGCCCGAACTCCCGCATGTCGGTGTTCCACATTGCAGCCCAGACACCGCGCTTTTCCGCCACGCGCAGATAACCCGGATCATCCATAATGCCGCACAGGAAATCACATCCGCTGTCCACAAGAGCAGCGCCAGCCTCGGTTGCGGCCTGCGGGTCAAACCAGGAGTTGATGGAAATCACGCGCATCGTCGCGTTCGGATTGACCGATCTGGCCCCCAGAAGAACGGCATTGGCGCTCGCATAAACGGATGGTACCGGGAACGATGCCACATAGCCCAGTTTCCCTGTCTTGCTCAGACGTGCTGCCGCAATTCCGATTACGTAACTCGCATACCAGTGCGTGATGTAATACCAGCCGAGATTGTTGCTGACCGTATGTCCGTCACATTCCATGAACGCGACATTGGGCGCCCGGTCGGCAACGTCCTTGATGAAATCACCATAATTCGATGTGGAGATGACCATCTGAGCCCCTTCCGCCACGAACTGGCGAAAGATGCGCGTCGCATCCGCAGAATACGGGACGCTTTCGACAAACAGCGTCTTTACGGCCGGATAAGCGCGCTTCATGGCTTCAACGCCCTGATTATGCGCGTAACTCCAGCCTCCGTCCGTGATAGGGCTGGTGTGCCCGAAGCCAACCAGAAGATCTTCTTCCCGAATGGGTGCGAAACGGCGTTCGGCAGCCTTAGCCTTGAGAACGGATGGCAGCAGCAGTGAACTTCCGAGAGCGGCCAATGCTCTGCGCCGGGGAAGACGTGTCAGGTTTTTTAATGACATTCCGGCACTCCTGGCATCGTCATGAATCCGGGTAGCGCTTTGAACTGCCGGATGAAGTTTCGGATCGCTGGATAGAGATCCAGTGGCACTTCGAGATCCTGACTTAAAGCTGCGATCGGGAACAGCAGAATATCAGCCACTCCGGGATGACTTCCAGAAACCCACGGCCGCTCACGGAGACGGTCGTCTGAGAGACGGTCCTCTATCTCCGTCATTAGATCGAAAGCCTGGGGAGGAATACCCTCCGTTGGTAACCCAGCCAAAAGTGCCGTCTGACGGAGATGCGAAAACCGTTCCAGTGCACTTTCGGCCCAGGCGTCCCGCCTCTCTTCCCCGATACCAAGATGCCACTCGCGAGAGACTTCAGGCAGACTGGTCAGTCTTTGCAGGATATCAGCGGGGCCATGAAGGATACCTCCATCAATCTCAAGTGCCGGGCCGGTTTTCAAGGCGGTAGCGTCTGTGAGGGTTGGAAGATTCACGCCCATCAGGGACGCGCCCAGCCTGACGGCATAGCATCGGTCATCAAGCGCCCAGTCTCGCAGCCTCATGCAGAAACCTTTTCGTTGAGTGCTTCGAGACGATCTCTTGTCATTTTGGCTCTGTCTGCAACATCCAGTCTTCTGGCCAGCGTTGCGGCCGCCATATGCAGCATTGTCAGACCGGGTTCGGGTTCATGAACCGCTACGAGGCACTCTTCCTGCCAGCCCCATCCCTCATCAGGAAGTGCCAAGGCAGTACGCACTGAGGCCAGAGGCGCTCGAATCAGGATACTTCTCGCGCCAAACGCATCCATATTTGGCAGTTCGTCCGCACTGGCCTGTTCATTCAGGGAAACCCAGATTATTCCGGCCCGCTCCGCCGCCTGATACGCATGAGCATGGATTGTTCCCGGTACGCGTAACTCAGGATGAGCGGGAATATGACGGCAGGTCGCGTCTGCGCCGAACTGCCAACCGTGATACAGACACGCCAGATTGCCGTTCCGTACAAACCCGAAGCTCAATCGCATGCCTCGATGGGGGCAGCGGTCCTCCCAGGCATGAATTTGCCCGTCTGCCCCGCGCCAAAGGGCTATTTCCTTCCCGCATAAACGGGCTGGTGCCGCAGTTCCTGGCGGGACATCCATCCCCAGCGCGAGAGGAAACCAGTTTGTCACGTGATATCTTCCGCACCAGTCACGATACAGCCTGCGGGACCCAGAAGACATGACATTTCAAACATGCCGAGCAGGGCTTCTTCCCCGACGATCCGGGCTTCGAAACAGGACTGTGAAACGGACATCTCTGTAATCTCCACGGCCAGAAGCTTTGCTCGGGCCATTGCAAAGGCCTGCAGCGCCTCAGGATCAAAATACCCTGTGAGACGAATCTCCCGGACCATATAATCATGCCCTCCTTATCTCATTTCACAATAAGAATTTTCCGTTTTATCAATATTCCTTATTCCACCCGCACCAGATGTCATGATTAACTCACGGTCAACCGCCACCAGCAGCAGGTCCATGCGCCATGAGCACCGTTGATCCGGAGACGTTATCACAATGGTATCCGCTCGCCATGGTGGAAGATCTGACCGAACCGCATTTCCAGACGATGCTGCTGGATAGGCTTATCGACGTCTCACGAGACGATAAGGGCGCTCTTCAGGTTCTTTGCGGAAACCGCTCCCTGCCCGTCCGGGAACGCTACGGTTATCTCTGGACATCTCTGGGAGAGCCGGTGCGCGATATTCCGTCTATCCCTGAAGCGGAAGAGCCGGATCGAAGACTGGTCGGCTGTGGGTCCATTGCCGTTCACTCGTCTGGCCTCCGGGTCGTTGAGAACTTTCTGGACATGGCGCATTTTCCGTTTGTTCATACCAATATTCTGGGGGCCGAGCCGGAAACCGAGGTTCGGCGATATCAGATTGAAACCCGTGAAGACGGCGAAGAAATATGGGTAACAGACTGTACATTTTTTCAGCCGCAGGCCGCCCTTTCGGCTTCTGGTGGTATTCTCACCGATTATACCTACCGGGTTGCGGCGCCCTTCTCGACACTTCTCTACAAGACCTGTCCCGCATCTCCTGAACGGCAGGACGTGATTGCTCTCTTCGTCCAGCCCATGACGCCCACACGCTCACGGGCCCATCCCGTCATGTTCCTGATCGATGAGACCTCACCTCTTGAAGGACTGGTGGAGTTCCAGCAGTTCATCTTCCTGCAGGACAGGATCATTCTTGAGAACCAGCGTCCCCGCCTGATGCCTCTGGATGGCAAGTACGAGATCCCGACCATGGCAGATCGATCCTCAGTGGCCTATCGGCGCTGGCTGAAGGGAAAAGGCGTGACCTACGGTGTGCTCGCGTGACCGAGACGATCATTCTCGCACGGGTTCTGACATCGGAAACGCCCCAGACCACTCTCCTCGAAAACGTAGCTTTTCTGGTCGATGCAGAAGGCGTCATTCAGGAACGCCACTCGCTAGGTACAGAACGCTATGACGCTCTCTCTGCGCACAGGAACGCAGTCCGGCTATCCGATGAAACACTTCTGATCCCCGGCCTGACCGACCTGCATATTCACGCACCACAATGGCCACAGGCTGGCATGGCGCTGGACCGACCGCTTGAAGACTGGCTCGGCACCTATACCTTCCCGCTGGAAGCCCGCTACGCTGATCCTGCATTTGCGGAAGGTGTCTATGACGATCTTGTCCGTACCCTGCTGGAAAATGGCACCACAACGGCTCTTTATTTCGCGACAATCCATGAAGAGGCCAGTCTCGTTCTGGCCCGAACCTGCCTTCGCTATGGACAACGCGGGTTTGTCGGCTTGGTGGCCATGGATCACCCGGACCTTTGCCCGCCGGATTACCGGCAGGTCAGCGCCCAAGACGCTCTGGATGTAACGCGTCGGTTCATTGGCTCTGTTCGCGCTCTTCCGGGTAACGAACATGGCCTTGTTCAGCCGGTCATTACTCCCCGGTTTATCCCTGCGTGTTCTGACGCCCTCCTGGAAGGACTGGGAGCACTGGCCGCCGAACTGAACGTTCGGGTTCAAACCCATGCGTCTGAAAGTGACTGGGAACACCAGCATGTTCTGGATCGCACAGGCCAGACGGACACCCGCGCGCTGGACCGCTTTGGTCTGCTGCGCGCTCATACGGTTCTTGCTCACGCAGGTTTTCTGGATCAGACCGACCGGGCGCTTGTTGGAAACCGCAATGCTGCGCTGGCACACTGCCCTATTTCCAATGCGTTTTTTGCGGGAGCCGCTCTCCCTCTCCGGCATGTTCTGGACGAGCATGTCCATTGCGGACTGGGCACCGATATTTCCGGCGGTTACTCACCGTCGATTTTTGAAAATGCCCGACAGGCAGTTCTGACCTCCCGTCTGCTGGAAAGCGGCACAAATCCCCATATTCCCGCCTCAGAGCGTGGGTTGCCCAAAAGTCGGATCGACTTTCAGGAAGCCTTCTGGCTTGCCACACGCGGAGGGGCCGAAGCCCTGGGGATTTCTGCCGGACAACTCATGTCAGGGCAGAAGTTCGACGCCGTAGAAATTCTGGGAACGTCTGGCGCTCTGCGACTGCGTCCGAAAGACGATGCCGCTACCTGTGCACAGAAAATCGTTTGCCACGCATCATCACAGACCATTGGCCGTGTCTGGGTCAATGGCCGTCAAATCAAGGAAAAGGCGTCTCCCCCATGCTGACAGACACTGATGATCTCCGTTTTCTCCGCATGTCCTTTGATGTTGCGCGTAAATCGCGTGAAAAAGGTGACCACCCGTTTGGTTCCATCCTTGTGGACGCAGACGGCACGGTCCTGATGGAACAGGGCAACGGATATAGCGCTGAGGGCTGTGACATGACGGCTCATGCCGAACGCCTCCTCGCCAGTCGGGCTAGCCGCGCATACGGCGTAGACCGGCTAAGAAGTTGCACGCTCTACAGCTCTGCCGAGCCCTGCGCGATGTGTTCTGGCGCTATTTACTGGTCTGGCATTGGGCGCGTGGTGTATGGCCAGTCCGAGAAAAGCCTCAAAGACATGACAGGTAATCACGCGGAAAATCCGACGTTTGATCTGCCCTGTCGAACGGTTTTCGAAGCCGGACAGCAGAACGTCGAGGTTGTCGGCCCTCTTCTGGAAGACGAAGCTGCTGCCCTGCAGGCAGAATTCTGGAACGCCCATACGGCGTGACAGCCCCTCAATCCTGATGCTAGGCTGACACCTCCTCGCCCGTTCAAGACCAGCTTGATGACGATCCGGAATTCGCACCTTCGGAACAGGGCCTTCTGCGAAAGCCATGATCCGTCATGGCTTGCTGATGGTATCGGGAAAGGACGCCGCAATGACGGTCAGCCTCCTTATTACAAACGCCTATCTGTACATTGATCGAGACTGGGAAATCCCAAACGGATGGATTGCCCTGAAGGATGGTCGTGTTCATTCCGTGGGACATTCTGGCGAAATACCGCCGCCGGCTGAAAAAACACTCTCAGCCGATGGAAAGCTGGTAACTCCGGGTCTCATCAACGCCCATCATCACATGTACCAGAACCTGACCCGCGCTTATGCGCCCGTTACGAACGGAACGCTGTTCGAGTGGCTGCAAGGGCTATATCCGCTCTGGGCGGGGCTTGATGAAGAGTCCGTTTATCTTTCAACTGCCGTGGCCATGGTCGAGCTTCTCATGGGTGGTTGCACGACGTCGATGGATCATATGTACGTCCATCCTAAGCCGTTCCTGATTGATGCGCAGTTCCGTGCGGCGAAAGACATCGGGTTCCGCTTCCATGCGACGCGTGGTTCCATGACGCGTTCTGTTGAGGATGGCGGCCTACCACCTGCGTCGGTGGTGCAGGATGAAGACACCATCCTCGCGGACAGTGAACGCCTGGTGCACGCGTATCACGACGCCTCTCCCGGTGCGATGGGCCGCGTTGCTCTCGCACCCTGCTCGCTCTTCAGTGTCTCTGAACGGATCATGACGGAGTCTGCGGCCATGGCGGACCGGTATGACCTGCGCCTCCATACTCATCTGGCGGAAGATCACGACGAAGATCGCTACTGCGCGGACGTTTATGGGTGCACCCCGACGGAATATTTCGAGCGCGTGGGTTGGGCCAGTCCGCGTTCCTGGGTTGCCCATTACATCTACCCGTCAACCGATGAGATCGATCGCCTCGCGCATGCTGGTGTCTGTACGGCGCAATGTCCGTGCTCGAACATGATGATCGGGGGTGGCTCTGCTGATGCCATGGACATGCGCCGCAGAGGCATGCGGGTTGGACTTGGCTGTGACGGATCGGCCTCCACCGATCATGCATCGCTCTGGCTGGAGACCCGCATGGCGCTCCTACTGGGACGGTTCCGCAATGGCCCTCACTCGATGACGGCTCGGGACGCGTTGGATATGGCGACACGGGGTGGAGCGGCCTGCCTGGGCTGGGACGATGAAATCGGGCACCTGAGACCTGGGGCATGTGCCGATCTGGTTATCTGGCAAATGTCGGAGATATCCCTCGCTGGCGCGCTGACAGACCCGGTGGAAGCATGGCTTCGCTGCGCTCCTGCAACAGCAGGAACAACTATCGTCAACGGCCAAATCCTGGTGGAAAACGGCCAACCCGTTTTGAAAAATCTTGGAGACATTCTTGGAGCGCACCGCAAAGAGGCTATGCGCATCCAGCGTTTGAACGGACCCACATAAAACCGCGACAAGGCGGTGGCAAAGCCGTTGCTTTGTCATTGCCCAGCAATGGTTTCATGACTGAATGAGACGTGAAAGACTTTTCATCTCTCCTGAACTTGTAACGCCCCCGTATTCCTTACAGAATAATCCTAATATGTAAGGAGTTACACCGTGCGTACCAAGATTTTGACCTGCTCTCTCCTTGCCGCAGGACTATTCACTGCGACCAGCTTGTCTGCGCGTGCAGAGGCTCCTTCAGAGGCCACCAAGGTCCCTGAAGGATCTTCCCGGTTTCTGACAACGCCTCAGAAGGTCGTTTCCGATGGGGCCGCAACCATTCGTGGGCAGCACATCGCCTATCAGGCTGTGACCGGAACGCTGATCGTTCATGCTCAGGGCTGGGATGATTCCGATACCGGCAGCAAGGACGAAAAGGCCGACAAGAAGAACCCGGATGCCGTGGCGTCGATCTTCTATGTGGCCTATTTCAAGAAGGGTACCCATCCGGAAAACCGACCTATCACCTTTGTCTATAATGGTGGTCCAGGGTCATCGAGCGTCTGGATGCATATGGGTGCTTTTGGTCCGCACCGTATTGTCACAGCAGACGATACTCACACGCCAGCCGCGCCTTATCATCTGATTGATAATAACGATAGCCCGCTGGATGCGACGGATCTGGTCTTCATTGATGCACCCGGTACCGGGTTCGGACGGCTTGTTGGCAAGGACAAGGAAAAGGCATTCTATGGCACAGACCCGGACGCAGCAGCCTTTACGGACTTTATTGCGCAGTTTCTGACGCGCTTTAACCGTTTCAACTCCCCCAAGTATCTTTTTGGCGAGAGCTACGGCACGACCCGATCGGCAATCATTGCCAACCAGTTGGCGTCGGAAAAGGGCGTTGATCTGAACGGGGTCATGCTGCTGTCCCAGATCCTGGACTATGACAACTCGATCGACAGCGTAAAGTCGAACCCGAGCGTCGATCAGCCTTATGTTCTGGCTCTTCCCAGCTTTGCCGCGACTGCGTGGTATCACCACAAGTTGCCAAACCAGCCAAAAGACCTGAAGCCGTTCCTTTCGGAAGTCGAACACTTCGCCCTGACGGATTACACGTCTGCCCTACAGGACGGTACATCTATTTCGGACGAAAAACTGGAACAAACGGCTCAAAAGCTTCACCAATACACAGGCCTGCCAGTTGAATATCTCAAGAAAGCCGATCTGCGCGTAAGCGGCGGCGAGTTCGCTAAGACCCTTCTGGGCGACGACGGTATGGATACGGGCCGTCTGGATAGCCGATTCTCTGGACCCGCGATTGATCCGCTCGGACAGACGCCAGATTACGATCCGCAGTTTGCGGCCATGCAGTCGGCTTATGTTTCGGCCTTCAATGATTATGTCCGGAACACCCTGCACTACGGAAACAATCCTGCGTTTGATGACGGGTATCAGGAATACAAGGTCAGCGCTCATTCGATCGGGAAATGGGCTTTTGTGCACAAGCAGCCCGGATCAGGCCGTCCTGCCAAGGGCGCCCCCAACGTTCTGCCCGATCTGGCAAGTGCCATGAAGCAGAACCCCAGCCTCAAGATCATGCTGAACCAGGGCTATTACGATCTGGGAACGCCATTCTTCGAGGGGATCTACGAGATGCAGCATCTTCCGATCCCCCGGAAGCTGGCATCGAACATCGAATTCCACCAGTATGAGTCCGGTCACATGGTCTATGCTCATGCTCCGGCGCTTGCCGAACTGCACGACAACGTCGTCAACTTCATCAACAAGACGCACGGCTAAGGTTTGAAATCGGTCGGGTGGTTCCATGAAGCTATCCGACTGTTTCCTATTCGCGTGAGATTACAATGCAAACCAGAACGATTTCGTATCGGTTTGACATCCAGATAACTGCATGGCTTCATATTCGGAAAATGAATATATTCTTCTGACTTTCAGGTAAGTGTCCCGTCTGGACGCCCCAGTTTCAGAAGCCACCTTCCGGAGCCCCTGCATGAGCGGAAACACCCAGAGAACATCTGCCTCTTTCCGCTTTCCGAGCCTTTTTGTTCAGGTGGTTTTTGCGACTATTCTGGGCCTGCTGGTGGGGCTTTTTGCGCCTTCCGTTGCCCCGGATGTTCGCTGGACAACTGATCTGTTTCTGAAACTGATCGTGATGGCAGTCGGCCCTCTGCTCTTCTGTATTGTTGCTCTAGGCATTATCGGAGCAGGATCTCTCAAGACGGTTGGACGCCTTGGCGGTCGAGCGCTCCTGTATTTTGAAGCTATGACGACACTGGTGCTGTTCGTATCCGTTGGCATAACCATGCTGCTGGGGGCAGGCAAAGGCATACGGTTTGTTCCAACTCCAGGTGACGAACAACTGGTCGCGACTTATAGCGGCAATGCAAAGCATCTTCATGAGAGTGGCGTCAGCGGCTTTCTGCTGTCGTTGATCCCTCACACCCCTGTCTCCGCTTTTACGGATGGGAACGTTCTTCAGATCCTGTTCCTGGCGATCCTGTGTGGCTGTTGTCTGAACCAGATGGGTGCAACTGCTGCACCAGTCATTACACTTCTGGAAAGCCTGTCAGCTCTCTTTTCCCGAATGATGCGTTTCATTATTTGCCTGGCACCTCTTGGCGTTTTTGGCGCTATGGTGACCACGACAGCGCGCTATGGTCTCGGTACAGTTCTGCATCTGGCGAGCTTCGTGCTGCTGTATTTTGTCATGATCGCGTTCTTCATCGTTGGCGTACTCGGTAGCTGCCTCAAAATATGCGGTCTCAATCCGATCCGTTTTGCTCGCTATTTTCGTGAAGAAAGCGCCATCGTGCTGACGACCACGACGTCTGACGCTGTTCTTCCCCGAATTATGGAAAAGCTTGAAGCACTGGGGGTTGAACGGCAGGTTGTGGGTCTGGTCGTTCCCGCAGGCTACTCTTTCAATCTGGATGCCCTTTCCATCTATCTGGGCCTGGCCGTCATCTTTCTTGCGAACGCTACGGGAACTCATCTTACTTTCTGGCAGATTGGGACCATGCTTGTGACGGCACTGTTCACATCCAAAGGGGCTCATGGCGTGCCGGGTGTTGCGATCGTGGTTCTAGCGGCAACGCTTGCTGCGGTTCCTTCCATTCCAGTCGCCAGTCTTGTGATGCTGTTAGCGGTCGACTGGTTCATAGGGATTGCTCGAGCGCTGGGAAATTTTGCGGGAAATTGTGTGGCGCCGGTGGTGATAGGTCGCTGGGAGAAGAAGATTGATCTGGAGCAGGCAAAGCGTGTGCTGGGGATGCACTAGATCCATCCCACCCTTAACCCAGGGTTATGAGTCATGTGATTTTTAAGAATTTCATTTCTGGTCCGTTTCGGTGATTGTCAGTATGACGTCGGAATGAATGTGATGGTTTCCCTCGAAACCACGAAAAAACAGAGGGTTTTATTGTGATGCAGACTGCGCGTGGTCTTCTTGGATCTGTAGCTTGTATCGCCCTGATGGCCAGTTCGGCCTATGGTCAGGATACGGCAGCCTCTCCCACCGTAAAAACAGAGAAAAAGCAGGTCCAAAAAGCCAGTGCCCTGAAATCCCGCCATTCTCATGCCGCGGCTGCTCAGGATGAGAACATGATCGTGACGGGAACCCGTGCGGCCCATGTCTCCGCACGCTCTAGCACCAGCCCGATTGACGTCATCAGCGCGGCGGACCTGAAGCGGACAGGTCAGGTCGACCTCCGGGACGCACTTGCAAGAACCGTACCGTCGATCAGTGTTCAGTCCATGGGGTATGATACGGGCGCTTTGACGGATTCAATCCGTATGCGCGGCCTGAATCCTAACTACACCCTGGTGCTCGTTGATGGAAAACGTCGCCATACGACGTCCAATATCTACGCGAATGCTGGGCTCCAGCAGGGTTCTACTCCCGTAGACATAGACATGATCCCGGCTGGGGCGATTGATCATATCGAAGTTTTGCGAGATGGAGCTGCCGCGCAGTACGGCTCTGATGCCATCGCAGGCGTGGTAAACATCATCCTTAAGAAAACTCCCCACGGCTTCAATATTTCCGGCCAGACAGGCGCCTATGCTTACAAAGGCGATGGTTGGCAGAGCAATGTGAACCTTGATGGTGGTTTCAAGTTCCTGGGTGACGGTTATATTCATCTCAGCGGGCAGTATATCCATACGGATATGACCAATCGCTCCTCCCCCGATGACCGAACCGGCGAGGTCAGCACCAAGATGCTTGGTCGCCCCGAGCAGACACGCGGCACGATGGGATTGGAATTTGGAAAGCGTCTGACGGACAACATCGAGCTTTACGGCAACGCAACTTACGCGCATCGCCATGCACAGTCTTTCCAGTATTTCCGTCTCCCGAGTGCACTCCCATCCTACTATCCGAATGGTTTTTCTCCCGTTGAGACCAACGATGAAGATGATTACGGCGCCACGATTGGTATTAAAGGGCAGACGTTTCTCGGTTTTAATTACGATCTGAGCTCGACTTACGGTCGCGATATTGTGGATATTCACAATGTCAGCACTGCCAATCTTGGTCTGTACGCCGCAACCGGTTCTACACCGACGACATTCTATGCTGCTGGGTACAGGGACTCACAGTGGACGAACAACTTCGATCTGCATCGTCTTTTCAAGATGTGGAACATGCCGGTCAACATCGCACTCGGCGCGGAGCATCGGTACGAGGATTACACGATCGTTCCGGGCGATGAGGCGTCCTACAGTTATGGGGGCGCGGCCGGGTTCGTAGGGCTTCAGCCTGTTAACGCAGGGTCTTCGCATCGTAATGTTTATGCAGGCTATGTCGATCTTGACGTGCACCCGGTAAAGAAACTCGACGTCGATCTGGCTGGTCGATACGAAACCTATTCCGATTTCGGACATACATTTAACGGCAAGATCGCCTCCCGCTACGACTTTACGAAGCGGATTGCCGTTCGCGGAGCCATCAGTAATGGCTTCCGTGCCCCTTCTCTTGCCCAGGAATATTACGGCAACCTCAACATCGCCCCTACGAGTGCAAGCGGGCAGCTTGCCGTCAACAGTATTGCCGCCCGCAATCTTGGAGCCAGCGCCCTTAAACCTGAACGGTCCACCAATGCCAGCGGCGGCATCGTTCTCACCCCCCTCACCAACTGGCATGTGGCTGTTGACGTCTATCAGATCAATATTCGGGACCAGATCATCGCCGGGGGCAATTATACGGGTCAGGCCGCGCTTGATGCTATTGAATCCCAAGGCATTACTCTGCCGGGCGGAATCATCACCAGCAGCGTCAGTGCAAAGTACTTTTCAAACGGTGTCTCAACCCGTACCCAGGGCATGGACATCACGAGTGATTACAGAACGGACTTCCACCAATACGGAAAGATTCTCTGGACGGCAGCCATCAACCTGAACCGCGTCCGCATGCATCATCTTGGAAAAGACACGCTCGGCAACTCACTTTTGAGCACAAGCGGTGTTTCCACCCTGACGACCGGCTCTCCCCGAAGCAAAATCATCCTGAACGCAAACTGGACACTGGGCCAATGGGACGTGAACATCCGTCAGAGCCGTTGGGGATCTTCCAAGGTTCTCCTGGGCTATTCCAACGAAGCCCCGCCGGAACTGCGTTACTCCAACACGATCTTTAACGAATTCACTAACGCACCGCGCTGGACGACGGATCTCGAAGTCGGATATCGCCCGGATGACCACTGGCATATCTCGCTTGGGGCCAACAATATCTTCAATGTCCGCCCCAGCAAGGTTCCGGCCATGAATACGCTGTATGGCATCACGCGCTATTATGTCTCGTCCTCCCAAATGGATTTCAACGGCGCCTATTACTATCTTCAGGCCGCTGCGTCCTTCTGAGAATTCTGATCCCGTATCAATCCGGGATCATGATCCACTCCCCTTCCTGACTGGAATTCTGCCTCAATGCATCTTCTCTCCCGTCGTCATGCTTTGACCAGTGCCGCATCCCTGATAGGTCTTTTCAGCCTGCCGGGATGTGTGAACAGAAGTGTTCGCAATCTGGATCTGGATGCGGATGTTCGTTCTATACCGGTCATCCGGGCACGCACTGACAGGATTGACCGCATTACGGTCTGTCTTCGTCCGTTCCGTGCGGCGGGCCCCCGTCTAGGCGTCGAACAGGTCGGGCACAAAACCGTGGTCCATAACTATGGACACGGAGGAAGCGGATGGTCGCTTTCCTGGGGGAGTGCCAAGCTGGCTGTCGAACGGGCGTTACCAGTCAGTTCCCGGAAAATCGGCGTTATAGGCTGCGGCGCCATTGGTCTCACGACTGCTATTGTGGCTCAGCAAGCTGGAGCGCAGGTCACGATCTATGCAGACGCTCTTCCGCCTTTCGTTCGCTCAGCACGGGCTTCGGGAAGCTGGACACCTTCCTCCCGTATCGCCCAGAAAGATGCGATGACACCGGAATTTTCCGCCAGATGGGAGACCATGGCGCGGTATTCGTTCTCCTGTTACCAGAACCTACAGGGGCTGCCCGGAAATCCCATCGAGTGGGATACATTTTATGGCATGAAGTCCCGAGACCCTGCTCCTGTGCACGCAGACCCTATCGGCTTTGCCAGGTTGGATGACCGCATTCAGGACATTGAACCTCAGGGGAACCTGATCAAGGTTGATGACACTCGGCTCCCCTATTCAGAAGTCCACAAGAAACCCAATCTGATTTTCAACGTCACAAGCTATTCGGACTATCTGCTACGCCAGTTTCTGGAACGTGGCGGCAAGATCAAGACCATGACCTTGCATCATCCTTCCGAATTGACCGCCCTTCCCGAGCCTGTTTTCATTAACTGTACAGGATATGGGGCACGTGCGCTCTGGAACGACAACAGCATTGTTCCTGTCCGCGGCCAGATCGCGTGGTTGATCCCACAGCCGGAAGCCTTGTGCAGTATGAGCTTCGGGAACGTCTATGTCGTCTCTCGGCGGGATGGAATTGTTGTTCAATCGATGGGTGATGATATGGGGTTTGGATACAACCGCACCGACGAAACACCTGACCTGACGGAAGCCCATCGCAGTGTTTTGGTCATCAACGGGCTGTATAGAAATATGGGCTATACTGTCTGATCGGGTTTCTGCTCCGAACCCATAGAAATATTCATAATGACCCGGAGGAAGGGATACCCAGGCGAAATACTGGGTATCCCTCTTTTTTTTGCCCTCAGACCTGCGGGTCTGTCGGCTGCTCGGATTTGTTCTTGAAGAACCGTGCATAGAGCGTTGGAAGAACGAGAAGCGTAAGAAGTGTCGAGGATATCAGGCCGCCGATCACTACGGTCGCCAGAGGACGTTCGACTTCTGCCCCGGCACTCCCGGAAAACGCCATCGGAAAGAACCCCAGACTTGCAACGGAGGCTGTTGCAATCACCGGCCGGAAGCGCGCACGCGCTGCGGAAAACGCAGCCATGGCGGCCCCCATGCCTTGCCGACGAAAGGTTTGGATCTGGCTCAGCAACACCACGCCATTCAGGATCGCCACTCCAAAGAGCGCTATGAACCCGATGCCGGCGGCAATGCTGAATGGCAGCCCGCGCAGAACAAGCGCCAGAATACCTCCTGTCGCGGCCACAGGCAGATTGATGAACACCAGCGCCGCTGCACCGAACGAGCCGAGTGCTGCGATCAGCAGGCCAAAAATCAGAGCCAAAGCAATCGGAACTACAATTTCCAGACGCTTCATGGCGGACTGGAGGTTCCTGAACTGACCTGCCCAGCTCATGCGATATTCATGAGGCAGCTTGACCTGCTTCGTAACCGCAGCCTGAGCTTCTGCCACGAATGAACTCACATCCCGGCCACGCACATTAGCCTGAACGATCACGCGCCGATGCGTCCCATCCCGGTCGATGCGGGACGCCCCGTCCACAAGGGAAATATGGGCGACGTCTGCCAGAAGCACCCAACCCGCACCATCCGCACGCCGGACCTGAAGGTGGGCAATCCTGTCCTGAGAATTTACGGCGCCGTTCCGGAACTGGACCTGCGTTGGGATAATGGCGTTTTCAACTGTGACAGGTCGACCGATATGACCGCCGATCGCTTCAACTTCGGCAAGAATATCCCCAACGGAAACACCCAGGCGCGCCGCAGAATCCCGATCCACATCCACATGGAGGTAAGGAACCGTTCCCTCGCTCTCTGACGCGACATCTGCCGCTCCCGGTATGCCCCGCACCACGGTCGTGACTTTCTGGGCCAGCCGGTTCAGAACATCCAGATCATCGCCATAAATCGAAATGGCAAGCTGGGTGCGAACGCCCGACAGAAGGTCGTCCATACGCATCTGAATCGGCTGTGTCCAGGAATACTGGGCGTCAGGCATCTGTCTGCTCAGTTCCGCACTCATCTTCTCGACAAGCCCGGCCTCGGTGGAGGACGTCGTCCATTGAGAGCGAGGCCTGAGAAACACAAAGGTGTCCGTCTCTGCCGTCCCCATTGGGTCTGTCGGGATGGCGGACGTACCAGTGTTACTGACAACAGTCTCAACATCCGGGAAGGATTTGAGAATTCTTTCCTGCTGCGTCACGCCAGCCAGGACAGTCGCAAGCGAAGCGCTGGGAAGGCGAGTAGTTGTCACCAGCAATGCCCCCTCATCCAGTTGCGGCACGAATTCTCCGCCGAGACGGCTGGCGAGAAACACTGAGACCAAGAACGCTCCGCCAGTAATGGCAATCAGGGTTCTGCCATGATTTTCGCTCCATGCCAGCGCTGGCTCGTAGTAGCGACGCAGGGTTCGGATAAAGCGTGTTTCATGGTTGAGGGGGCTTCGGTGCATGACGAGTGCAGCCAGAACCGGGATACAGATCACGCAGTAAACCAGCGATGCCAGCAGTGCCATGATGACGGTCTGCGCCATCGGGATGAACATGCGCCCTTCGATGCTCTGAAGCGTCAGGATGGGCAGATACACCATGATGATCACGAAAATCGCAAACGTCACGGGACGAATGACAGCGCGAAGAGCTTCTGTCGCCAGATCAGGCAGGGCTGCCCGATCCCTGTTCGTTCCACGGATGGCAAGAAGATGCTCAACGACCACCAGGGAACTGTCAACGATCATGCCAAAATCGATTGCCCCGAGGCTCAGAAGATTGGCAGAAACACCGAAGTACCTCATGCCTGCCATAGCACAGATCAGGGCAGCGGGAATGACTGAGGCAATGACAAGCGCTGCGCGCCAGTCACCCAGAACGACGATCAGTACGAACAGCACCAGTGCCGCGCCGACGGCAAGGTTTTCCTTGACCGTATCAATCGTTTCACCGGTCAGGGTCGAGCGCGTATAGAACGGATCGAGGATTACACCTGCCGGAAGCGATTGACGGATCCCCGGCAAGGCTTCGTTGATCGCCGCAAGTGTGGCATTGGAACTGGCGCCATTCTGCATGAGAACCACACCAATGACGATTTCGCCCTGCCCGTCCCGGGTCACGGCACCAAGTCTTGTCCGAGGCCCTTTGGTAATCTGTCCCACGTCTCTCAGACGAACGACGTTGCCGTTGGGACCCATACGCACGGGAATAGCCCCGAAGCCCTCCAGACTTCCGACAAGAGCGCGACCAACCACGACCTGTTGTTCCGCATGGTGCGCAATCCAGCCGCCTCCGGCGGAGGCGTTATTCTCGTCGACCGCCTTGTAGACGTCACTCACAGTGACACCAAAGGCACGAAGCAGCGCAGGGTCCAGAAGCACCTGATATGTTTCTTCCGAGCCCCCATTGACGTTGACGTCCACAACACCCGGAACCAGCTTGAGCTGTGGAACCACAGTCCACCGCATCAGGCGGTTAAGATCCATGGGAGAATAACCTTCCCCCTTGATCTGGAGTTGCATGATTTCGCCCATGCCTGTGGCAAGCGGTCCCATGGAGACGGAGATGTTTGGGACCGTGATCGTTTCGCGGGCAGTCTGCATCCGCTCACTGACGCGTGTGCGATCAAGGTCAATATCCGTATGATCGTCGAACTGAAGATAGACGACGGAAACACCGTTGCGGGAAACAGATCTGAGGTCCGTCACGCCAGGTATCCCGGTCATGCTGGCTTCAAGGGGAAACGTGATGAGTTTTTCCACTTCTTCCGTTGCAAGCCCAGGAGCTGTGACGGACACGAGAACCTGCTTTGGAGATATTTCAGGCTCTGGCTCAACAGGCAGCCCGGGGATCGTTAGCAGTCCCCCAACAAGCATGGCGCAGACAAGCCCCAGCAGGACGAAACGGTTCGTCTGAAAAAATTTCAGCATGACAGTGCGTTCAGTCCTCGTCGCTTCCAAGGAGAGCCATGCTTTTCAGCATGAAACTTCCATTGCCCACGATCAAGGCGCCTTCCGGCACATCCCCCTCCACGACGGCCTGTTCATCATTTTCCAGCAGTAGCTTTACCTCATGAGGTTGAAACGCCTGCTGGCCAGTTTTGACATAGAGAACAGTGTGACCATCCACCCGCTCGATGGCAGAAGCCGGCACAACAAGGCCATGAACTGTCCGGGTTGTGTTAATCGAAGCATCCAGCATACCTCCCGGTCGCAGTTGCCCCTCCGAAGACTTTACCACACAGACGACACGCACCAGTCCTGTCACCGGGTCCGTCAGACCATCAATGGTTGTAATTCGCACAATGAATGGTTTGGCAAATGCATCCCCTGAAGGCCTTACAGAGACAGCGTCACCAATCGCCAGTTGGGAAGCCTCCTGAGGGCGGACCTGGGCCACGATCCAGACAGTCGAAAGATCGACGATAGTAGCGAGCGCTTCTCCAGGATTGATATCAGATGCCGCAGATGTATTGACGGTCTGCACAACACCATCAACAGGTGAAATCAGACTGGAGGCTTCATCCTGAACAATTTTCTCCGTAACGGATGTGAACTCTTCTTTCACCCTGTGTCTGATTATTCCCATATCGGCTTCACGCGCAACGACAACACTGCGGTCCTGCTGAAGAGCAGCCAGTCGCCGCTTGACCTCTCCGGTCGAAACCGTTGTTCCAGCCAGGGTTAGCCCGCGTCTGTAAGCCTGATCTGCTTCAACTACTGCGGCTTTTGCGGAGGCGAGAGCCGCCTGCGCCTGCATGCGTTGCAAGTGGAGTTCATGAAGGGTGTGATCCGTATAATTTATCAGGGTTTGTCCCTGATGAACACGTTGGCCAGGAGTGACCAGAACATCCGTGACCTTTCCACTACCTGCCGGGCGGATCACCACGACACGTGACATGTCTGCGGTGACAGTAGCCATTGCGGCTATGGTGGCATGCACATCGCCAAAGCTTGCTGGAGAAATCAGAAAATTTGCGTTTTTCTGCGCAGCAGGATCAACCTTTAAAGGAAGTAGCCAAGAGGGTGTTTCTGCTCTGACGGGCTGGACAAAGCCAGCCATCAGCAGTCCTGCCAGACAGGTGATCTTCTTCATGGCATCGTTCCTGTCGCAATTCCGATACGGATGATGGCCCCATGCCACGCGATTTCGGCGCGGTTGAGAGCCAGAATGCTGCGATAAGCATCGGTGCGGGCTCTAAGGGCTTCAATCAAAGGACTTTCTCCCAACCGCCAGGAATGTTCCATTGCATCCGCACGGCGGAGCATGGCGCTGGCAGAAACACGAGCGTCATCCAGCGTTATGGTCGCAGCTTCTAAACGAGCCCGGACCTGTGCCATTTCATTCTGAACAGCCCGACGGGCCTGGATTTCCTGTCGGCTGGCAGCGGCAAGACGGTCTCGTGCAGCGGATGTTAAAGGCGTGGTGGTAACCGCATTCGGCAACGGAACGCGGACATTAAAGCCAACCTGCGTGTCCCAGGGGCTTCCATATTGTGCCTGATCAAGCGCTTCCACACCCACTTCAGGGTTCGGCATGAAGCTGGCACGTGCCAAATGGACCTGCGCCTGCGCAGCGATAACTTCCTGATGTGCGGCACGGACCCGAGGATCGTCGTCTTCCACCCAGCGCAGGTTGTTGGCGCGCGTCAACACCAGCCAACGACGATCGGCCTGCGTAATGTCGGGAATACCATCAATACCCAGCAGGGTTTGGAGGGCAGTACGAGAGGTGGAAATTTCTTCCCTTGCACTCTCGAGTTCACTCCGCGCATCCGCAAGCTGCGCCATTATCGCCTGACTATCTACGGAGACAGACTCTCCTGCACGAACCGAACGAGATACAACATCAGAGACCCGTTTAAGTGCCGAAAGCGTTGATAACGCAGCAGTTTCTCTCTTTCTCGCCAGACTGGCTGCCCCTGCCGCGTCCACAACACGGACTGCTACAGCCATTCTTTCTACGTCAAGCCTCATCAGCGCAGTACGAGCATCGGCATGAGCCACATTTTCTGTCGCCGTCCCCTGCCCAGGAAGCCAAAGCGGGACAGAGACGCTTCCTTGCCAGGTAATGTACCCTAAATGGGAACCGCCAATGCGATCATCGTAATAATCGGCGCTCAAAGTAGGGCCGCCGGCAAACCAGGACTGAGCGGCTTTGGCACGTGCGTCCGCTGACTGCTGATTGGTCTGAAGTTCAGTCCGAACAGGGTCGTTCTTCCAAGCCATCGCGATGGCTTCATGAACTGATATCGAAATCTCTCCAGTTGACGTCTGCCCCAGCGCCGGGGAGCACAGAAGCAGTATTGCAAAGCTAAGAGCGCTACCAATGCATCTGAGATTACCAAGGAAAAAGTTCGATGTGAGACCGAACATAAGCACGAACATTCCTCGATCAGAGATATTTTGCGAGAGCGGCAAATTCTCGTATGGCGGTCTCACGGCTCATGTTTCCGTCTGCGACTTCATCCACCACACAATGTTCAAGATGATCCTGGATCAAACGACGCTTGGCGTTATGAATCGTGCTTTCAACCGCTTGAATCTGCTGTACGAGCTCTCCACACGGCCTTTCGTCTGTCATCATTTCAAGGATCTTGGCCAGATGCCCATGGGCCTGCTTCAGACGTTGAAGAATCTGAACATGTGTTTCGTGTACCATGAACCCCCTATCCCCTAGGGGACTGGGTATGTCAAGTCGACCATCTTAACGAATACACCTGCATATTTCGGTACGAAACAGGAACATATTAGTCTTGTCTGTCAAGAAATTTCAAGATAGCAACGGATGGTTGTAATTATATTTTTATATACAATACAGTATTAAAACAAACATATTAACAATAAAAAATATAATAAGTGTAAATTATATATTATAAATATTTATTATTTTTATTATTTGGATAAATAATGAAGGAAAATGAATTTTCTGGCTACCATCTGCATTCCAATCGATTTCGGAAGCATTTAGGCGCTGAGCAAAAAAAATGCAGGAGCGCCAACTCCTGCATTTCCATATCAATTATGCAGCAATTTTACAGCGCCACATTTACACCGAACTGAAAGGAACGGAGAACTATACCCTTTTGTGTCCATGACGAGTTATAAAGATAGCCACCATACGTCGCATAGTCGAGCGGAGCACGGAAGCCGAGCAGATTGTACACGTTTGCGTAAACAGACCACCTCTGGTTGACCTTGTAGTTGACAGTCAGATCAACGTCCCAAAATCCTTTAACTTTGCACTGCGTCGTCGGCGCATTATTATTAGTGCTTCCCGACAAGGTACCTGCGCAAGAACGACTATAGGTAACACCATTTGCATTAAGCGCAGAAGAACCTGAGTCATCAGCAACAGTCTTATAGCCACTGGTGTAGTAGACGGTCGGAGTGACAGCCAAATTCTTCCAGGTCAGGGTGTTAGACCAGTTTGCGCGCCAGTGAGGCGTGCCAGATGCAGACACCGCAGAATACGGACCAAGCGTTCCCGCGAAACGATAGACCGTCCCGTCAGGATTGGTCTGGTTGAAACGACGTACGTACGTTCCCTGCCCCTTGCTGTACCACATTACATCGTGAAAAATACCCGGCAGACGGTGATGAACCTCGATACCGAAATCAAAACCATCCGTCATAAGGCTACGGGCGTTAACGTACTGGGCACTAATAATACCTGGAGATGGCTGGGCATCCGGATACTGTGGGTCAACTGGATTGGGAGTAACAGTAATTCCTGATGGCAGGCACGTGTTACCGCAGTTGAGCCAGGAATTCGCAACTGAACTTGCAGCCAGTGTATTGCCAGTGATATAGTTGTTTTTCTTGATATACCAGTATTCAAAATCCAGTGTCATCCAACTGGTAGGCTTGAAGATTGGCCCAGCTGAAATATTGGTGGAAGTTTCAGGCTTCAGGTTAGGATTTCCGACATTCTGAAGGCCAATGCTAGTACCCTGCGAATACGCATTGTTACCATGAGAGGCCTGCCACGCTGGATTATCAACGGTCCAACCTGTGTACCCGACAGTCTTACCGCCCGTTTCAGCAAAGCTCGGAACACGAAAGCCCTTGGAGAATGTACCACGCAGGGTCAGCTCCCTGAACGGTTTGAACTGAACTCCAACTTTTGGAGAGAAATGATGGAAACCTTCAGAGTAGTTGTCGTAACGACCAGACGTGTTGATATCCAACATCTTCACAACCGGGATGTCGAGCTCATAAAATCCCGCCTCGACCCAACGCTGCCCCTGTGCACTGACCGGATTGATCTTACTGGTGTATTGAGCCCCAAGATCGCTGTAATTGATGGGGTTTGCACTTGGATCGTTTAGGGATTCCCAACGGATATTTCCACCGATGGCAAGCTTCACCATACCACCGGGCAACTTAAACAGACCCTTGTTTGCTGTCGCTTCACCTGAATATTCCTGTGTTCGCGCGTGAATGGTATTTACAGGAAAAATTGAATTCAGGACTGCACGGGAATTCTGAGAGGGATCCACAAAATTATAGGTTCCATTATTAATGGCGTTGTTGATGCCATTAATGGTTGGAACACCTGTGTAGGTCTGATCCAGCAGGGAATTCATGCCGACAAAATTGACGTCATAGTTCCAGTCAGAACCCCATTTGGAAGGCTCCCATCCCGAATAACGGACAGATCCACGATAGTTCTGTGTTGTCTGTGTCGTAGTAGGAATGACGTTTCCGAACGTTCCGAGAATCTGGGCCTGTTCCCCCTGAGCCGCATAAGGATTATTCGGATTTAGCTGTCCATTGATTGTTACGGGCAGCAGCGTCAGGCTGGATGTTGCCAGGCGACCCTGTGTGTAGACACCAATGGCTGACGGGCTATCGGTGGTGATTGTGCGGGTCTGGGACCAGTTGAACATTGCAACCAGCTGAGAGCGGTCCGTGACATTCGCCGTAAAGTGCGCCGTGCCTTCGATACGGCGCTGGTCAGGCGCGACCTGTGCATATTGCTGCGAATTCTGCATGCATGTCTGGGTAGCACCGCCTGGAGCACTCACCAGATTTCCGGAAACAAGCTGTCCCACGGAACTGCACCCTGCGGACTGATTAAGTAGGGTGTATGGCCCGGTTCCCCGCGTGGCCCCTGGTGTTACGGGTCGTACGACAGCGGCAGGCGTCGCACTAAAGAAAGTAGAGTTAATTGTACCGTCGGGTGAAAGGGCGTTGGTATTTCCGTTGACGCCACCAAGACCAGTAAGATCGCCATTATTGTACGGAGACTGAAGCTGGCGATAATAAAGTGGATCGTCCTGCTGATATTCACCATTGATGTAGAAGTTATAGCCATCACGGTGCAGATCACCGTGGCCGAATGTTGCGTAAAGGCGCTGGTGACCGCTGTCTCCACGCTGCGAAAGTCCCCCTTCCGCGTTGCCTTCGAAGCCTTTGATTTCCTTGCGGGTAATATAGTTCACGACGCCGGCGACGGCATCTGCACCATATGTTGCTGAGCCGCCGTCCTGCTGCACGTCAACAGCTTCGATGATCGACTGCGGAATCCAGTTCGTATCCACAAAGTTACGAACGCCGTCATCCGCCAGAGGATAGTACGAGTTTCGCTGACCATCCATGAGGACCAGCGTTGAGTCGGTACTGAGACCACGCAGCGAAGGCGCTGAGCCACCAGCAGCAAAGCCACCACCAGCAGACCAGGCATTGGTCAGGTTGCCTGCACCATTTGAAGAGAGCTGCTGCACAACATCGGTCGCTGTCTTCAAACCACGCTGTTGCATATCCTGACGCGTAAGATGCGTGATTGGCGAAGAACTGTGCGTGTTTGGATCGCGAAACAACGTACCAGTGACGACAATGCTTTCGTTCCCAGAAGGGGCAGCAGGAAGCTGCGCCGTATCACTTTGCGCCTGGGTAATTGTGGTTTTCCGACCTGGATATGCCACTCCAGAATCAGGTACCGCTGTCGAACTCTGGGTCGTTACCAAGGGATTGGCGCTTGCCGCAGGAGCAGGCGTTGAGGGTGTACGATGATGCGTTTTTTTATGGCTTGTTGCCTGAGACGCAGTGGCTGCCGCCAACGCAGATTGGGTAGACAGCACTGTTGCTCCGAGCAGCAGCAGTGCTCGATGCGTTTTCGAATGGATTAGCATGGCATTGTTAATCTTTGCATTCTGGGATTACGGACCGTATCCGCGACTTCCAAGATGATGCTTAACGTTTCAATCTCTGACAATTATATTATTGCAAAACGACACAGCTTTGAGATTCTTTGAAAAATTCGTTGTTAATTCGACACACTTGGTTCCGCACCGTATTGTTTCGGATTACATATCAACACGACAAAAACATTTGCCAAACATTTACTCCCGATTGCTACAAAGATCTGAGCAGATCAAAAATAATGCAAAAATTTTGGAAAAATTAAGTCCGATGCGCATGTATCAAAACTGTTGAGCGGAAAGCACTCCAGTTTTTACATTTGCTAGTATAATGAGTTTTTATTGATTTCATTTCATTTCAATATCATCAAGCTTCATCGGAACATGACGGCGCTCCTATACCTCAAATACTAACTGCGAGTGTCTCTTCCTACTTAATATTAACGACTATCAGACGAGCCAGCCATGGATGATGCAACGATCGTGAAGATTCAACGCCACGATCCTGCCCTCCGCTACTCAGTCTAACGCCCCCAAAAGATGAATGCCGAAAAGCTGCAAAGGCACAACGGTGCGTGGACAAATATTAGAGCCTGTTTGGAAAATCACGGGTGAGCATTTCTGCGCATG
>NZ_BANH01000022.1 GCF_000964465.1 Gluconobacter thailandicus F149-1 = NBRC 100600 | reverse complement strand
TGCCGATCAACGTCGCGCACCACGCAGATCTTGAAGCCCTGCTGTGTGGATGCACCCACGCCTACAACCAACGCCGACAGCGGGCGTTGAACGGACTTGCACCTGCTGCAAAAGTGGCCGAGCGCCGCCGGCAACAACCAGGTCTCCGCAATCGACGCCACAAACCCGTCAAGGACGCAGAAATCATGGATGAGGCCGATCACATCATGATTTACGCCAATGACGTCTCACAACCTGACACTTTTCGTGTTGATGTGGATCATGGACTCTGCAACGTCGATCCGGCTCTGTTTGATGTAGGGCGGCGTTGTCAGATCGTCGCTGACGACCCTAACATCTTCCGTACTGACAAACGGGTTTTCGAGCTGACGTAACTCGCCCCGCTTTCACCCTGATAGAACCGGTCGAAAGCGATGGAGACGAAGCCCTGTTCGGCCAGCTTCTTCGCACAGGTCCCGGCCATCCGGCTCGAAAAGCACCGAATGACATTCCGGACTGCAGACAGGCCTTAAGATTTAATGGGAATACTGGGCTGCACAACATATTGCGGGGACTGACCAGTAAGGCAGGCCATCACCTGATGCGCGCATGTCATGGCCATGCGTGTCAGTGCTTCTTCAGTAGTTGCCCCGATATGGGGTGTCAGCACAACATTCCTGTCCTTCAGCAAAGGATCGTCCGATTCCGGCGGCTCCTGTGGCAGGACGTCGAGCAGTGCTGCACCCAGACGACCTCTCCGAAGGCTGTCTTGGAGTGCGCGGGTGTCGATCGCGCTTCCACGACTGGTATTGACTACTACTGACCCATCCTTGAGCATGTCCAGCATTTCCCGTGTCAGGGTCGGTTTTCCGGAAGCGTCCGCAGGGCGATGAAGAGACACCACATCGGCTGCATGCAAAAGATCCGGCAGATCAGAAACATTCTTCACCTGATGTTCGACAAAAACATCGTGTGGCACGCTGGGGGACCAGGCCATGACCTTCATGCCCAGCCCTTCTCGGGCAATCTGCGCGACGTGCCTGGCGATCGCGCCGAACCCAACAAGACCCAGCGTTTTTCCGTGCACTTCCATTCCAGGATTTTCATACCGGAAATCCCAGTTTCCCGCCCGGACTGCTGTGTCCGCAGCGCAGATCTTTCGAGCACCTGCAAGCATCAGTGCGATGGTCATCTCCGCGACGGACCGACTGTTTGCATTGATGGCCCTCGTCACGAGAATGCCGCGTTGTGCGGCCTCGTTAACGGCGATCCTGTTCGTTCCTGATCCGTGACAGGCGATGATTCGCAATTTGGGAGCCGCATCCAGCGCTGCTCCGCTGAAGCCGAGATCCCTCGTGATGACAGCTTCAGCGTTCCCGACTTCCGCGATGGTCGCTTCCATTGTCGGTGCGCTTGCAAACCGGATCTGGACTCCTTTTTCCTTCAGGAATGCCACGGCTTTCGGGTGAATGGGCTGGGTTATGAAACAGACAGGCATGACTCTTTGTCCATCAGTAAACTGGAAATGTGAGTGAGCCGCCCTCATCGCCCAGGCTCCTCGCCCGCGGTGAACGGGACGAAAACTTCATGCGCCAAGGCGGCTTCCTGCAGATGGAACAGCATCCTGTCCTTGACTGGGCTGGTCGGGCCCTTCGGGGTCATGACGCCCAGTTCCCTGACCGGGGCATGATCGCCGAGTGGAAGAACCCGGATATTGGGCATGATGCTGACCGGGAAGATATGCGGAACTATGGCCACACCCATATTGCGGGCCACCATCTGCAAGATCGTATTCAATGCCTCCGTTTCCACGAGATCACCTGTGCTGATGCACTGGGACTTCAGGAAACGGTTGACGATCTGCCCCCCGAAGGATCCGCTGGCGTAGCGAATGAATCTCTGCGTGTTCAGCAGATGCCTCCAGTCTTCTCCGGAGATATTTTCCGGGGCGATCAGGACGTATTTCTGGGTCGCCAGTGTGGTCCAGTTCATATGGGCCGGTAATCCGAAAGGGGGCCTGACCATGACGCCCGCATCCAGTTCTCCTGCATCGATACAACTCAGCAGGACGAGTGATGCATCCAGCAGGACATGAAACTGTAATTCGGGCAGTTCCGTATGCAGAGCTGCGAGGGCAGGGGCTATAATCGTGGTCTGCGTCGTAGAAATCGTTCCGATACGGAGAAGCCCCTGAACCTTCAGGTCATGTGCTTCCGCCTTGAAGCCATCGTATTCCGCAAGGAGGCCTTCGGCTCTTTCAAGGGCAGCCTGACCTCGCGTGCTCAACGTGATGGAGCGCCCGGTCCTGCGGAACAGCCCATAGCCGAACTCCTGTTCCAGTCGCCTGATCTGCGCGCTGACGGCCGACTGCGTCAGCCGCGTCTGACGCGCGGCGGCGGCAAAGCTGCCCAGACGGGCAACGGCAACGAATGTTCTGAGCTCTGCAATCATTCAGGTTTCAATATAAATGCTGCTCGAACGAAAGATACAATCATATTTTTGAGGCTTGTTGCGCCGGTACGATCACGAAGGCCCGATCCCGAGCGTTCAGCGCCTCTTTGTTTCCCTGCCCCCCTGCGAAGAGCGATCCGCATAAAATTTGTTCCGGGAAAACATTACGTCTTCCGAATCCTTTACATTACGATATAACAACATATGTAATTTATATATATATATCCGTCATCTGGAGACGATCAGATGTTCAAAACGTACAGAATAAAAGCGTTCTTACTCTGTACCGGTGCGGCGGGTCTCTGTTTTGCAAGTCCGTCCTGGGGGGGAACCACACCCGCCACTGGGTATCACCCCCCCTCTAAGCGGTCTCCTGCCATTCAGAAGTCTTCGTCAGGACAGGTGCCTGCGCTTCAGCCGGCGCCCCACCCAGCGACACGCCCTGGCCGCCGGGTAACATCGATTGTCTCCCGCTCCAGCGGGGAGACGATGCGCGTGGCCGGGGTGACCTCGAATTCTGTGCTTTCGCCTGCCACACAGGTTCACAGCACCACCCAGGTCACGGTCGTTTCGGGCGAGCAGCTTCTCGCCACCGGACAGGCGAACGTCATGCAGGCACTGGCCCAGGCTTCCGCAGCCATCACGTCTCCGCCTCAGGGTGGTGTGGGCAACAACTCCTATGTCCAGACCATGCAGCTTCGTGGTCAATCCGCTGATGACACGCTGATTTTGGTCAACGGTCATCGCCGCCATATTGGTGCGAACTTCAATGCCAATGCTGGCCCGAACTGGGGCACCGAACCTGCCGATATCTCCCTGATTCCGATCTCGGCTATCGACCATATCGAAGTCATTACGGAAGGTGCTTCCGCGCTTTACGGCCAGGACGCAATCGCCGGCGCGGTCAATATCGTGCTCAAGCGCGATACGCATGGCGGGTCGATCAACTTCAAGAACAGTGGTTACTACGCCGGAGACGGGCAGGGCCTGGACGGTTACGCGAACTGGGGAACGTCTCTGGGCAAGCTTGGCGGGTATCTGGATCTGGCGGCGCAGGTGACACACCAGCAGCCGACCGACCGCACCGGAGCCTTCGTCGGGCAGCTCTATCCGGTCGGAGATTCCCGCAACGAAACCGCCAGCCGCGACGTCCAGCGCATGCTCGGCATTCCGAAGTCCACGCTGGAAACCATCAGCGAGAACCTGTCCGTTCCGCTGGGACATGACGTCAATCTCTACAGCACCTCGACCTTCGGCCATCGTCGCGTCAATGTCGCCGAGACCTATCGCAGCGCCGGCAACAGCCTGACCGACACAAATCTCTGGCCTAACGGGACCATTCCCTACATTCAGATGGACCAGTACGACTTCGAGACGGATAACGGCATCAAGGCCCACAAATTCGGCTTCTCCTGGGACGCCTACGTCAATTTCGGCCGTGATGACCAAAGCTATTCGACCGTGGGAAGCAACAACCTGTCGCTGGGCGAGAACGACAAGACCCGCTTCTATGATGGCAAGGCCATCACATCGGAACTGTCCACCGGCCTGCGAGGCTCGCGCAATTTCGACATCGGCCTTGCGAAACCGCTTTCCCTGCGCTTCGGTGGTGAATACCGTCGTGACACCTTCCAGATGACCCAAGGTGAAGAAGCCTCGTGGATCGGTCTGGGGGCGATGGATCATGCCGGCAATGCCCCTATGGCCGTTACCAATCGCGGTCGCGACATCTACGAAGGCAACGTGGACCTGAACTTCTTTCTGACGAAGAAATGGGAATGGACGATCGGCGGTCGCGCGACCAGCTACAGCCATCTGGCCACCGTCGAAACTGGCTCAATCGGGACGCGCTACAATTTCAACAGGAACTGGGCGATCCGGGCCAACATCAACACCGGCTACAGGCCTCCCACGCTCGGCCAGACCTATTATTTCTACAATGCCCCCTTCGCGAACTACGCGATCGACCAACTCCCCAACAGCAGCGCCGCGGCGCAGGCACTGGGCGCGGGCAAAATCAAGGGTGAGTATTCCCGCAGCTACAGCATCGGTGTGGACGCCACTCCGGTGAAGGACTGGCACGTCACGGGCAACCTGTATTACATCGCCATCAACGACCGTCTCGCCAGCACCACGACGCTGGGCGGTTCCGGCGTTGCGGCGATCCTCGCCGCCTCCGGTCTGGGCAACGCCACCTATGCCTCGTATTATACCAATCCCGTCAATACCGAGACGTTCGGCGGCGACATCAACACCGACTATACGCTGCACACGCCTCACGTCGGCACGTTCCGCTTCGCGTTCACCTTCAACTACTCGGACAACGAGATCCGCAGCCACAACAAGACCCCGGCCATTCTCGCCAATATGGGTCTGAACACGTTCAACAATTATGCCGAACAGGTCCTGCTGCGCTCCGCCCCCAAGAACCGCGAAAATCTCTCGGTCAACTGGACGCTTGGCAAATGGCATGTCTTCGTCGAGGAGCAGCGTTATGGCTCCATCGTCTTCATGGCCAGTCCGACGGCTCCTCCGCTTCAGCAGAACGCCGCATTCCTGACTAATATGGAAGTCGGCTACAAGATCCTCCCGCAGTGGTCGCTGTCCGTGGGGGCAAACAATCTTGGCAACAAATATCCGACGCGTGTTCCCAAGTCCGTTTCCGCTCCGCTGTTCGGCGCCTATAAATATGCCTTCTATTCGCCATACGGTTTCAACGGGGGAATGTACTACGTCCGGACTGCCTTCACGTTTTGATCGAGGCTGAGGAAAGGTTACGGCTCTTGCATTTTCCCTCTCTCCCCGCCACCGGGACGAAGCGGTCTTTCCGCTTCGTTATCTACGCCCTGACCATTTCGATGTGCGTCATCTGCTACGGAGACCGCGCCGCGCTCTCTGCCGGCATGTCTCAGATCGCCCATGAATTTTCCCTCACGCCGGGCCAGACGGGCTGGGTCCTGTCCAGTTTCCTGTGGTCGTATTTCATTCTCAATCTTCCTGCCGCGATCCTTCTGGATCGTTTGGGCGAGCGCGTGATCGGGGCTCTCGCCGTGGCCCTGTGGTCCATCGCCATGATCCTGGGCAGCCTGACGGCGACCGTTCCGGCATTCATCGCTACCCGTATCCTGCTCGGTGTTGGTGAAGCGCCCACTTTCGCCCTCGGAAACAAGGTCATCCGTGCCTGGGCCCCCGCCACCGAGCGTGGCGTCATGATGACGGCCTTCGTCTGCGGCATTCCCATCGGACTGGCCGCGGGTGCGGCGAGTGGCGCCTGGCTGATCGCGAATTTCGGCTGGCGCAGCGCTTTCATCTTTCTGGGTTGCCTCGGTCTTGCCTGGTCCATCGCCTGGTTGGTCATTCATCCGCGCGAGGAAACCGCCCGGCATGGTACGAACTTCGCCCTGCTGTCGGTCCCGACCCTGTTCGCGTCCGGCCCCTTCTGGGGCATCGTCATCGCCCAGTGCTGCGGCAATTATGCCAATTTCCTCCTGATGTCCTGGCTGCCGATCATCCTGCGCCAGACCCTTCACCTGAGCCTGACCGGCTCGGGCGTCTATACGGGATACTGCTATCTGGGAGCCGCCATCCTTTCCATCACGGCGGGGAAAATCGGTGAAAGCCTTGTGCGTGGCCATTCCCTGGTCTTGGGGGCACGGCGCAACATTGTCAGCGTCTATCTGGTTCTGGCCTCTATGATGGGACTGCTTCCCCTGTGTTCCTCCGGTCTGACGATGATCCCGCTGCTGGCGGTCTCCATGGGCTTCATTTCTGCGGGGCTGGGCGCGAACATGGCTCTTATCGCCGACCTGCTCGTCGAACATGAGATGCTCGGCTCCGTCACGGGGCTCATCCTGACCTTCAGCAACGGACTGGGTATTCTCGCTCCGGTCCTGACCGGTTATCTCCTTCAGGCTACCGGCAATTTCCACGGTGTCTTCTACATCACGTCAGTCATTATTCTCGCCGGAGCCATTGCAGCCCGGCTGATGCCGACCCGCGTCATCCACGGACGCAGACAACAGGATGCAAACGCATGAGCCGTATCAGCATGGCCGGTGCGGGTGCGCTGCTTCTCGACGCAGCCAATGGCCCGTTCAGCGACACGACCCAGCAGAAGGTCTGGACCGCCGCCCAGACCCTCATGGTCCACCCGCAAGTGATTCAGGCCGTTCCCGGCGTCAACAACCTCCTCGTGACTTTCGATCCCGTCACGACGGAGCCGGATGCCATGGAGCGCCTTCTGAGCGAAACATGGGCGGGAACCCCTGCCGGCGCCTTCACGTCCCGGGACATCGAAATTCCCGTCATCTATAATGGCGAAGACCTCGCCTTCGTCTCGCAGGCTGCAGGCCTGACCGAAGAGGAAACCATCGCCCTGCATAGTGGCGGCACATACAGCGTCGCGGCTATCGGAGCCATGCCCGGTTTCGTCTACCTCACCGGTCTGGACCCGCGTCTGGCGCTTCCGCGGCGTGATAGTCCGCGCCTGAAGGTCGCGCAGGGCTCCGTGTGCATCGGTGGGGGGCATGCGGGCATCATCCCGTTCGATTCCCCGTCCGGCTGGCATATTTTGGGCAACACGACCCTCACCATGTTCGATCCTGCCCGCGACGAACCCTGCTTCTTCCGCCTCGGCGATACCATCCGTTTCAAGAGAGTTTCATGATTGAAGTCCTGACCGGATCGACCCTGAACACTATCCAGGACTTCGGCCGCTCCCGCGCCATGACGCTTGCAGTAGCGCGCGGGGGCGCGATGGACAGACTGGCCCTGGCGCAGGGAAATCTTCTGCTCGGCAATGCTCCCGGGGATGCGGGCATCGAAGTTGTGTTCTTCCCCTTTCGCATCCGCTTCGACGCACCAACGGCCTTGGCCATCACCGGCGCCGAAGGCCTTGCCACGCTGGACGGACGGGTGCTGCCGGCCAACTGGGCCATCACGGCGCAGCCGGGGCAGGTCCTGACGGTCCAGGCTCCGTCCAGTGGTTCGCGCCGTTACCTGACCTTCGGCGGGGGCCTTGATGTTCCGGTCGTTCTCGGCGCACGCGCCACAGACGTCAAAGGCAATTTCGGGGGCTTCCACGGACGGCCGCTCCAAAAGGGGGACATCCTCGCGACTCTCCCTGTCTCCGCTGCCGGCATCCGTTTTCCGGAATATGGCTATGGACTGTCGCATCCCGCTCCGCTGCCCGGGGGGACGGAAACCGTCGTGCGTGTCCTGCCTGCCGCCGAGCATCACCTGTTCACGCCGGAAAGCCTGCGGATCTTTGAAGACAGCACCTGGACCCTGACCTCCAGCGCCAACCGCATGGGGTATCGCCTTGAAGGCGATACCCCAATGGCGCTGCATCACCGGGTCAGCCTGTTTTCGCATGGCATCATGCCCGGCACGGTCCAAGTGCCGCCAGCCGGACAGCCCATCATTCAGATGATGGACGCCAATACCTGTGGCGGATACCCGAAGATCGCCACCGTCATCGAGCCCGACCTGCGCCTTCTGGGTCAGACTCCGGTCGGACGGGCCGTCAGATTCGTGACGGTGAGCCGGGACGAGGCCGTCACAGCCATCCGCCGTGAGGCCACTGAACTCGCCGCGCTGGAACGCGACCTCCGTACCCTGCGTGCTGGTCTGCTCTGCGCCTGATGTCTCATAATTCTTCCACTGGCCTTCTCCAAGGAGCCTGACAGAATGTCGACCAGAACCATTGATCTGAATGCCGATCTCGGTGAAAGCTTCGGCGCGTACACGATTGGCAATGACGCCGCGATCCTGGATGTCGTGAGTTCCGCCAACGTGGCCTGTGGCTTTCATGGCGGCGATCCCGAAGTCATGGCCAGCACCTTCGCCACCGCGAAGAAAAAGGGCATCGCCGTCGGGGCGCATCCCGGCTTTCCGGACCTCTGGGGCTTTGGCCGTCGCGTGATGCCGTTCACGCCGGCCCAGATCGAACGTCTCATCGCCTACCAGATCGGCGCGGCGCAGGCGCTGGCCCGGTATGCCGGCCACAGGATCGGCCACGTCAAGCCACACGGCGCGCTGGGAAATCTGACCGAGCAGGACCCCGATGTTGCGCAGGCGATCATCAACGCCGTTCGCGCCGTCGATCCTGCACTACCCATCACGGCGATCGCCCTGAGCCATCTCGAACGCCTCGGCCGCGAACAGGGCATGACCATCTTTTCCGAGATTTTCGCCGATCGCGCCTATACTGAAGACGGCAAGCTCGTCTCACGCAAGGAGCCAGGCGCTGTCCTGCACGATCCGGATTTCGCCGCTGACCGCATTGTCCGCATGGTCAGGGCCAACGCGGTCGAAACGCGTTCGGGCAAGATGCTTCCCGTCCAGATCGACACGATCTGCGTCCATGGCGACAATGAGGAATCCGTCCAGATTGCACAGATGGTCCGCAGCCGTCTGGAAGAAAACGGCATTCCCCTCAAAGCGCTGACCTAAGCCAAGGATCCGATTTTCATGGAACTGGATCTCCAGCGTCTCGACGCCCTCATGGCCCGGATGCAAACCCTCGGTATCACGGAACTCGACTATCGCAACGGCGCGGAACACCTGCGTCTGGTCCGGGGCGTGGGAACCGTGGCCTCCGCACCGGTCGCCCAGCCGTCTTCATCCAGCCCGGCGACTGCGTCGATGTCTGCTCCGGCAGGGGCCGTGCAGCTACACACTCTGGTCACCGCGCCGGAACAGGCCGCTCCAGCGACCGAGACCATCGAGGCCCCGATGCATGGTCAGTTCTACGCCTCGCCGGCGCCGGACGCGCCGCCCTTCGTGCAGGTCGGAGATACGGTGAAGGAAGGGCAGGCGCTCTACATCCTTGAAGTGATGAAGACCCTCTCGCGGATCGAAGCCGAGTATCCCTGCCGTATCGTCGAGATTTTGGCACAGAATGCCCAGCCCCTCGAGCCCGGAACGCCGCTCTTCCGCGTGGAGCGTCTCGATGCGTGAGATCCGTCGTGTTCTGATTGCCAACCGCGGCGAAATCGCCCTGCGCATTGTCCGGGCCTGCCGTCTTCTCGGTCTGGAGACGGTAGGGATCTGTTCCGAGGCGGATAGTTCACTGGCCCATCTCCGTCTCGTTGACGAAGTGCTGTGCATTGGTCCGGCCTCGCCGGGACAGAGCTATCTCGACGGTCAGCGCATCCTGCATGCCGCCGCCCTCAGTGGTGCGGACGCTATCCATCCCGGCTACGGCTTCCTGTCCGAAAACGCCGATTTCGCCGAGGCGGTCGAAAAGGCGGGGCTGATCCTTGTCGGCCCCGGCGCGGACATCATGCGTCTGATGGGGGACAAGATCAGCGCCAAGCGGCAGATGCGTCTGTCCGATGTTCCCTGCCTTCCGGGGTCAGACGATGCCCTGCCGACCGGTCCGGAGGCCGCACAGAGCCTGTGCGACGGCATCGGCTATCCGCTGATCGTCAAGGCCTCCGGCGGCGGGGGTGGACGCGGCATGCGCGTGGTCTGGAAAGGTGAGGACCTCCTGACTGCGATCGAAACGGCCCGTGAGGAAGCCGGACGCGCCTTTGGTAATCCTGCCGTTTATGCCGAACGCTTCCTCCAGAAACCCCGTCACATCGAGATTCAGGTTCTGGCAGACACACACGGCCAGGCCATCTGGCTCGGTGCGCGAGACTGTTCGGTCCAGCGACGTCACCAGAAACTGATCGAGGAAGCGCCAGCCGCAGGCATCCCGGCGGAGCAGATCGCCGCCCTCGGCGAGCGCTGCGCCCGCGCCTGCGAGCAAATGGGTTATGTGGGTGCCGGCACGTTCGAATTCCTCTACGAAGACGGCGAATTCGCCTTCATCGAGATGAACACGCGCCTGCAGGTCGAGCATCCGGTTACAGAAATGACGACGGGCATCGACATCGTGCAGGAGCAGCTTCGCATCGCCATGGGCCGTCCCCTTTCGATCTGTCAGTCCGACATCCGCACTGACGGACATGCCATCGAATGTCGCATCAACGCGGAAAACCCCGAAACATTCCGTCCCGCGCCCGGCCGGATTGGACAGTATCGTGCTCCAGGTGGGCCTGGTGTCCGCGTCGATACGCATCTTTACGATGGCTATACCGTCCCGCCGAACTACGATTCCTTGATTGCCAAGCTGATCGTGCATGGTGCGGACCGCGCGGACGCCATCCGTCGTATGAAGGCCGCGCTCGATGAACTCGAAATCACCGGCATCGAGACCACCACGTCTCTGCACCGCCGCCTGATGGATGAACCCGGCTTCAGCAGTGGAGATATCAGCGTGCATTATCTGGAAAGCCTCCTGAAGCAGAAGGACGCCCCATGATCAGCCCCGAAACACTCGACGCCCTGGTCGGTCGCATGCGTCAGTACGGTGTCACGACCTTCGAGCAGCAGAGCGGAGGCACGAGCCTGCACCTCACGCTGGCGCCGGCCGGAGCCGGACAGTCTTCTTATTCGCCTTCCTCGGAACCATCGGCAGTGTCCGGTCCATGCGCTCCGGACGCGCATCTCACGCTCCGTAGCCCGGAACTCGGCATTTTCCGTCCCGGTTCCGTCCGGAGCGGGGATACGGTCAGGGCAGGAGACATCCTGGCCTTCACGGAAGTCGGCCCGCTGCGGCTGCCAGTTGTTGCGCCTGAAGACGGCACGCTTGTGGAGATCCTGATGCAGAACGGACAGACGGCTGGCTACCACGCCCCGGTGATGATCCTCCAGTCAGGCTGAGGCTTGCCTCCGCGTCTCAGCCGCTCGTTGGGGATCTGTCCGTCTGCAACGAAACGGCCGAGCGCGAGGCCTGTTCGTAAAATCCCGTCAGCACCCGCAGCGCCTTTGCCACATCCGAAATAGGTACACCGCCCACCTTCCGGTCTGAAGGCGCCAGTTCCAGCAGACATACACGCCGCAGCCGCGCATAATCCTGGCAGTACTGCCGTCCCCGTTCGGTGGTGTGCAGAAAGACTTCCTTGCCCTGCTTGCGCCGCTCGATCAGCCCCAACTCATCAAGCTTTTTCATGGAATAATTCAGCGGATGCCGTTCCGTGAGATTAAGGGTGAACATCAGGTCGGGAATACTTCTTTCCCGGTGACGATGATTAATGCTGTGCAGGATCAGGGTATCCAGAACGGAAAGCTCGGGCAGCCCAACGGCCGCCATGCAGCGCTGCACCCAGCGCTGGAAAGCGTTGTTCATGACCGTGAGCGCAAATTCCAGCTCGCTCAGATCCTCGTTCCCGGGGGTTGCCAGATGAGATGAGGAAACGATAAACGCCCGCTCTATCGCCGTCGTATCCGGAACTGGCGGGATATCTTTCTTTCTGCTTGAGCGAGATGACATAAGACCTCCTTGGGCGGGCGCGGTGGATCAGAAACGTGACTGCAGTTGCACCCCTTCCGCTTCAAGCGCCTCTCGGACCTTTCGGGCAACATCCAGCGATTCCGGATTATCGCCATGAACACAGATTGTATCAATCCAGGCGGGCAGCATCTTGCCGGTGCGGGTTTCTACGGCTCCCGCCTTCACCATTCGTACCATTCGTTCTGCAGCGAAAACGGGGTCGTGCAGCACGGCTCCATCTTCGCTGCGCGGCACAAGTTTCCCGTCTTCGGTATAGGCTCGATCCGCGAAGATTTCCGAAAGGATGGTCATGCCCCGTTCCCGCCCCAGCCGTTCCAGATGGCTGCGGGAGATCGCCATCAGCGGCAGTTCCGGTGCCGTCCGTTCAACGGCATTGAGGATGGAGGTTGCGACCGCCGGATCGCGCTCGAACATGTTGCCGAGTGCTCCATGGGTCTTGACGTAGGAAATCCGGTGGCCAGCATACCGGGCCAGCGCCTGCGCCGCCCCGATCTGATAGGAAATGATCCGCTCTATTTCGTCATGGCTGAAGGGCATAACGCGGCGGCCAAATCCCCATAGGTCCGGGAAGCCGGGATGCGCCCCGATCGCCACGCCTTTTTTCTTCGCGCTGGCGAAGGTACTGGCCATGACTTCGGGATCGCCGCCATGAAAGCCGCAGGCCACATTGGCGGATGTCACGATATTCAGCAGAGCGTCGTCATTGCCAATTTTGAACTGTCCGAAGCTTTCGCCAAGATCGGCGTTGAGATCGACGACGATTTTATCGTTCATGGGGCCTTGCCCTAAGGGACTGATCAGAATTGGACTTTATTCTATCATCAGAACATTCCCATCTCCTAGGCCCTTTATGGATATGCGACGGCTCAGCCGTCTGACGGGCAGATAAGTTCTCTTTATGGGACAACATGAAAATATAATATTTGATTTGAGAAAAATTTGAAAAGGATGATGGATCTATCAGAGTAAGGGCAAGTATCTGTGACCACATGTGAAATCAGGACGCCGGATTTCTCCGAAATATTCGCGGCATCATGCAGGATACGGGGCCAGGTGGTACGCACACCCCTTTTGGAAAGTCCGGTTCTGACTGACGGGCTGGGGGGACGTATTCTGGTTGAGCCGGAAAAGCTCCAGCAACCGGAAAGATCGAAGAACTGCTAATTGAAGAGCCTGCGGTCTGCCTTCCGCTCTGCGTTTCCAGCAGAGGGGAAGGCATTAACTCTGGATTGCTACGCCGCGGCGTTTATTCTCTGCAGGACCAGGAAGCGGCGCATATTGTAGATGATACTGGCCAATCTGATCTTCATGGTGGCTCGGGCAATTCCTATGGTTCGGACAACGAGCCCCGTCTGCGACTTCTGATCCGCAAAGACATGTTCAACACGCAATCGGACACCATCACTGGCTGCTGCATCTGTCGCTTTCGATTTCCGGACCAGCCGAAACTTCCGGTCGATGGAAATTTGGGATTTGTAGCCAAAGAAGGGACCGGCGAGATCCGTTGCGAGGATCGTTCCGTCATCCTGACGCTTTGCTTTGGTAATACTTCAAAGTCCAGCGTGCATGACGATCTTTATAAGATAGCGTTGAGGGCTCATCCTGCCAGTTTTGTGGGATCCGTCCCTCCCGAAGATCCGGTTTCTTAGCGTTGGTGTTGCGCTGCTTTGGAACTGCCATCAATGTCGCATTTAAGGTCTGGTTTGACATTGGCCAATAACCGACATTTCTTCGGGGGCACGTCAAACCGGTCAAACAGCCTTTCACTCGCACCACCTAGGTCAGACGTTCGTGAAACAGCCAGACCGTTTTGGCATCGGGTACGCGATCCGACAGCCCCAGACCAAGAAAACGCATGAAGGAGAACTGATCGTTGATCAGATATTCCGTCCGTTCGTCGGACAGGTTGTTCAGGGTCTGGATGACCAGAATTTTGAACATCAGCACCGGATCAAGCGGTGGACGATCGCCTTTACTGCCGTCTGCATAGGCCAGAGCTTTATCCAGGCCAAGACGAAATGCTTCGAAATCCACAGGTCGGAAAAAGGCTTCGAGTTGATCATCAAGCCCGCTCAATCAAGCAAGCCGATCTTCAATACCAAAGAAACCGGACTGCTTCATCATCTATTCCCTTCCATCCACGCAGGAAGAAATCATAAAGAAGAACCCAAAACTAGGAGTTTTCCAGCCCTTCACGTAACCTCTTCAGTCGAGCAAGCTCATTTTTGAATTCATAAAGAGGGGAATGTTTGGAGAAACGGAAAGCGAGACATAAATCTCTATTTATGGTGTCTCACTTCCACCTAACGACCCTGTTCCAAAAGCAAGTCCAGCCGCGGCGATTAAAGCCGCATAATAGGCATCTGAATGACTCAGTGTCGCATCCAGATACGCATTCTGCGCGATACTTGTCTGCGTCATGGAGCCTACACCGCTACGATAAGCTGCTGAGGATGCCTCAAAACTCGTCCTTGCTGCCGTCTCTAGCTTTGCTGATGCGGTATAGGCACTCAGGCTTGTACGCAGGGCATTTTCTGCAGCCACGATCTGCTTCACAGAACTGTCGACTGTCTGCTGCAATGTCGCATCTGCACTGTCAGACTGATCCTGGGCCTGCTTCAGCAGCGCTGATCGGGTTCCTCCGTCGAAGATGGGCACAGTAATCCCACCCAGGATCAAACTACTGAAGGCATTACTCGATAAGTTAAGGGTCGGGGGAGCCTCACTTCCCACTCCCGGCACAGATGAAAGTGCCAGACGTCCCGTCGTATAAGCCACATTCCCGGTCATGAAGACCTTGGGCAGAAATTCGCTTTTAGCTGCGCGAACCCTGCTTTTTGCCGCCTTCGCATTCGCATAGGCTGTAAGAACATCCGGTCTACGTGAAACGGCTTGCTGGACAAACGCGTCAGTAAGGCGGATGTCGTCCAGCCCGAGCGGACGACCGGAAATATCGAGTGTCTCAAGTTTCGTATTCGGCGAAATACCAATGGCATTCAGAAGTTCAAGCTCGGTATTCTGTTCATCGCCTTCTGCTTGTACAAGTCGCAGTTCAGTCTGTGCCGTAGCCTGCCGAGCCTGGGTGACATCTACAATGGTTCCTTGCCCCTGATGCAGCCTGGCGACTGCGGCAGATTCCACGAAGTGCGCATTATCCCGTGCCTTACGCAGCAGCATGACACGACTTTGCGCTGCGGCATGAGTGTAATAGGCCGTTGTTACTCCGTAGATGATTTTCTGATGAGCTGCAGTAAAGAGCACATTGGTTGCAATCTGTGCCTGCTTTGTGGCTGCAATGACGGCTTCACGTTTGCCGAAGTCGAACAGTAGCCATTCCATACCCAAAGTCTGGATCTCGCCAGCCCCCGACCTGCTGTTGCGGACACCACCCAAGGCGGTATTTAACCCATTCAGACCAGAGTTGATGGCGTCTTCAGCAATGCCTGCATTGCTGACCGACGGGTTCGCGCCATCATTGCGGCTATGATTGTATCCGCCGACAACTGTTGCAGTCAGGCGAGGCAAGTAAGCACTCTTTGTAAGTCCCACAGCCAGAGCGGCATCGCGTGCAAGATTCCAGGCACGCCTCGTTTCAGGATTGGTAGACTGCGCAATATCAATGAGTTCAGGCAGGGAGTAGGCATGCCCTGTTTGAGGAGCCAACTCTGGGACAGGGGGCCGTACATGGATCTGGCTATTGGAAGGCAGTGTGTATCCGGCGGGTACGGCCAGTGCGTGTGATCCGGGCTTACCGGACATCAGTTCCCCGTTTGCAGCCACATTAGGTTGCCAGGGCCTATCAGGGCTAGCAGGCGCTGTTTCAAGTTTCTGGGTCGCACAGCTGGACAGTAAAAGCGGCATTAATCCGCACGTAAAGCCGATAGGGCGCCGTCTGAAGTTGAGTAGCAACGGCATGAAGAATTTTTTGAAGTGAATCATGAAGCAATCTGTTCCAGTCGTGCCGTGCGATCGGCAAGGTCTGGCCGCCTGGGAGTTGCGAGCAATTCTTCAGTCAGCCTTGAGGCATCGCTTAAAGCATCCAGGGCAGCCCGGAGGCGGGGCTGGTCAGCGCGCATATGAACAGGCTCAGACATCGCATATTCCAGCGTTCGTTCGCTTTCCAGTAACGCAGATTGACTGAGAGCGGCAGCATCAAGCTGATTTTGGGAGCTCTGAGCCGTACCCTGGCGTTTCAGGCAATCTGACAGCTTGCGAAGGCTGGCTCCGAGATGATCATAGGCACTGGCAGGCCAGAAACTGGTGAACATGGCGTATGTAATGAGGTTGCCCAGCATGATACCGACAATGCGGTCCCGGGCGGTGGCCATGTCAGCTATTGGACCATAACCCTTCAGATCTGTCAGATAAAATGCCAGACCAATCTGAAAGCCAGCATAAGCAATACGCTCGTCGCCTGTCTTGACCCAGGCCCCGATCAGGGAAACAACAAAGACGAGTGCCAGAAATCCAGTGATACCATTCAGGTGCGGCATAACGGCGATAATAGAGGCGATCCCCAGCGTACCGCCTATAAGAGCGCCCGTGATGCGCAATGTCAGCTTTGAAATCATTTCGCCCATCGTAGGCAACGCTACGATAAAGCAGGTGATGATGCAGGTATGGATGCCTGGCCAGTCTAGAACCTTGAAGGTCAGATAACTCAGCATCACTGCAGCAGTCCCTTTCACTGCGAAACGAACATGGTCTGGATTGGTAAAGGCATCCTCAGAGAAGAAACCGGACTTTTTCTTTTCTGGCGATTTGCTAGAGACCGGGGCAGGTGGGGTTGTGAAATTTGACAGGAGAGCAGTTATTGCCTGTAGAGATGGGTGCTCCGAAGCGAGCACAGGGCTTTCGACTGCTGTGGGATAGTCACCGTCCGCAAAAATTCTGGCCATGCCTTCAAGTGTTTCAGTCAGACGAGACAACTGGGCCTGGGACAGTTTTGCCCTGCTCACATCATCAGCAAGCGCAAGAACGGCGACGCTGCTGTCGGCAGCCTGCCGCAAGCAAGCCAGATCATGAGCAGACCAGATCCTTTCAAGTGAGGCCATCTTGGCAGACTTCATCATGTCCGCCGTGCCTTCCCGAAGCATATCTATCGCTCGTTCCTGCGTGAGGGAATCAGGATTTTGGAGAAGGCGAGCAGCCATGTGGAGCCGGGCAGCAATGCTGTCCGTCAGGATTTTTTTGGGAGATGGGCAGATCAGAAGCCCCAGCACAATCATGACGGATCCTGGTACGGCCAGAAACAGATCCGTGTAGAGAAGGGCGCGTGTCACGACTTCTCCTACCGGGACCTGATCAATCGCGATCAATCCGTAAACAGTAATCAGACCGAGCATATAGGCCACAGGCTTCAGCTTACTGGCCGAACCCAGAAAGAAAAAACTGCATGACAACAAGGCAATGACGATGACCAATCCCATGGGGTGATCGAGCGTAAGGCGAATTAACCCATAGATGATCAGGAGCAGAATAAGGATGAGGACATTCACGGCAACCCCAGCCAAAGCATTGGTCACTCGGTCCTTTTGCCAAAGCGCCATTGTCACAAGAGCAGGAACCGCCAGTTCCGGAACCTGCCAGATCTCACCAATCAACACGGTCGTTGTGCATGCGGCTGCCATGCGTAGCGCATAGCCCAGCCGTCCGGGAGCAGGATTACAGACCAGTCGCCATATCCGTGCCAATCCCAGTCCTGGCCCTCTCACACTGGAAGAAGACGGGACAGTCACCGCTGCGTCAGGGACAGGCAGCGCCATGCCGGATCTCAACGGTTGCTGTAGCGCCCAGTCTCAGCAAAAGCGGGTTCGCCCTTTCCAGCTTGATGCGCACCGGGAAACGCTGGGCGACATGAACCCAGTCCATTTGACGCGGCACGATAGGTAGTGATCGGGCAATCCCAGCAGAATCTACAGACAGGACTCCCCAGCCAATGCTTTCGACGTGTCCGCGCAAAGGACTATGCCGGTCAATCATCGAATGAACGGTCACACAGTCGCCGATCTGGACGGAAGAAAGATTGATCTCGCGAATATTGGCGGTTGCGTACCATTCATCATCAGCAATGAGTGTGAACAGGACCTGAGAAGGTGCGAGAACTTCACCAGCTTTAATACGTAGACTTGTGACATAACCATCCACAGGTGCTTTAACCACAGTCTGGCGTAGCTCGTATTTTGCATGGTCTAGGGCTGCCTGACTGGCATCACGTGCAGCAAGAGAGCTTTTCAGATCTCCGATTGCTGTTGTTGCTGCGACAGACTGGTTTCTAGACTGCGACAGCGAGACTTCAGCATCGTGAAGTGCTACGCGGGCTTGATCGTACTGCTGCCATGGAATGTAGGATTGTCCTGCCAGCGGCTTCAGGCGCTCAACCGTACGTGCGGCCAAATCACGATTTGTTTTGGCGCGGATAACCTGGTCATTTGCTGTAGCGGCGTTCGACGTCTTGATACTGAGCAGCCGCGTCTGGTTTTCGACCTCCGCATTTGCAAGATCCCGATTGGCCTGAGCCTGTCGGACAGTCAGTTCGTAGGGCTCAGGGTCAAGCTGATAAAGGATATCGCCCTTATGGACATGCTGATTGACGGAAACACGCAGTTCCTTCAACCTTCCACCAACGGTGGAGGCGACGTGTACCATCTCTGCGTCAATGCTCCCGCTATCCGAAGACGGATGAGTGCTGTCTTCATGCGAAACATGGACGCCAAACAGAATGGCCGCGCTCACGCAGATGGCAGCAATGATAATACCAATAGGCTTTTTTCCTGAGACATGAATGCGCTGCATCATCAGGGCCCGAATACCAGCGTCCACACTGTCAAAGCGGCGATAACGCCCATTGCCACATACGTGAAGAGACGAAAGCTGAGGATGGCATCAAGGCCGGTCAGAAGAAATATCACTCGTAATCCGACAGCAACAGCTACACCGATGAGACCACAGACCATCCAGTCCGGAAAGTAAGCGCCTACAACGGGGAAAGAAGGCGCACCCTGTGGAGTACATCCTCCACCCGCCAATAAACCTGAGGCAAGGATTAGAAAACGCAGGCGGGTAAATCGCATGAGGAGTGTCAAACCTTTCTGCGTCCAAGAAACAGGACGCCAGCCTACCATATTCTGTTTCACACGGTACTCCGCTTCTTATGGTAGAAACTTAGGTTCAGAATCTATTAATTTATTAAATTGAGCGATGATTCACAGTTTCTCGTGGAAGATGATCCTGTGAGTGGTGTGTTTTTGCTGCCTGAGAGCTAGATAGAAAGGATTGCACCGTATTTTCCTCTGGCTCACGGCGTGCTGCGTGTGGATGACCGGCGCGTCCTGAGCGGGATCGTATATGTGATCCGTAACGGGCTTCAGTGGAAAGATGCGCCCGAAGCGTATGGTCTGCACAAAACCTTATAACCAGGTTATCCGTTGGAGCCGTCTGGGTGTTTCCGACCGGATCTTTGCGGCTTCTTAGGCCCGTCTATAACTTTCACCGGAACGAGCAGGGCAGCCCCGCCGCTTACTATGTTGCCGCACGGGGGAGGGAGCGGAATTATTGTTCGCACGCCCCATTAATCTGCTCCAAAAGAACTATGTTATCACTGGATAACACTGCAACCTCGTAATTTCAGATAAATGCGATGACACTAAACTTGTGGCGATGCGATAGTATAACTTCAATAAGGTACGACGTCTAACTGCGAGATTATGTCCGCGTTGGAGAAAATGCCGGAATCAGACCGGAGGCAGCAGGTTCACTTTCGCTTAATTCTGTTGAAAAAGTCGCATGCTGTGTCGAGTGGATCGGGGC
>NZ_BANH01000023.1 GCF_000964465.1 Gluconobacter thailandicus F149-1 = NBRC 100600 | reverse complement strand
GTTGTTTTGTTCAGGCGCGCATACCAGGGTGCGATATGGCCTGGGTTGACGCCCGAGGCGAGCCCTTGAGGATCAGCGTTCTGCCCCCCAACACCTACACCGAGTTGTTCGAGAGCCATTCCGATCAAATCAGAGGCAAGATAACCGGTATTTGCAGCTGGCGTGCCGCCATTATTGGTTTCGGACATTAGGTGTGCGCCCCTTGCGCCTCATGACAGGCTTGGGCGGCGCGTCCCGGCCCGAAGGCTCAGGACGGCCAGACATACGGGCTCGCACCCGCTCTTCTTCTGCCTCGTCCCGAACGGTCACGGTTTCGTAGCCGTTCGGGTGGTGCAACGTTTTGGGATACCCCTTCACCAGCATCAGCCAGCGTCAACGATATCCGGAACGATGCAGAGCCATTCAGGGCGCAGCACACCAATCCCGAACAGCACGTCGAGGCGCGTGCCAAGCGTATCGTCAGTGCCGTTGTAGTAGGTTACCCAAGTGCGTTCTCCGACATTGGCTTGTGCGCCCATCGGGCATTGGGAAAAACTAAAGGACCACGCCCCGTCAACGGGCGAATAACCTCCAAAACTGCACGAGCCTGAGCGGATAACGGGACAATATGTTCCCGCTTCATTTTCATTCGTTCAGCGGGGACAATCCACATATCACCATGGATCTCATCCCACAGCATCCCCCGAACCTCTCCAGATCGAACAGCAGTCAGGACAAGGAAGCGAAGGGCAAGTTGCGTAACAGGGTGCGAAGGAGTGTGCTCAACCTGACGAAGCATCCTTGAGAGCGGCCCTATGTGCACTATCGCTGGTTGGCGGCCCTTAATCAAAGGAGCCATGGCCCCTTTGATGTGTTCGGCTGGATTTGACGCGCCCAACCCACAAGCGATGCCAAACGTAAAAATAGCGCTCATGCGCTGTCGAACCCTGCGCGCAGTTTCTCCTGCTTGCGCTTTCTCTATTGAGCGCACCACTTCAAGAGCAATTGGTGGCGTAATGGCATCCAAGGCCATGCTGCCAATTTTAGGAAAAGCAAATCGTTGAAGTGTGCTGGTGACCTCTGATCGGTGCTGGGGTGTCCATATTTTACCCTGCGCCGTTATCCACGCCATCGCGACAGTCTTGAACTGGTTGTCAGTACGCACAGCTTCAGCACGCTTCTGCTGGCGAGTGAGAGACGGATCTTGCCCATTCCGCAGCTCGTCCCGAGCGCTTTCACGCGCGCGCCTGGCATTGATGAGGCTAACTTCAGGATAACTCCCAAAAGACAACGTCTTCTCTTTGCCACCAAAGCGGTATTTCAGCCGCCATAGTTTCGTGCCGTTTGGCTTCACCAAAAGATAGAGCCCTTGCGCATCTGACAGTTTGTATTGAGATTCTTTTGGTGCGGCTTTCCGCACGGCAACGTCTGTCAGCACCGATACCCCCACTCCAAAAACGATACCCCCACTGGTACCCCCATTCGCATTGCAGTTCATGGTTTGTTCTCGTCATTAATGGACGCAAACCAGATGAACGAAAAGTGCGGAAATTGCACTCGTTGGTCAATAATGGTCACTAATGGTGGGGGTATCGCTGGCGGAGAGAGAGGGATTCGAACCCTCGGTACGCTATTAACGTACACACGCTTTCCAAGCGTGCGCCTTAAGCCGCTCGGCCATCTCTCCTGTCGAGCGAGGTGGTGTTTACGAAAAGGCCTTCAGGAGATCAACCCCCCAAACGAACTTTTTCGACAAATTTTTTGATTAAATCGTGAGACTTATGACCGGGACTATCTTCCACACCTGAAGAGACATCGACGGCAGGCGCTCCACTCGCATTCAATGCCTCGCGGACGTTGAAAGGATTCAATCCGCCCGCCAACATCCAGAATGCAGGCGCAGACCATTCTTTGGTCAACGTCCAGTCAAATGTACGCCCTAACCCCCCGGGACGATCGTCCCCCTTCTTGTGAGGGGCCTCGATGACATAACCGTTGACTTCGGCGGATGCAGGAAGATCAGATGATGATGCCACACCACGCGCAAGCCACGTCGGGAGACCAAAACGGTTCTTGATTGTCGTGGCTCGTTCTTCGGTGTCGTAGATCTGAAGAATATCAAGGGGAACGGACTGGAGTGTCCGTTCTATTGTTTCATCATCCGCTTTGACGAAAAGGCCAACTCGCTCAGGCCCGCCATCCCGGTAGGAAAGAGTGCTGTCATTAAGGACGCGCGCCTGTTCAGGCTGTACGTACCGAGGGGAGGCCTGATAAAAAACAAACCCAACCCAATCGACATGCAGATCAGCACAGACCTGCATGGTAGCGACATCACGTACCCCACAGATTTTGATGCCGGTCATGCGCTGGCAAGCTCGGCCATGATGTCCTGAGCAGCCAGGGCAGGGTTGGCTGCACGTGTAATAGGACGCCCTACGACAATCCAGTCGGCACCGGCCTGTGCAGCCTGAGCAGGCGTCATGATTCGTTTCTGATCATTGGATGCACTGCCGGCAGGACGAATGCCAGGGACAACAAGTACAGGCTTGTCACCCAATGCATCGCGCAAAAGTCCGATTTCATGAGCAGAACAGACCAGCCCGTCTGCACCCGATGCAATTGCCAGTTTTCCAAGTCGGAGCACCTGCTCACGCGGTGTCGCGTCCACACCTGTCTCACGAAGACCGGCCTCATCCATGCTCGTCAGCACAGTCACGGCGAGCAGGCGAGGGCGCTGTGCCTCATCCGGAAATGACTTTTCCAGAGCCTCTCGTGAGCGGGCGATCATTTCAGACCCACCACAGGCGTGAATGGTTGTCAGCGCGGGCCGTAGCGGCGCAAGGGCCGCCAAACCTGACGCTACAGTATTCGGGATGTCATGTAGCTTGAGGTCCAGAAAAAGCTCATGACCTGCCGATACCTGCCTGACAGCATCCAGGCCACAGGCATAGGTGAACTCAAGCCCAAGCTTGATGGCATCAACCGTGTTTCCAAGGGTTGAAGACCACTCCTCTGCCTGAGATCGGCTATTGGTATCAAAAGCAGCAATCAGCTTGGTACGCTTGGCCATGATGATAATCAGATCCGGTTTTCAGGTAAGGGGACTGTTGTCTTTTCTGTCGCTGCAACAGGTGGCGTCTGAAGGCGGTCAAGACGCTGATGCAACTCCACCAGCTGGCTCTCCAGCGTGCGGACATGGGCTTCCGAACGGCGTGCCCTTGAGCGCTGACGCCATTCGCCGACCCAACCAGTCAGGAAGCCGAAGATCATGCCGGCAACACCGACACCGAGCACCAGCGTTCCCACAGAAAGATGCCAGCCGAAGGAAATCAGCCAGATTGGCTCGAGATCTGTATTGCTCAAGGCAAAAACGATCAGAACAGCCAGGAAAATAACGATGAAAAGAAGTCTCAGCATAGGGAAGTCCTATCGTGCTGCCTGCAGGGCGACAAGACACCCGCAGGAGGATTGATTTCCTGTCAGCACTCATGGTGTGCTCTTGTCTTGGACCTAACCAAGCACCGATGCTGACGTTCCGTTAAGGCGATAACATTCCCCGTATCTTACTGAAAGGGACCGCCGTGCCTGAAATCATACCACTGCGCCCGTCATTGCCCAAAGCTGATACTTTATGGGCGGTGATCGCATCGCAGGGGAAACGTACCATCATCGCTGATATTCATCTTTCGCGGGAAGCAGCAGAATCAGATTGCCAATGGCGCACATCGCAGGTCAGGGCTTACGCCCATTTTCTGATCGGGGAACAACAGCCTCCACCCAGCTATCATGTCCGAAAAATTGCACGGGCAGAACTGCCGAGACGCTGGACACCGCTTCCAGCGCTCGGAATGCTTCGTGGACGCTTCATATAGGCTGATTTAAACAGCCTCTGGGTAGCCAAGATGCCACCCTCATGACACAAGATAGCGTTATGTCATTGTTCTGCGTTTTCAAATGACAACGCAGACTGTTCTTGTGCAGCTTACAGGTAAGGTCAGGATGAACGATCACAATCACGCAGATACACTTCAGGGCGCGTCTGGCAGTTCTGCCCCCTCTGAGGCCAGCGCTACGCTGGTTGTTGGTTCCCAGTACCTTCGTACGTTGTCCATTGACGTTCAGAATACTCCCGACATCTACCGCGACATCCCGGCACAGCCGCATGTGGGCATGACAGTTGATGTCACTGCCCGCCAGCTTCCAGGGGGGCAGCCAAGCTTCGAAGTCACGCTCGTCATCCGTGCTCAGGGACTGGATGCGGCTCCCTTGGAGAATGCTCCTGCGCCTCGGGTGCTGTATGAGGTGCACATCGCGTACGCAGGCCTCTTTGGTCTGTCAGGCGAGATCTCACAGGCCACGGCAGAACCACTCCTTCTTGTCGAGGCTCCGAAATATCTGTTTCCCTCGGCACGTGCAGCAATGCTGAATGTCGTTCGGGAGGCAGGTTTCCCTGTCGGAAATATCCAGCCCATCAATTTTCATGACCTCTGGCAGAGCCGTCGGCTTCAGCAGAGCTGATAGACCCTGACCTTCAAAGACCAAGACGCGCACAGGAAAAGGTCCTCATGAGCCTGAAAGACTATATCCTCGCTTCCCCGGCCTTTTCAGGCAGCAGGCCTCCCGTCTGGGGCCGCTTCGATGCAGAATGGTATCGGACCCGGTATGCGCGTCTTCTTCGCGAGGAAAAGCTTCTCCAGAGCAATGGATCGGTTCTGGACCTCAGCAATGAGTCCCTAGAAAAACACTGGCTGGAACAGGGCGCAAGCCAGGGTCTGTCGCCTAACAGGTTTTTTGATGAAGAATGGTATCTGAGACAGAACCCCGATGTTCGCGATGGCATCAGTTACGGGGTCTTCAGTTGCGGTTTCCTGCATTACTGTGAGAGCGGCTTTCGTAGCCGCTCTCCGCACTGGCTCTTTTCGGAAACGGACTATTTTACCCGCAATACCGACCTGAGCCTTCCCGTCCTGATCTCCCAGGGCTTCTGCAACGGATACGACCATTACCTGACGGACGGCGAACAGGAACAGAGACAGGCACACGCTTTTTTCAAAACATCCGTGTTCCGGATGGCCAGCCTGACGCGCGGACTGTCCTATGATTTCGGGAAAGGTGATTTCCGCCAGTTCCTGATGTCGTCAGAGGCAGGGCTTTGCCGGAGTTCCTGGTATTTCGACCCTGAGTGGTATCTCGCCACTTACCCGGAAGTCGAAAGTGCCATCCAAGAAGGCATTTTTCTCAATGCCCTGCATCATTATCTGACAAACGCCGACCCAAGTGCCTACAACCCCAACCAGTGGTTCAGCGAAGCCCATTACGCCCATCTTTATCCCGATGTTGCACAGATTGTGGCGGGCGGTGGCTTTCGGAATGGGTATGATCATTTCGTTCGCTATGGCGCCCGTGAAATGCGGACTCCCCAAATTGACGTCGATCTGAGAACCTTCTCGGAACAACCGGGAATTCAGCGTAAGCTCAGAGAAGGTCAGTTCAGAGACGTATTCGCGCTCTGGGTCCAGTCGCAGGGCAATATCGCGGTGAACCAGGTCATTCCTGATGCCTCGGCAGAGCAGTACAGAAATCTGGATCTACAAAGAGCTGGGACGCTTATTCCGTCCATTGTACGCTCTCCTCTGGATTTCCGTTTGATCCGGCCTCCCGAAATCAGTGTGGTCATCCCGGTGACCAATCAGTTTCTGGAAACGCTCTCTACTCTGGCGGCTCTACACGCGAATGGAGCAGGCGCACTCGATATCATTATTGTCGATAGTGGATCGAGTGATGAAACGACCCAGATTGAGCGCCTTGTAAGAGGGATCAGAGTCGTTCGTCCAGCATCCCGGACGACTACGACAGATCAGGTCGGTCACGGTGTGGAACTGGCCCGGGCCGGAATTGTTCTCCTGATGGAGCCCGGTACACAGCCATTTCCGAATACCCTACGCGTTGCACTGCGGGCATTCGACTCTCCGAACGTATGGGCTGTCGGAGGGCAATCCCTGGGCCTTGATGGTCGAGTTCTGGAAGCCGGCACCATTGTCTGGCGAGATGCATCAACCCTGAGGTTTGGTACAGGTCAGCGAGCGAACGAGTCTGAGATCGGGTTCTGCCGTCAGGTGGATGCCATCTCTGTTGGCATGCTGTTTTGTCGCCGCGAGAAGCTCATTGAATGTGGCGGCATCGACCAATTCTGTATTGGTTCGGAAGCCCGGCTTCTTTCCCTCTGTCTCGCCCTTCGTCAGGCAGGCGGAAAAATCGTGTACGATCCCTCCATTCTGGACCGGACACGGCCGCCAACCCCATTCCCAGAAGAATTTCTAAAACGAAACCAGACCTGGTTGAAACGACGGTTTTCAGCCATGCTGTCCCGCTGTCCCATGACCGGCACCTCTCTCTTCAGAGCGCGTTTTGCGTCCGGCGTACCGACTGTGCTCGTTCTCTGCGAGACATTGCCTCATCGTTTCCTCGGGTCACCCCATCTTCGGACTCAGGAACTGATTCTGTCGCTCAGCAGGAAAGGCTACCACGTTACGGTCTTTCCCCTGGACGTGGGCCTAACGGACCCCGTAACGGTGGCACTTGATTTTCCGTCGAATGTGGAAATCATGAATGAGAGCGATATTTCAGAACTTCCAGAGTTTCTGAACGATCGCGCGGGCTCTTTCGACTTCGTCTGGGTCACGGGAGGCAATACTCTGCACCGCACAGGCGCCATTCTGCGAGCGCATGCTGCTGTACTTCCCAGACTGAACATGGTTCTGGACCTGGACGGAACTGCTGCCGCGGAAAGTTATCTCCGCCGACGCATTGGGCTGCATGATGATCGCGAGCAGATGCTTGATGACCTTGATCGTGAACTGACAGACGCATGGATGTGCCAGGCGCTGGTCTGCTCTCACGCAGAGGAAGCGGAAAACCTGCGCGCTCTGGGGTACAGCAACGTGCTTGAACTCACACATGCGCCGCGCTCTATTCCAGCAACGGTACCGGGCTTTCATGATCGTGCCGGTATTCTTTTCGCGCTGCCCTGTGAGGCATCTGGTAGTGCGGCACATGATGGACTGGACTGGTTTGTCCATCAGGTGCTTCACGAACTGTCCAACCGCCTTCCGCCAGACGCAACAGTTCTGTTTGCGGGTCATCGTGGCCGCGACATCGATCTGACGCCATATACGCGGGCACCTGGAATCGAGCCGCTACCGGATAGCGTCGACATGAATGCGCTCTATCGCTCGCGCAGAATCATGATTGATCCTTCTCGCGTCATGGGCGCACCGGCCCAGGAAATTCTGGAAGCCGCAGCCGCTGGCCTTCCGGCGGTTCTGACAGACACAACAATGCATCAGCTTGGCTGGACAGCGGAGGCTGAAAACTGTGTTGCAGGAGGGTATTGCAATCCGGTTCTTTTCGCAGAGGCCATAATACGCCTTTACAACAATGAAGACCTCTGGAACCACGTCAGCCACAACGCCAGAAAATTTGTGGCAAACCTGTCCGAAACAGGCGTTGCTGATCGACAGCTTGATGACATTCTTGCTCTGGCTTCCGGTCAGGTACCGGTTGCAGTTCCAGCACATCTCCCTCGAATGATCAGACAGGACAAGCCACTTGTTCCTGTTGCGCCTGCACCCATCCGGCTTCAACCACGCAAAACAACAGACGAACAGCCGACACCCGCAACTCCTGAGCCTTATGAGCCACAGGAAGACACATCCGCCCCCACAACACTAGCTCCGCGCCTTGGCATTTCATTACCGCTTTCGGAACTTTGATCCCATGACGACTTCTCTGATCACCACTCTTGACGCAGTTCTGGATCACGTTGACAGCTCACTGGATAGTGCAGTGGAACGACTGTTTGATCTGCTGCGTATTCCCAGCATTTCCACCCAGCCCGCCCATGCGGCAGACTGTCGCAAGGCTGCGGAATGGCTTCGTCAGGGTCTGACAGCAATGGGCCTGTCTGCGGATGTCAGGAACGTTCGTTGGGCAGCACCCGGGCATCCGATGGTTGTGGCACATGACGGAACACAGACGGGCAAGCCGCATGTCCTGTTTTACGGACACTATGACGTTCAGCCGACTGATCCGGAGGAGCTGTGGAAAGCACCGCCTTTCGAGCCAAAACTGGTGGAAGACGCTACGGGTCGAAAGGTTATCGTCGCCCGTGGCGCTAGTGACGACAAGGGGCAGGTCATGACCTTCCTTGAGGCCTGCCGCGCGTGGAAAACGGTGCATGGTTCCATTCCAGTTCAGGTGAGCGTGCTCCTTGAAGGGGAAGAAGAATGTGGAGGAGCCAATCTGTTTCCATTCCTCAAGGAACACGCAGACGAACTGAAAGCAGATGTTGCTCTCGTTTGCGATACGTCCATGGCAGACCGCACGACACCGGGCATCACGACCTCACTGCGCGGGATGATGGCGGAAGAGATCGTCATTGAATGTGCCTCGCACGACCTGCACTCAGGTATTTACGGAAACGCCGCCGCAAATCCGATCGCACTTCTCTGCCAGATTCTGGCAACGCTGCGAGATGCCGACGGACGGGTAACGCTCCCCGGCTTCTATGACGGTATTCAGGATCCTTCTCCAGAAACACGCGCCCAGTGGAAAACCCTTTTCCCGGATGATACTGCACTCCTTGAAGAGGCAGGACTATCCATCGCTGCTGGAGAAAAGGGCTATACGGCCATTGAACAGACCTGGTGCCGCCCCAGCTGTGAAATCAACGGAATTTCCGGGGGCTATGAAGGTGAGGGGTTCAAAACCGTTCTGCCAGCAAAAGCCATGGCAAAAGTCTCCTTCCGGCTGGTTCCAGGGCAAGATCCTGACAAAATCCGTGAAGCATTCCGGGCTCATGTGAACGCAGCACTTCCGGCAGACGCGAAAGTCACATTTACGGCTCATGGTGGATCGCCGGGATTTGAAGTTGCCCGGGACAGCCAGTTCCTTGCGCCGACCCTCAAGGCCTTGACAGATGAGTGGAATGTTCCAGCAGCCACAATCGGATGCGGCGGCTCCATTCCAGTAGCAGGAGAAGTTCGGGATGCACTGGGGCTGGATGCGCTAATGGTCGGCTTCGCTCAGGCTGACGACCGTATTCACTCCCCCAATGAGCAGTACGGCGTCGAAGCATTCCACAAGGGTATCCGTTCGTGGGTCCGTATCCTTGCTGCTTTGGCAGACGCAGGCTGATATGAGTGCCCCGATCGCCCTGACCCTCGGTGATCCGGCGGGGATCGGGCCAGAGCTTACCGTTGCCGCATGGCGGGCTCTACGGAGTACTGGACCAGCCTTCTTCTGGCTGGGCGATCCTCTGCTGCTGAACGATGCCATTCCTTTCCGGCTGATTGAAAAGCCGGAGGATGCGACTGAGATTTTTCCAGACGCGTTACCTGTCATTCCGGTTACGTGCCCAGTTACCGTTACGCCGGGGCAGCCAACTTCAGAAAATGCACCGGCCGTCATTGAGAGTATTGAACGCGCCGTCAGCTATGTTCAGGACGGTCGCGCAGGCGGGGTAACGACCAATCCTATTGCCAAGCATATTCTGGCGGCTTCGGGATTTGCATATCCCGGACATACGGAATTTCTGGCGGCTCTTTGTCATACGGCAGGGCAGGAAGTGATGATGCTGGCATCACCGCAACTCAAAGTCGTACCAGTCACGATCCATGTTTCACTGCGACAGGCGCTCGAAAATCTTACAGTGGAACGCATTATCGCAGTCACACGCGCGACCCATGGGGCATTACAAAGAGATTTCGGCCTCAGCTCTCCCCGTCTTGCCATCGCGGGCCTCAACCCTCATGCGGGAGAAGAGGGGCTGATGGGCACAGAAGAGCAAACAATCATCGGCCCCGCTATTACACAATTAAAGAAAGAAGGCCTGCGCGTCTCCGGACCATTCCCGCCTGACACCATGTTCAGCGCCACGGCACGTCCGAAATATGACGTTGCAATCTGCATGTACCACGATCAGGCCCTAATTCCGCTTAAAACGCTCGATATGGCGGAAGGCGTCAATGTCACCCTGGGCCTGCCGATCATCCGAACATCCCCGGATCATGGAACGGCCTTTGACATTGCAGGCCCGGTTGGAAGCATTACTGGCCGGGCAGATCCATCCAGCCTTCTGGCAGCACTCAGACTGGCAGATTTTATGTCCCAGCACAGAAGGGGAAACAGCCAATGATCCGGCTTGGCGTTAATATTGATCACGTCGCCACATTGCGAAATGCACGAGGCGATGTTTATCCGGACCCTGTGGAAGCCGCAAGACTGGCAATCCAGTGGGGCGCAGACGGAATTACAGCACATCTGAGAGAAGATCGTCGGCACATCCGGGATGCCGACATGCCCCGCCTCAAGACTCTCTCTGCACCACTTAATTTCGAAATGGCTGCAACATCGGAAATGATCCGTATTGCCTGCCTGCTTCGTCCTCATGCATGTTGTCTTGTGCCGGAGAAGCGGGCCGAAGTCACAACCGAAGGAGGGTTGGACGTTGCCGGTCACAAAGAAATTCTGGCTCCCAAAATTGCTCGCCTGAAAGATGCCGGAATTAGGGTTTCGCTCTTCATCGACCCTGACACACGGCAGATCGAAACCGCCGCCGAACTCGGGGCACCCGTTGTCGAGTTACATACCGGCGCCTACGCCCAAGGCAAGGAGGGAGAGCTGGAACGCCTGTGTCAGGCAGCAGACACCGTCACGAAGTGTGGACTTGAACTACATGCCGGTCATGGACTGACCTATGACAACGTGCAGCCCATTGCAAAACTGCCGGGGCTGGCGGAGTTAAATATCGGACACTTCCTGATCAGCCAGGCTGTTTTTGACGGGCTGGGCCCGACAGTTAGAAAAATGAAATATCTGATCAACTGCCCATAAAAAAGCCGGGAGATTCCTCCCGGCTTTTTTCTTACCTGGCAGGCTGAATAACAGCCTGCGTGCTGTCTCCACTGAACTGCGGCACATACTTTCCGGACTGATCCGAATATGTTGCCGAGCTGCTCTGCGCAGGCGTAGCAGGCGGGTGGAAAGCAGAGACCGGGCCAAATGGGCCCGCGTTCACATGATGCATCGTCGATTCACGCTGACGGGCGCAACCACGCGTGATGATGGAGCAAATACCGTCTGTTCCGATGTATTCGTCATCATTTCCAGTGTAGTGGACTTCAGAAACGCGGTCATGGTCCAGACGAAGAACCATACGGCAGGTCGTTCCACCACCGCCGAAAGCGGACTGATAGATGCTGATGATCGACTGTGCGGGGATCAGGCCAGAGTCCGTGGAAATTGTTGGCGTGCTCTGGCTACCGTCGTACTGCCAGATTTCCGTTGTATCGTTCAGCTTCTTGGTGCTGCCTGGAAGACCTGCACAGGCCTGAAGATCATAGCCAGTCATGCCGACCATCTCGAACTGAGCCTTATGGGCACTCCGAGAATCGAAATAACCGCAGCCAGAGAGGGTAACGGTAGTGGCCAGTGCTCCAAAAATACGGAGGATGGAGGGGCGCATTCTGTCTCCTTTGCGCAAGGTCAGGATGACCCGCCCTACACCTCCGGATAAAGTCGGGGAACAGGGCGAAAGATTGGAAGAGCCCGGTTTCTACAACAGGAATCCCATTCAGGGTAGGGGAGATGGGTTTCTTTCAGGGTAACGATGAGCTACAGGGCAAGACCTTGCCAAACTCAGGAGTGCCACCGATGGCCGACATGACCCCTTCCGAAGTGACACGCCTCCAGACGACACTGCAGCGTCTGCTCGGCTCACCGAAACTGACCGTAACCAAGCCAGCACGTAAGGGAATGAGTGTTGAACTCGCCGTTGCAGGCGAAGTGATCGGCACGGTTCACCGTGACGAAGATGAAGGCGAAGTGTCCTACGCCATTCACATCACCGTTCTTGAGGAAGATCTTCCTCCGGCCTGAACGGCTTTTTCAGGACCGGGGGGCAGACTGCGGCAGTTCAAAGCGCGTGATTTTCCAGCCCCAGTGCTCGAATTTCATGTGCAGGACGAACGGCGTCTGTCCCGGCTGGTCCACCTGAGCCTCGAACTTGCTCAGGCTTACGAAATGCGCGTGCAGCCCACCCCAGACGGGCCAGCCCCCACCAGAAGATACTGCTCCGCCAGCAGGCATAAGCTGATGGGCTGTCGTCATCAGCGTACCAGGCGAAAGCTCGGTATCAATCGCATTCGATATGGCATTGTCTGCAAAAGAACTCCCGAAATCCGGAAGCTCATCATCTGATGCCGGCGCCGGCGGTTTGAACTGTTCCTTGAGGGAGTGGGTAAGAGACGTCCAGTCCACGTGCGGCACGAGACGGGCAGGATTATTACCCTTCATGGCCCGATCAATGTCCCACAGCGCCAGATACGGCGAAATGGCATAGGCAGCCAGCGTCGCGCCGATACCAACACCAAGGCCCTGCCGCGTCCGGGAAGATTTTTTCCAGAAAGAACTTTGCATGATCAAGCCTCCGCACAGGCCCCGAAAATCCGGGAAGAGGTGGACAATGCTGAATCTAACGTCTTTCCGTCTGAAAAGTCAGCAATTATCTTAAGTCCATGACCTTTGATTTTTCTGACGCCGAACTCGAGCGGTATTCCCGCCACATCCTGCTTCCTCAGGTCGGTGGCACAGGACAGGCTCGGCTGAAAAATGCCTCCGTTCTGGTCATTGGCGCCGGAGGGTTGGGCGCCCCCCTGTCACAACAACTTGCAGCCTCAGGGATCGGCCATATCGGGCTGATGGATCACGATATTCTGGAGCTCAGCAACCTTCAGCGACAGGTTCTGTACAACACCGAAGACATTGGGCGACTGAAAGTGGATGCTGCCGCGGACCATCTCCGCGCCATCAACCCCCTGATCACGGTGCAGACCCACGCCATTCGGGCTACACCTGACACTTTGGATGAGCTTGTCCCAAAATATGATCTCATCTGCGATGGGACTGATAATTTCGAAACACGCCTTGCCGTCTCGGATGCATGCGTCCGACATGGAAAGACCCTTGTTTCGGGAGCTGTTCAGGGTTTCGCGGGGCAACTTGCCGTTTTCCGGCCTCAGTATGGCGGCCCGTGCTATCGTTGCCTTTTCCCGGAAGCCGCGGAAACCGAAGCGCCCACCTGTGGTCAATCCGGAGTTCTGGGTGCTGCGACGGGTGTCATGGGAAGCATGATGGCGGTGGAAGTCATGCGGGAAATCATGGACCTTGAGGGTAGGAAGGAAACACGCTTCATGATGTGGGATGCTCTTGGGGGCAGTCTTCGAAGCTTTCCGCTTTCGAGAGATCCCAGCTGTCCGGTTCACCAATCCAATTCGGATCATCTCGCATGATGCTGCCTCTGTTCATCACGCTCGCGGACGATTCCTGGCAGCGCGCTCATTATGCGCTGATCGTCGCAGCCGGCGCATTGTCTCTGGGACGCACCGTGACGATTTTCGCGGGCGGCAGGAGTGTGCACGCTCTTGCCAAAGATTGGTCCGGACTGAAAGACATCACATCCGATGCTGAGCTCGACAGCAGAGGTGTCCCCAGCTTCAGGGATCTTCGTGACGCGGTCGTGGAACTCGGAGCACATCTCATGGTGTGTGAAACAGGGCTTGCGTTGACTGGCCTGACGCCAGACACTCTGTGCGAAACAGTTTCCGTTCGGGGAATTGTCGCTTTTCTGGAACAGGCCGGAGACCGACCAATCCTTGCACTGTGACCTATTTCCCGTATCCAAATCGCGATTTTCGTCATTTGGTGGCTTGCCGAAACTCTCCACCCTTGGCAGGGATGCGCTCATGAGAACGCTTGTCACTCCTCTGTCCCGAACCCTGCGCTGCCGTCAGCTTCTGCTGTCTTTCGCGGCTGCAACGGCCCTGATGGTCATTTCCCCCGCAGAAGCGGCCCATCATAAGCATGATCATGCGACCAAGGCCGATGCAAAAGCCGCCAAGGCCGCGCACGCGAAGAAAAAGCCTTCAAAACCCACGGGTGACACCACCAGTTCTTCCAAAAAGGCGCATCATGCTGCGCGACATACGACCGTCACGCGTCACGCTGCGCCTCTTGCGGCCGGTGCAGCAGCAGGCGCCGCCGGAGTTGCTGCCGCCAATGCGGCCCAGACGCCAGCGCCGTCACCGGATGCTCCACCAGCCGACGCGCCAACAGACAAGGGAAGCAACACCGGCCTGCCTCTGCCACGTTATGCCGCATTGAGAGCCGACAAGGTTTATATGCGTCGCGGGCCGGGTGATCGATATCCGATTGACTGGGTCTATCACCGTCGCGGTCTTCCCGTTGAAATCGAACGCGAGTTCGATGTCTGGCGTCTGGTTGAAGACTCCGATGGGCAGAAGGGCTGGGTTCATCAGGCTACCCTCTATGGCAGCCGCACCTTCGTCATCCCGGGCCTTCCTCCCGAGGGTGTAAAAGCACAAACCGGTGAGGCTTCCGAAAAAGACGGAGACCATATTGGCCGTGCAGACGCACGGGTTCTGGGTCATGTCGCGACGCAGGAAGAAGCCCGCGCGCATAAAAGTGATGTTCTCCTCATGAGCCATCCGGAGGAAGACAGCAGCGTGGTCGCTGTCCTCCAGCCGGGAACCGTGGGCAACATCAAGGCCTGCCCACAAAGTTCTCAATGGTGCCACGTCGTCGTCAAAGGCTACGAGGGATGGCTGCCACGTCGTCTGTTCTGGGGACTGCTCCCTGGCGAGACGATTCAATCCAACTGATTTTTCCTAGCGGGGACGCCACTACATGACATCCAGCTCTCATCATCGTCGTACGCGGATCGTCGCAACTCTTGGTCCAGCTTCGTCCTCGCCCGAGATGATTCGGTCTCTGGCTGAAGCCGGAGTAAACGTTTTCCGCCTCAATTTCTCTCATGGGGCCCATGAAGATCACGGAGAGCGTCACGCAGCGATCCGCGCCGCTGAAACAAAAGTCGGACGTCCTCTTGCCATTCTGGCGGATCTTCAGGGACCAAAACTGCGTGTTGGTGTTTTCGAGAATGGCCCGGTCATTCTCGAAGAAGGCAAGCCTTTCCGTCTCGACCTGGACAAAACCCCTGGCAACGTAAACCGCGTCTGTCTCCCACACCCGGAAATCATCTCCGCTGCCAAGCCGGGGAGCCATCTTCTTCTCGACGACGGCAAGCTCAAGCTGCGTGTGATCAATGTTCTGGCAGGCGCGCTTGAGACGGAAGTTGTTATCGGAGGCAAGCTGTCCGAACGTAAAGGCGTCAATGTTCCTGACGTAACGCTACCGATTCCAGCCTTGACGGAGAAGGATCGCAAGGATTTCGACTTTGCGCTCTCGCTAGGTGTTGATTTCATCGCACTCTCCTTTGTGCAGCGACCCGAAGACGTCGAAGAAGCCCGTGAAATCGCCAAGGGTCGAGCAGCGATTGTCACGAAGCTTGAAAAGCCACAGGCGATGGAAGATCTGGAGCGGATCGTACGCCTGTCCGACGCTATCATGGTTGCTCGTGGTGATCTGGGCGTCGAACTGCCACCGGAGGAAGTCCCGGTTGCCCAGAAGCGCGCCATCGCTGAGGCACGACGCCAGTGCCGTCCTGTCATCGTGGCAACGCAGATGCTTGAAAGCATGATCGAGAGCCCGACACCAACACGCGCTGAAGTTTCAGACGTCTCCAACGCTGTTTATGATGGTGCTGATGCTGTCATGCTGTCCGCCGAGAGCGCCGCAGGGCGGTACCCGATTGAAGCTGTTTCCATCATGGCCCGCATCGCCTCTCGCGTGGAGCAGGACGTCGAGTGGCGCCTGCGGATGGATCGCGCCCGTCCGAAGCCGGAAGGCACCGTTCAGGATGCCATCGTTCAGGCAGCCTGGCAGGTCAGTACTGCTCTGAGCGCGAAGACCATTGGCGTTCGGACGCAGGGTGGCGGTGGCGCGCTACGCATGGCACGTGAGCGGCCCCATTGCCCGATCCTGGCTGTCACACCTCATCAGGAAGTCGCACGCCGTCTTTGCGTTGTGTGGGGTGTATTCCCGCAAGTTGTGGAAAAAGAACACATCGCCCAGAGCATTGAAGAGCTGGCCGAGCCTACTGCGGCCATGGCGCGTTCCATGCAGCTTTGCCGCGTCGGCGATCATGTAATTGTTCTGGCTGGCCTACCTTACGGCGTTGCTGGAAGCACAAATACACTTCGCATCATAACCGCCTGACTTTAAAATATTTCTTCCATCCAGACCTTTGCTGGATGGAAGAAATTTACACCGTCAGGCCTGACGGTTTTCAATCAGCGTTCGCCTGATCCTGCGCCCGCGTTCAATACGGGCTGTAATCGCAGCTTCATCGCCTTCCCGGATCGCCTGCGCCATACCCTGAGCATCAGCAACAAAGCGATCAAGCGTTTCCAGAAGAACGTTTTTGTTGGCGATAAAAATATCGCGCCACATCACTGGGTCCGACGCAGCAATACGCGTGAAGTCCCGAAATCCTGAGGCCGCATAATCAAGCACGGCCGCCCGGATCTCTTCGGACAGATTGTCAGCCGTGTCACAAATGGTAAATGCCAGCAGATGAGGCAGGTGACTTACCATGGCGCAGATGCGGTCATGTTTGTCATCGGGCAGGATCTTCGTCCTGGCACCGCACAACTCCCAAAGTATCTGGATCTTCTGAACAGCATGATCATCTGCGCCCTCTGGCGGGACAAGCAGGGACCAGCGGTTTTCAAAGAGCGTGGCAAAACCTGCATCCGGCCCTGAGTGTTCGGTACCTGCCATTGGATGGCCTGGAACGTATTCCACACCTTCTGGCAGAAGCGCCTGAATGGTAGGACCAAGCTTCCCCCGCACCGACGCCACATCCGTCAGGATGGAGCCGGGTTTCATATAAGGGAGAATAGCGCGGGCAGTAGCCTCAACCGCGCCAACCGGCACGCAGATCATGACACAGTCCGCCTGGGCAGCCTCAGCCATGCTGTCTGTCACGACATCCGCGATGTTGAGTTCACGAACGCGATCCAGCACTGCCGGGCTGATATCAGCCGCGATCAGTGTGTCTGCCAGCAAACCCGTTTCACGAGCACGACGCAGAACAGAGGAACCGATCAGGCCAGGACCGACAACCGCCAGCGATTCAAACAGTGCCATCAGAGAATACGCGGCGCAGTCGCGAATGCGGCGTCGTCCTTTTCCTCGGTATCACGACTTGAAGAGCCGTCTTTTTTGCTGCTTCCGGACATGACGGACGTCGTGGTCTTTTTCAGAACAGAGGTTACGGTCTTGTCACGCGATGATGTGGCGCGGCCGCTCTCCTTGCGAAGACGACTCATTTCAACGAGCTGCCAGCCTAGCAGAACCGGAATACCAATCAGAATGTCCCTTCCACGGCGCAGGAGGGACAGACTTAACGAGATCTGCGAATCAATTCCAAAAATCAGACCAAGGGCAACATAGGCCGCTTCCTGCACGCCAAGGGCTGCAGGGACAAGAAAACCTGCTGACATGATACCACACACCACGCCTTCGATAGCCAGCGCAGACAGAAAGCCGACATGCGCACCCAGAAGGGTGAGGGCGATCCACGTTGCGGCGGCCCCTCCAACCCAGCAGATGAAATGTGACAGCGCACCCATCATAATACGATCAGGGCGGCTCCAGAGAGACTCCAGACGAGCCTGAAAAATATCCGTGTTTCCAATCAGACTCTCGCGCCAGTCGGCCGCAATATGGCGTCCAAAGAACATTGCTGCCTTGCGGATCATCGAACCACCGCGATGCTGGGTCCAGATAAACCCTGCAATCCCGAGTGACAGAAGAACCATGCCGCCCATCAGCGGCCAGATGAACCGTGCGGCCCCCTGATGGCCGACAAGACAGAGAATTGCGACCAGAATGAACGCGATCTGTCCCAGAACCTCAGTGGTGATATCGACCAGATTGGACGCGACACCCTCAGGCCAGTGCAGATCCTCTCCATCCAGGGCTTGTGCGCTGCGACCCGCAAGGGTTGCCCGTACCCCGAGCACCATCCCGCCGAGTTGGGAGAAGGGAAGGCAGGCACCCGCCGCATCACGCACCAAACGCGCACCGGTCAGCCTCAGAAAACCGATCTGGGGAACAGAGGCCTTCCAGGCGATCCCGAGTCCGATGTCTATAATGAGCTGGGCCAGCACCAGAAGGAAGAACCCTCCGACACCAACTTTTCCGAGTGCTTCCATGACAGGATGAATGCCTGCCTTGGCTGCGATGAATGTGAAGAGAGCCACGCCCAGAAGGGAGAGGATGATAGGGAGAGTTTTTTTCAACGTCTTCGTCACATGTCGTTTGCAACACGCTCTAACGCACAGTTCTCCAATATTCCAGTCTTGCAGACGCTTTCCCCCGAAAGCCACCGGCAGTAAGGTACCCGAAAAATTTCAACCTGTTGCTGATGAGCCAAGGAGAAGATTGCCACCATGAACGATGTCACACTCGTTACAGGGGCTACCGGGTTCGTCGGTTCTGCTGTTGCCCGCGTGCTCCGGGAACGTGGGCACCGACTGCGCCTGTTCGTTCGGGAAAACTCGGACCGATCCAACATTGCAGAGCTCGACGCAGAACTCGTCATCGGAGACCTCTCCGATCCTTCAACTCTTCCCGCGGCGCTTAAAGGCGTAAAAATTCTTTTCCACGTTGCGGCTGACTACCGACTCTGGGTCCCGGACCCGGAGGTCATGATGAAAGCCAACGTAGAGGGAACACGGAACCTCATGCTGGCCGCCCTCGACGCCGGGGTGGAAAAAATCGTGTACTGCTCTTCCGTCGCAGCACTGGGGCTCAACAAGGACGGAACACCGGCGGACGAAGAAACCTACGTCACGGAAAGCACCGTTATAGGGACCTACAAGCTCTCTAAATACCGGGCCGAACAGGAAGTTCTGAAGCTGGTCCGTGAAAAGGGGCTTCCCGCGATCATCGTCAATCCTTCGACTCCGATCGGCCCACGGGACATTAAACCCACCCCGACAGGCCAGATGATCCTCGACTGTGCCTCCGGCCGGATGCCAGCCTACGTGGAGACAGGTCTCAACATCGTGCATGTTGATGATGTTGCAGAAGGGCATGTTCTGGCGCTTGAGCGCGGCAAAATCGGCGAGAAATATATTCTCGGCGGGGAAAACATGATGCTGGGCGATCTTTTCCGCCTCACCAGTGAAATTGCCTGCGTCAAACCACCCCGCATCAAGCTCAAGCAGTCCTGGCTCTATCCGGTGGCGGTCGTGTCCGAATGGCTCGCCCGAGGCTTTGGAATTGAGCCACGCGTGACGCGTGAAACTCTCGCCATGTCCCGGAAACTGATGTTCTTCTCGTCGCTGAAAGCACAGAGGGAACTGGGTTATGCGCCCCGACCTGCGAGGGACGCCATAGCAGACGCAATTTCATGGTTCCGTCTGCATGGACGGATGCAATAATGCTCTACGGAAGTGCACTCACCAGCCTTGGCGCCTGGATCTATCTGACGCTCTTCCATGGAAAATTCTGGCAGGGTGGACCGATCCTCAAGCCTGGTTCCCCACCACCCTGTGCCCCGGACGTTGCAATCGTCGTGCCCGCACGGGACGAAGCTGAGTCCATTCAGGCCTGCCTGACGTCTCTGCTTGAACAGGACTATGACGGGAAACTGTCGGTCATCCTGGTGGATGACAACAGCACGGACGGGACAGGAGATCTGGCCCGCGCTCTGCCTGACCCACAGAAACGGCTTACCGTACTGACCGGCGCGGCGCGTCCTGCCGGATGGAGTGGCAAGCTCTGGGCAGTCAATCAGGGCGCACAGGAGGCTCTCAGCCATATCGGGCCTTATGGCTACATCCTGTTCACGGATGCAGATATCATGCATGCGCCGAAGCATCTTTCGACGCTTCTCTCCAAGGCCCGTGAAGACAATCTGGATCTCGTATCCGAAATGGTGGCTCTGAACTGCGAAAGTTCAGCAGAGCGCTTTCTGGTTCCCGCCTTCGTGTATTTCTTCGCCATGCTCTATCCCTTTGCGTGGACAGCAAATGAGCGCTCGAGGATTGCTGGCGCAGCAGGGGGAACCATTTTACTCCGTCGGCGCGCACTGGAGCGGATTGGTGGCATTGAGGCCATACGGGGCGCGTTGATCGACGACTGCACCCTTGCGGCACACGTCAAACGTTCGGGTGGGCGTCTCTATCTTGGGCACAGCGCACTGGCCTGGTCGGTCCGTCCGTATCGGGGTGCAAAAGATATCTGGGAAATGATTGCCCGGACGGCTTATGTCCAGCTCCGCCAGTCGCCCGTCCTTCTTCTCGCAACCATTCTTGGGATGATACTGATCTGGCTCCTGCCGATTGGATTGGCCCTTTTCGGCAAAGGACGCACGAGAAAAGTCGGACTACTGACCTACCTCCTGTCCTGCGCTACATTTCTACCAACCCTGCGGCGGTTCGGGCTTCCTCTCTGGCGTGCATTGCCGCTGCCGATGATTGCAGCCTTCTATATGGCAGCAACCATCGGTTCGGCGATCGACCATCACAGAGGCGTCGGCGTACGCTGGAAAAATCGTTCCTATACGGATGAGGCATCGTGACAGAAGACATCTGGGGGACGAAAGACGTCACCTCTGAAAAAGGTAAAACCGACGAAAACTTTCCTGTCGGTTCCCTGCTGATTTCCCGGCATCTACGCCCGTATGTGCATACCTACTATAATTTCGCCCGTGTGGCGGATGATATGGTGGATACATCCGAGCTTACGCCACAGCAGAAAATTGCCCGCCTGCGAGGAATGGCTGCCGTCATCAGAGGAGAGCTACAGGCTCCACAGCGAGCTGATGCCCAGACAGCGGTAAAGCTGCGAGAAGTTCTTCTGAAAACAGGCGTCCCCCTGGAAACTGCGACAGATCTTCTTGAAGCCTTCTGCATGGATGCAGAGAAAACAAGATATGAAAGCTGGCAGGAACTGCTGCATTACTGTCGTTATTCCGCCAATCCTGTTGGGCGGTTTCTGCTGCTGCTCCACGCAGAAGGGCATGAAACGCTAGCGCCATCGGATGCACTCTGCTCGGCGCTTCAGGTGATCAATCACCTGCAGGATGCCGCCAAGGACCTCCAGATTCTGGATCGCTGCTACATTCCACTGCCCTGGCTTGCGGAAGAGGGTGTCACGATCGACGATCTAAGACTGGTGCGAAGCAAGCCCGGCCTGAGACGTGTTTTCGACAGAATGCTGGACGGGGTGGATGCACTGAACCGCGAAGCACGCGGCCTTCCGATGCTTATCCGGGATCGGCGGATGCGACTTGAGGCCGCTGTTATTGTGGAACTATCGCATATTCTGGCACGACGCCTGCGCCGTCAAGACCCGGTGGCCGCACGGGTGGCGCTTACAAAAGCCGATGGAGCAAAAGCTTTGCTTCTGGCGATGCGCTACTGGCCAACACACTGAATGAAAAACGGGAGGCCTAAGCCTCCCGTTTGACTATCAGCCAATGATGCGGTCCAGGGCCGCACAGAATTTCTTCATGTCACTCATTGAGCCAACCGTGATCCGGGACGCATTCGGCCAGATTGGCCAAGAGCGACCGATGATGATGTTTTCCTTCAGGAACGCATCCTTGATCGGCCCGGCGGGCCGCTTCCAGTCAATAACGAACATGTTCGCATCAGAAGGAATGAAGCTGATTCCCTTCTTCTGAAGGTGCTCATAGGTCATGGCGCGAGCTGCGATCATTTCGCGACGACGGGCATCAATGTCCGTCGTCATGGTCAGGCTCTTTGTCCCGCAAACCACCGCAGGCACTGGCAGCATGTGCGTCTGGTTCACACCATCGTAACGCATCATTTTTTCATGCAGGGCTGGCGGAGCCATGCTGAAGCCCAGTCGCAGACCTGCCATTGCAAACATCTTCGAGAATGTCCGCAGAACAACAACGTCCTGGCCCTCGGCAACGAGCGAGGCAGCGCTCGGCGCGTTTGAGAAGTGAATGTAAGCCTCATCCACCAGAACAATGGAATCCTTCGGCTTGTTGGCAACCAGCCAGCGGATATCTTCCAGGGGCGTGATCGTGCCGGTCGGATTGTTCGGGGAGCAGATGTAGTAAACGCCCGCATTCGGGTTGGCCTTCAGCATCGCCTTCACGTCGGTCTTGTAACCGTTCGAAGCGTCCAGAGGCACTTTCACCAGAGGAATCTTGAGCCATTCCGACGCAACCCATCCTGCTTCATAGCTCGGGTCGGCCGTAACGAGACCGCGTGTCGGGGAACAGAACGTCACGATGGTGCGGCAAAGGGGGTCAGAGGACCCACCCCACGGCAGGATACAGTTCTCTGGCACGTTATCGACCTTGGAGGCCGTACGGATCAGGTCGTCGCGTGTATGACCCGTCGGATCATACCGGTTGCCTTCAAAAACAGTAGCCGCACCCGCCTTGGCAGCAGCCGGGAAGGGACCGGTCCAGCACTCGTTACTGCCAATACGGACCATTTTCGTAACGTCACCGGCGGGAAGCGCGGTGAGGGGAGAAGCTTCAGCGCGTCCAACAATAGACCGTACTGCCATGCCTGCACTCATGAGTGCAGCAACGCGGCCCAGACTACGACGGGAGTAACCGCGTGAGAGAAGATCTTCTTTTGCTTCGGGGGACAGGCAATCGGTCATGCTCGGCTCACGCTCCTGGAATGTCTGAAAACATACTAGAAACGAAACGATCTGTCTGTCAAAGGGCCAATTGCGATCCGATTTCAATATTCGGGGTTTTGCTTGTCCACCGGGATCGACGTCGGTTTTCCCTCAGCCCCCGCATATGTCAGGAGAAGAACGGTCGGCTCGTCTCCTGACACACCGCGGTGAACATCGCTGACGGATTCAGCAAAGGCTTCGCCCTGATGGAAGGTCCGGCTTTTGCCGCTTTCCCTGTCCTGAATTGTAAGAGAGCCCTGGAGCACATATCCCGCATTCGGGAAGGGGTGCGTATGCCAGGGCAGGGCGGTATGTGCCGGGATTGTCAGGCGAATCATGCTCAGTTCCGGCTGTGAGGTCGTATAGGGTGTGTAGGCTACGCCGTTCCATGAATGTGTAGCGTTCAGAAGATGATCGGCATGTGCTTTGGTTGTGGACGACACTGCTTCGGCGAGTGAAAAACTCAAACAGGCAGCGATGGCAGCAAAAAAGAGACGGAACTTCATTGGGCCTCCTTGGGGAAGGGTGTTGCCTTTTGGCATCATACAAACGTATGGCATTCCATTCTGTTCGTGCCGCCTTTGTGACAGGACCGTTTGGGGCTAGAACGCAGAATTTCTGAAACAGGACAGGGGACAGACATGGTTTTCAGCAGGGCGCGCGCTTCTTCCGGCCTTCCCTGCGCGCAGGCCGATCTTGACCATGTCGAGCATATCGTCACCGCATCCGGCACGTCCTTTGCCCGTGGCATGAGGGTCCTGCCGACGGCGAGACGTCAGGCCATGTTCGCAATCTATGCCTTCTGCCGGGAAGTGGACGACATCGCCGATGGCGACGCAGGTGTCGCAGACCCGTCACAGGCGCTGCAGGAATGGCACGAACGCATTGACCGTCTCTACAAAGGCGAGACGAGAGACGCTCTGGATCGTGTTCTCGTAGCGACCATTTTCCGCTTCGATCTTCGGGCAGCAGACTTTCACGCCATCATTGATGGCATGGCCATGGACTGCGGCGAGCCCATCGTTGCACCAGATGAAAAGACGCTAGATCTGTACTGCGATCGCGTAGCCTCTGCTGTTGGTCGACTGTCCGTCCGTGCGTTTGGAGACTCATCCCCGGCTGCCGATCTTGTGTCGAAGCATCTTGGAAGAGCGCTGCAACTCACGAATATTCTGCGGGATATTGCTGAAGACGCTGAACGCAGCCGTCTCTATCTGCCGTCGGAATTGCTGGAGCGCTTCAACGTGCCCAACGATCCGAAGGAAGCCCTGTATGCCCATGGTCTTGACGGAGTGGCTCATATTCTTGCCCGTCGCGCACATGACCATTTCCGGGATGCGCGCCGCGCGATGAAAGACTGTAACCGTACCGCGATGCGTCCCGCTCGTATGATGGCAGCATCTTATGAGCCAGTTTTGAACGCGCTTGAGAAGCGGGGATGGAAGAATCCCGAGGAGGCACCGAAAATCAGCAAGGGCTGTCGTGCGGTTCGCGCTCTGGCGGCATATGTGAAGTAAGCCGATGAGTCACGTTCATATCATTGGCGGCGGCCTTGCAGGTCTTTCTGCGGCCGTCGAACTTGCGGCACAGGCCAAGGTTACAATTTACGAGGCAGGTCCGGCATGTGGTGGTCGGGCACGCTCGTTCCATGACAAGACGCTCGACACGCTGATTGATAACGGCAATCACCTGATCCTGTCTGCAAATGGCTTGACCTTCCGTTACCTTGATATTCTCGGCGCCCGTCACACCCTGAGCGGCCCGGGTATTCCGATTTTCCCGTATTATGACCTGGAAGACGATCTGGCTTGGACGCTTCGCCTGTCCAAGGGGAAAATACCGTTCTGGGCTCTGCCGGGTGGCCGCCGTGTCCCCGGTATGAAGCTGTCAGAACTTTCGTCTCTAGGCCGCTTCCTGAAAGCCAATGACAACACGGTCGTTGAGGAATGCCTCAAGCCGGGCCAGCTCAGCCGCCGCCTCCTTGAACCCTTCGCAATTTCAGTGCTGAACACGGACCTCCATACCGGCAGTGCGCTTCTGCTGGGGAATGTGATCCGCAAATCTCTGGCGCAGGGCGGAATGGCATGTTGCCCGTGGTTCCCTGAAATCGGCCTCTCTGAAACACTGGTGGACCCGGCTCTCGCGTACCTGCAGCAATATCATGGTGATGTCCGGACCGGCGTGCGGGTCAGTGCCATCGTCCGTGAAAAAGGTCGAGTCACAGCGATCGAAACCACAGAGGGACGGATTGATCTTGGACCAGAAGATCATGTCATTGTTGCCGTGCCGGGACCTGTCGCTCAAACCCTGCTCCCGGAACTAGTGGTTCCAGACGCTTTCGAAAGCATTGCAAACGCACACTTCAAACTTCCTGCGCCTGTCCAGGCAAGAGGGGTGGTCGCCCAAGCACGATTTGTTGGCCTTGTAGGCGGCATTTCGGAGTGGATTTTCCTTAAGGGGGACGTGCTTTCCGTGACGGTGAGTGCTGCCAATCGCTATGCTGACCGGGACAGCAACGAAATGCTGGCCACGATCTGGTCCGAGATCCGCCGCGCACTCGATCCCGTCCTTCCACAGCCGCTGCCGGTCGCAATGCCTCCGGCCCGTCTTCTGCGCGAAAAACGGGCTACTTTTGCCGCCACACCCGAGCAGAACCGCCGCCGCCCTGTCGCCAAGACAGACACCACAAACATGGCGCTTGCCGGGGACTGGACGAACACGGGCCTTCCTTCGACCATTGAAGGCGCAATCCAGTCCGGGCTGACGGCCGTCAGCGCCTTGGGGTTCCGCTCAGCAGTAAAGTACACGGAAACGTGATACGCACTCACAAAATTATGTCTGTAACACCACTCCCCTTGATGAGGACTGCATGTCCCGGGAGACCTGAACGATGCTGATCTATCCAGACGAAAAGGAGGACCGCGTGAGCGAGGCCCTTTCCCGCAAGCCCATTGAGGGAGACGACGTCACTCGTGCGATCGAAGGGGCCCATGCGGCTCTCGGCAAACGTCAGAAAGACGACGGCCACTGGGTTTTCGAGCTTGAAGCCGACGCTACCATCCCGGCCGAGTACGTTCTCCTGGAACACTATCTGGATCGGATCGATCAGAACAAACAGGACAAGATCGGCGTCTATCTGCGCCGCATCCAGGGCGAACACGGCGGCTGGCCTCTCTATTTCGGCGGTGGCTTTGACCTTTCCGCGACCGTAAAAGCCTATTTTGCTCTGAAGGCCATTGGGGACAGCATCGATGCGCCTCACATGCGTCGCGCCCGTGAAGCCATTCTGGATCACGGAGGAGCAGCTCGCTCCAACGTTTTCACGCGTATTCAGCTTGCCCTGTTTGGTGAAGTTCCATGGGATGCGACACCTGTCATGCCGGTTGAGCTGATGCTCCTCCCGCGAACGGCGTTTTTCTCCGTGTGGAACATGTCCTACTGGTCCCGCGCAGTGCTTGCCCCAATGCTGGCTGTTGGCGCATTGAAGCCACAGGCCATCAATCCGCGGGGCATTCACATACAAGAGCTGTTCGTTAAGCCACCCGCCGAGGTCAAGGACTGGATCCGCGGGCCTTACCGTTCCATCTGGGGCCGCGCGTTCAAACATCTGGACACGGCATTGCGGCCAGTTCTGCCGCTCATCCCCAAGAAAATTCATGACAAGGCTCTCAAGGCTGCCATCAGTTTTATCGAGCCGCGCCTGAGCCTTGGGGGCCTCGGGGCAATCTATCCCGCCATGGCGAATGTCGTCATGCTGTATCGCGCGCTTGGCGTGCCCGACAGCGATCCTCGCGTCGTGACAGCATGGCAGTCCATTCAGGATCTTCTGGTTCACAAGGAAGACGAGATCTACTGCCAGCCCTGCGTTTCTCCCGTCTGGGACACAGGATTGTCAGGGCTGGCCATGATGGAAGCGGCCTCGGGGGCTCATCCCACAAAACGCGATGAAACGCTCGCGAAGCTGAAGAAAAGTGCTGAATGGCTGCGGGATCGCCAGATCCTGGACGTCAAGGGAGACTGGGCCGTCAACACGCCAGATCTGCGTCCCGGCGGATGGGCTTTCCAGTATGAAAACGACTACTACCCGGATGTAGATGACACTGCCGTCGTCGGCATGCTCCTTCATCGTGTTGATCCCGAAGAGAACCGTGAGGCGATTGAGCGGGCCCGCGAGTGGATCATTGGGATGCAGAGCACGAACGGGGGCTGGGGCGCGTTCGACGTCGATAACGACCTTGAGATGCTAAACCATATTCCGTTCTCGGATCATGGCGCACTCCTTGACCCGCCTACAGCTGACGTCTCGGCACGATGCATTTCCTTCCTGTGTCAGCTTGGCCATCCGGAAGATCGTCCTGTGATCGACAAGGCGCTGGATTACCTGCGCAAGGAGCAGGAAAAGGAAGGCTGCTGGTTCGGTCGCTGGGGTACGAACTACATCTATGGAACCTGGTCCGTTCTCTGTGCCCTGAACATTGCGGGCATTTCCTATGACGATCCCATGGTGAAACGCGCCGTGAACTGGCTGGAAGATATTCAGCGTTCGGACGGTGGCTGGGGCGAAGATTGTGCCACCTACGAAGGCGCACCTCCGGGAATTTACAAGGAAAGCCTACCGTCCCAGACAGCCTGGGCCGTTCTGGCTCTCATGGCCGTGGGGAGACGAAACAGCGAGGCCGTCAAGCGCGGCATCAACTTCCTGATGTCCAGACAGGATGAAAACGGCGAATGGCAGGAAGAAGCCTATAACGCTGTTGGCTTCCCGAAGGTCTTTTACCTTCGTTATCACGGCTACAAGCAATTCTTCCCGCTTCAGGCCCTGTCCCGCTACCGCAATCTGGGCACCAGCAACACGGGCCGCGTGGAATACGGTTTCTGATGCTGGGTGTACTGGTTGGAATGAAACAGGAAGCGCGCATTATCCGTCGCTTCCTGCCCGATGCTCCCATTGCCCTGAGTAACGCGACAGCCGCGGGTGCAGTGGAGGGGGCCGCACGACTGGTCCGGGCTGGCGCGACCCGACTGTTATCCTTTGGCTGTGCCGGAGGACTATCGTCCAGCGTTGTGCCGGGAACGGTCATCGTTGCAGACCGGGTTGTTGTTCAGGACAAGTCCTACGACGCAGACATCGCTCTGAGCAGAAGCTTCGGGGCCGACCATGCTCGACGTGGAGGCCTTCTGCACAGCGATAGCCTTATCGAAACGGCAGAAGAAAAGGGCCGCCTTTACGACCAGACCCGCTGCGTGGCGGTCGATATGGAAAGTGGCGCAGTTGCACAGACGGGCAAACCCTTTGCTGTCTTACGGGTCGTTTGCGATGACTCGGACCGAAATCTACCACCTGCTGCCCGGGATGGCCTGAAAGACGGTGCCATTTACCTTCCCGGACTGCTTGGCTCCCTCATAAAACATCCCCGGCAAATTCCAGCATTGATGGAATTGGGAAGAGACGCAGCAGCAGCTGAGAAGGCCATTGCCTTATTTCTGGAAACGTATCCGCCGCAGTTTTGAGAAGACCGTTGCACCGATAAACGCAGCGATAACACCTGCCGGAACCAGCCAGGGAAAGGCGATGGGGTGGCCACCAAGACGCACCATCGCCAACAGACCCAACGCGACAATCGATACCAGAAAACCAGCAATTCCGCTCGCTTCGTCCCTGGAATGTGCAAGCATAGCCAGCAGAAAAACACCTAACGTCGCCCCGTAGCTGTAGGACGCGATGGAGAGACCGAAGACAACCGTAGATCCGGTTGGATGCGAGAACATCAAGGCGGTTACAACCAGGAAAACAGCCCAGAAAGACGTTGCTGTCCGCAGGGAGAGCGTGTTTTTGGGAAAGAAGTCGCTTCTGGTTGCCGCGGCCATGGAATTCATGGCGCTGGAAAGCGATCCCATCGTCGCCGCCAGAATTCCCGCAATCAGCAAGCCGCGAAGAATTGGCGGTAACGTCAGGATAAACTGCGGGAAAAGAGCATCCGGTGCGCCATGATACTCTGGCCACAGAACATGCAGCCCCACACCGATAAAAGAGAGCAATGCGAAGAGAAGCGCCACGACAAAGACGCTTCCAATCATCGCTGCACGTGCACCTCCAAGGGTTCTGGCAGCGAGACAACGCTGTAGCATCAACTGGTCCGTCCCATGAGACGCCAGAGAGAGGATTGCGCCACCAACAACGGCACCCGTCACCGAAAAGGGGCTGGTGAAGGCCGGGAGACCGGATGTAAAAAGTGGGGCGGCATGGAAGACGGCTGGGCCAACACGGTCAAACAGCACAACACCGCAGGCGGCACTTCCTCCCAGATAAAGAACAAGCTGCAGCGTATCGGACCACACCACAGCCTTCAGCCCCCCTGCCAGCGTATACGCCAATGTCAGAACCACAATACCCATGAGCAGAGCAAAGTCAGGGACGGGGTAGCCGATACTTGCAAACAGCAGGGACACAGGGAGCATACCTGCATAGAGGCGTACTCCTTCAGCCAGAAGGCGTGTCAGAAGGAATGTGCCTGAAACAAGCTTTTGAAGACGATGCCCAAAACGCTGCCCGACATACCGGTAAATGGATGTAGCACCACGCTCATGAAGCGGCAGAAACCATATTGCAACGGCGACGCGCCCAAACAGGTATCCCAGAGCAAGCCCGAGGAAAACGTACCCGTGCAGAAAGGCGACACCTGGAACGCTGACGATTGTAAGTGTTGATGTTTCTGTGGCCACCAGTGAAAGGCATATGGCCCAGGGCGGCAGATCCTTGTGAGGCTGCCGCGCCAGTGTAAGCGCGAAAACGGGCAGGGACGCCAAATACAGGAGGATTACGGTCAGGCTCTGGATCATCCTGTCCGTTCTGTAGCTGCAACGTATTCTGGTCAAGCGCTCAAAATGATGAGCGCTTTTGAAAAGCACTCATCAAGAGCCGTGTCAGCCTTCTTCGGTCAGACGCTCCGGACGGAAACCGGTGGCAATCACATAGAGCTCGCTTGATTCTTTTCTAGAAGCAGGCGGCTTCACGTGTTTGACGGAAGCAAAAGCCAGCTTCATGGAATCAAGCATCTGTTTTTCAGAGCCGCCCTGAAAGACCTTGGCAACAAAACTGCCACCTTCGGCCAGAACCTGCATGGCGAAATCCAGAGCCCCTTCTGCAAGGCCCATGATGCGCATGTGATCCGTTGCGGCATGGCCGGTCGTGTTCGGAGCCATGTCCGACATGACAAGGTCTGCAGGACCTCCCAGGATTTCCTTTAAGCGATCCGGCATCTCAGGGTCCGTGAAATCTCCCTCGATGATCTCGGCACCGCTGACCGGATCAACAGGCAGAAGATCTACACCGGCAATGTGTCCAGCACCACGCTTGACGGCCACCTGCGACCAGCCACCCGGCGCGGCACCAAGGTCAATGACGCGCGCGCCCGGCTTGATGATGTGAAAGCGGTCATCAATCTCAATCAGCTTGAAGGCCGCACGGGACCGCCAGCCCTGCTTTCGGGCTGCGGCCACATAGGGATCGTTCAACTGACGGTTCAGCCAACGCTGCTGGGCCGTCGTACGACCACGGGCCGTTCTAAGCGTGACGACCTTGTTACGGGCCGTTTGTGACGTCGAGGCGTCCTGTGTTGCATCTGCTGCCCCTGGTGCAGCTGCGCTCTTAAGAGCTTTTCCAGGGATGCGCTTGGGTCCCGTATCCTTTTTGGAAGAACCGGAGCGGGATCTGGGCGGCTTCATATCGTGGCGTAATTCCCGAGAGGGCCCCTTGAACGGGGCGTGACATGACGATGGGGCCTGCGGCGTTCCCGTGTGAAACGCTGGCCATGATCGCGGGCCATACGCAGCAGCATGCCGTCACGCAACCCCCGATCGGCAATCGTGACCTCTTCTATAGGCCATGCGCGATGAATTGCTTCGAAAATCGCGCAACCCGGGAGAACATATTTTACACGATCCTCTCCTACACATGGATGCGCGGAAAGGTGATCTCTCGAAAGTCCACGCAGCGTCTTGATGGCATCCCGCATGACATCGCCCGGTAGGGTAAGGCCATCAATAGCGGCACGATTATAACGGGGAAGGGACAGCGCCACTCCAGCAAGCGTCGTAACCGTTCCGGACGTTCCCAGAAGGCAGGCCTTACCCTGAGAGATTTCCCGCCGAATACGGTGAATGTTTTCAAAGCCCGACAGGTGGCTCTGCACATAGGAGACCATCTCTTCATAAGAAGAGCCGTGGCCCTCTCCGAACATTTCCTGAAGGGTGATAACGCCGACAGGCATGCTAGTCGTACCGATCAGGGTCTGGGACTTGCGAGCCTGATCCACCCGGACCCACGCCACTTCCGTTGAACCACCACCAATATCGAACAGGACGCCACGCTCAGCCCGTGCTGGCGCATGTGACGGCAAACGAAAAAGCGGCGAGCAGCTCTCGAGAGCCAGCTCAGCTTCTTCGCGGGCGGTAATGATATCAATGGTCAAACCGATTTCATTCTGAACGCGCTCAAGGAACTCCCGGCCATTCGCCGCCTTGCGACAGGCTTCCGTTGCAACAGCCCGGACATGGGAGAGTGGCCACTGCTTCATGCGTTCCACACAGATCCGCAGGGCATCCAGCGCGCGCATCATGGACTCTTCCGCCAGACGGCCGCTCAGACGCAGTCCTTCGCCGAGGCGAACCGAGCGATTGAAGCTGTCGACCACACGGAAACCATTGGCTGTTCCCGCAGCAATCATGAGACGGCAGTTGTTGGTTCCAAGGTCGATGGCACCAAAGAACGGTCCGGCCTGACGGGTTCCAGACGTCCGTACTGACGCCTGACCTGATAGCCTGTGCTCCGTTCCTTGCCTCATCATCTTGTTTAGGCTCCCGATTTGCCCGGTTTGGGACCTTGGATAAGCAGCATGAGACGGGAAAACGTCTTACCGCAAGAAAAATATCAGTTTTTCTAAAAAAAATGGAAATGCCCCCTTGCGTCACTCAGCCGTGATGGGTAAACACCCACTCACCGCTTGGGAGATAGTTTAGCGGTAGAACTACCGGCTCTGACCCGGTCAGCCCTGGTTCGAATCCAGGTCTCCCAGCCAACAAATTCCTTAAAATCTACCGCAAAAAGAGACTTCCCCTCCAGGGGGAAATTAGTCTATGAGGACCCGCCAACGGCCGGTCGGGCCTTTTGGCTCCCGGTTCTGATTTCAGCGTCTTACGACGCATGACCAACGGGGGCCAGCGGGCATGACATCTTCTTCCTGCACAACTGATCTAAGCGCACGCATTCGCGAGGCACTGGCATTTGACGATGTTCTCGTCGAGCCAGCTGAATCGTCCGTGCTTCCGGCCCAGACATCGACGCGCACACGCCTCACACGTACCATCGAGCTGAACATTCCCCTGATGTCCTCCGCCATGGACACGGTGACGGAAAACGGCATGGCGATCGCCATGGCTCAACAGGGCGGAATGGGCGTCATTCACAAGAACCTGTCCATTGAAGAGCAGGCGGAGCAGGTTCGCCGCGTCAAGCGCTTTGAATCCGGCATGGTGGTGAACCCCGTCACCGTTGGCCCGGACCAGACACTGGCAGACGTCAATGCCATTATGGCTCGCCATGGCGTCTCGGGCCTACCGGTCGTTGAAGATGGGACGGGCATCCTCGTCGGCATCCTGACCAACCGTGACGTCCGCTTCACGACAGATCTGAATACCCGCGTTCGCGACCTGATGACGAAAGAGAACCTTGTCACGGTTCTGAACGGCGCCGCACCGGAAGAAGCCCGCGCACTCCTGCACCGCCACCGCATCGAAAAGCTGCTGGTCGTTGATGAGGGCGGTCGCTGCATCGGCCTGATCACCGTCAAGGACATGGACAAGGCCACCACTCATCCGCTGGCCATCAAGGACAGTCAGGGCCGCCTGCGTTGCGCTGCCGCTGTCGGCGTTGGTGAAGATGGCCTGAACCGCGCTGCGGCTCTTGTGGAAGCAGGCGTGGACGTCATCGTTGTTGATACGGCTCACGGCCACTCACACGGCGTTCTGAACACGGTTCGGACACTGAAAGAGCGTCATCCTGGCCTGCAGGTCATTGCTGGCAACGTTGCTACGCCTCAGGCGGCTCGCGCTCTTATTGAAGCTGGAGCCGACTGCATCAAGGTCGGTATCGGTCCGGGGTCCATCTGCACGACGCGCGTTGTTGCCGGTGTCGGCGTTCCTCAGTTCTCGGCCGTCATGGAAACTGCTGCCGCCTGTCATGAACTTGACGTCCCGGCAATCGCGGATGGTGGCATCCGGACATCCGGTGACATTGTGAAGGCCATTGGCGCTGGCGCGGACGTCGTGATGGTTGGCTCGCTGCTGGCTGGCACGGATGAGAGCCCAGGCGAGACGTTCCTGTATCAGGGCCGCGCTTACAAGTCTTATCGTGGCATGGGTTCTCTTGGTGCCATGGCCCGCGGCTCTGCGGATCGTTACTTCCAGGCGGAAGTTCGCGACACGCTGAAGCTCGTGCCGGAAGGGATTGAAGGACAGGTTCCTTATAAGGGCGGCATGGCTCCCGTCGTGCATCAGCTCGTTGGCGGTCTGAAGGCTGGCATGGGCTACACGGGATCTGCCACAGTTGCTGATCTTCAGGTCCGCACCATGTTCCGTCGCATCACGAACGCTGGCTTGCGTGAAAGCCATGTTCATGACGTGACAATCACGCGCGAAGCCCCGAACTACCGTCGGGACTGACATTTCATACGCATTGGCCTCTCGCTTTGAGAGGCCAAACCGGCTACGGGGGCGATATGACCCCCGCAGCTCGCCTTTCCGGCGCCATTGATCTGCTTTGTGCGATCCAGAATGCGCCCCGCCGTCCCGCAGACGCTACTGCCAACGCTTTCTTCCGTGAACGCCGTTATATCGGTGGCGGAGACCGACGCGCCATTTCCACACTAGCCTGGGATGTGCTCCGTGGCTGGAGACGGCTGCACTGGCACCTGGAAGGCAGTCAGGGCGAGATTTCTCCACGTCTGCTCTGCGCGGCCTCCATGCTGCTGTCTGGCACGACGATGGATCAGGTGCGGATGCTGTTCAGCGGTGAGCGCTACGCCCAGAACCCTTTGACCCCACGTGAGGATATCAACCTCAAGCATCTGGAAGGAAAAGAACTTTCCAGCCAGAAGCAGCCGATCGCCATACGTCTGGAATATCCGGACTGGATCGAGCCCGCACTCCGCGAGACTTTCGGCTCCCGCATGGCTGATGAGATGGAAGCCATGCTGGGCGCGCCCACGCTGGATCTGCGCGTGAACCTTCTGAAAGGCACACGGGAAGATGCTCTGCGCGCGCTGAAGCGGGAAGGGCTGAATGCGGTTCCGACCAAGCTTTCCCCATGGGGTCTGCGCCTTGATGGACGCCAGCCCGTCACGGCAGCACAGGCGTTCAAGGATGGCCTGGTCGAGATTCAGGATGAAGGATCGCAACTGGTCGTCGCTGCCGCTGATGCACGGCCAGACAACCGCGTTCTGGATTACTGTGCCGGGGCTGGCGGCAAGACGCTCGCCCTTGCCATGACCATGGAAAACAAGGGTCATATCGTGGCGTGCGATGTTCACGAAAAACGCCTCGAAGGCGCCGTGAAGCGTCTGCGTCGGGCAGGGGTCCACAATGTCGAACGCCACCTGCTGGTGACAGGCGACAAATGGGCCAAGCGACGTGCGGGGAGTTTTGACCGTGTTCTGGTGGACGCACCGTGTTCAGGGACAGGCACGTGGCGCCGCAACCCGGACGCACGCCTACGCCTGACGCCGGAGGACATTCAGGAACTTGTTATCAAACAGTCCGAAATCCTTGATCGTGCAGCATCTTTGGTCAAACCCGGCGGCCAGATGATCTATGCGACGTGCTCTCTTCTGGCCGCTGAAAATGGACAACAGATTGACGCGTTCCTGAAGCGCCGGACGGATTTCGTTCGGGTTCCAACGGAAGACCTGCCGGAGCTTCTGCCTACTGAGCTGCGTGAGAAAGCCCAGTTCTCGCTTACGCCGCTCCGTGACGGAACAGACGGTTTCTTTGCCTGCGTCATGCAGCGGCTTGAGCCTGTCACTCAGACCGAAGAAGCTCCTTCCACATAACAAACGCATCCACATAGCCGCGCTGGGGGTGGTTGAATGCACCAGGAAGTGTTCCAACCACCCGGAAGCCAAGCCGCTTCCAAAGCGCGACTGCACGGTCATTGGTGCTTACGACAAAATTGAACTGCATGGCCCTGTAACCGAGGGTCTGCGCTTCTTTCAGGGCGAACTCGCCCATCTGGCGACCTGCACCGTATCCGGAACACGCAACAAAACCCGCATTCCCGACGTGTTGGCCGCCGCCCAACTGATTGTCCTGAAGATAAAAAGTTCCGACGATTTCACCTTCAGGGCTTTCTGCCACGTACACCCGATGCTCGACAGCCATCCAGTACCCGAGGGCCTGTCGGCGCCCCCATGTTCTTGGTAGGGCATATGTTTCGCCAGTCTTGAGAACAGGCGCAATCACACGCCAGATACCCTCCCGATCCAGCGACTGCGCAGGACGGATAATGAGCTTCGATTCTGACACGCAGATACTCCCTGCAAAATGAGACGGTTAGGCCCGGACCATGATCCGGGTTATGATGCCGGTTTCCAAGTCAGTACGGGACAGACGCGCTCTTACACATGCAGTATGATATCTTCCTCGGCATAGCTCTGACATTCGGGGCCGGAATGCTGGCCCAGTGGGTCGCCTGGCGGTTTCGCCTTCCCGCGATCGTCCTTCTGTTTACCATGGGACTGCTGTTCGGCCCCGGCCTCGGTATTCTCCACCCGTCAGAAACGATGGGATGGGTCTTCCGTCCGCTGGTATCGCTCCTTGTGGCCATCGTGGTGTTCGAAGGAGGAATGGCGCTGGACATTCGCCAGCTTCGGGAAGCCGGAGAAGGCGTCGCGCGCCTGACAATGCTTGCCCTGCCCATCAACTGGGTTCTGGGATCGCTTGCAGCTCATTACGTTGCCCATCTTGAGTGGGGAACGGCCATGCTGTTCGGAGCTATCATCGTCGTGACAGGGCCGACGGTAGTTCTTCCGCTTTTACGCAGCGCAAAGCTACAGCCTAGAGTAGCCGCGTTCCTGAGGTGGGAAGCCATCGTCAATGACCCGCTGGGAGCAATTCTTGCCGCAGTCGTTCTACAGCTCATGCTCCTGCATGTGGATCTGCATACCGGCGTTTTCTTCACCCACACATTGCCAGACCTTCTGGCAGCCGCAACAGAATCCATCTCGGCAGGCATCCTTCCGGCCTATCTGATCCGCTATCTTTTCACGCGCGACATGATGCCGGAGATTCTCAAGACGCCGGTTCTCATTTCCATGGCGCTGGTGATCTTCACGGCCTGCAATCTGGAAATGGAAGGAGCAGGACTGGTCGCCGTGACCATCTTCGGCATGGCTCTGACCAATCTTCATATTCCAGGCGTTGCAGAACTGCGCCGCATCAAGGAATCCATGGTGGTTCTTGTCGTGTCGGTCCTGTTTATCCTGCTGACGGCCGACCTGCATCGTGAAGTACTCAAGCATCTCTCCATCCCGATTCTGATGCTGACGCTGGTCGTGCTGTTTGTTGTCAGGCCCGTGGGAATTTTCTTTTCCACGCTGGGAACAAGCATGCCGTGGAAAGAGCGGCTTTTCGTTGGATGGATTGCACCCCGCGGTATCGTCGCCGCCGCCGTCGCTGGCGCCGCCGGTATTCGCCTGAAGGAAACAGGATACCAGTCTGCCGATCTGATCATGCCGGCTGTGTTTGCAGTCATTGCCGTGACGATGATCCTGCATGGCTTCTCGCTCCGCCCCATTGCAAGAGCGCTGAAGCTGACCCTTTCGAACGATCCGGCGATTGCCATTCTTGGTGCCAGCGGGTGGTCCGTTGATCTTGCAGCCTGCCTGCACCGGGAAGGCATTCCAGTCCTTCTCGTGGACAACAGGTCGAGTGCCCTGATGCCAGCAGCACAGATGGATATTCCGGTTCTGCGCACTGAACTTCTGTCTCAACACGGGCAGGAAGCCCTTGAGGAACGCCCTGCAGATTACCTGATCGCAACGACGGGTGATGGTATCTATAACGGGATGATCTGCGGCCATCTGGCCCCGGCCATGGGACGCGAGCGCGTCTTTCAGATCAGTCCGGGCGTGGCGAGACTGGATTTTTATCACGGTCTTTCACGTGATTCGCGCGGCAAGGTCCTCGGGGAACCTGCCTGGAACTACACGCTGTTTGATACGCTGTTCGAGCAGGGGTGGCGCTTTACGTCCCGCGTTGCAACGGAAGCAAACGCACATAGCTTCGGCACGGATGATAACAGACTCGATATTCTGGTCAGTCGACGGACAGCTCTTCTCATTCGGTCTGCGGAAGACTCTACAACAGTTGTCCCCATGCCCGGAGATCTGATGATCTCCATGGTTCCACCTACCGATCAGACCGGAACGGAACGAGAAGCGCCTTAAGGCGCTTCTACCACAATTGACGTCAGACCCTGTGCGAGCACCCGTCGGAGATCGCGTTCCTGAAGCGCGATACAGCCCTCCGTGAACCCCGTCACAGTCGGCAGATGCAGAAAGATTGCTGATCCACGCCCCGACTCGGGTGTTATGTCATTCCACCCCATCACAATACAGAGATCATAGGCATAGTCATCCCTCCACATTTTTTCACATGAAGCAGGGTGGGGAAGAGTAACCGGGCGGTTGTAATCAGAAGAGGCCGGGTCGTCACACCAGCCATCGGTGGGGGCAATTGGCTCTACTGGCAAACCGGCACCAGAAACCGGCCTTTCTGTACGGTCAGCACGGTAGAGAATGCGCCGTAGAGGCAGTTCTCCAACAGGGGTCGCGTGATCGCCTTCGCATTTGTCAAGGCGTATGCCGCCAGATCCAATCAAAGCCGGAATGATTTCGTTTCGGAAGTGGAGAAAAGCCTGGTTTTCAGCGATTCTCAAATTAGCTTTAGTCATCTTGCTGTTCCCTTTTCAATTTGTATTTGTCATATTTCGTGTTGCAAGTGTGCTTCCGCTTTCAGCAATGGGAGGGGAAGAATTGGATGCGTGGCTTATTAACGCGAACACACGCGGATGTGCGTTTTCCGCCCAGATAAAACGAGACAGGTAATATGGCAGGTCCCCGCCCCATCCTCGTAGTTGATGATGACGATACGCTGCGACACTTGCTGGCGGAACAGCTCCAGCACGGTGGCGAACTTGAGACGATCGAGGCGACATCCGTTGCTTCGGCCAGAGAACTGCTGAAGAAGCCTGGTGCGCGCTACGATGCCATGCTGCTGGACATCACCCTCCCGGATGGAGACGGCCGTGATTTCTGTGCTGAGCTGCGCCGCGAAGGTGTTCGCATGCCAATCATCATCCTGACAGGTTCAGACGATGAAAGCGATATTGTTCGCGGCCTGGATGCGGGTGCCAACGATTACGTGGCAAAACCTTTCCGGATTGGTGAGCTTCTGGCCCGCCTTCGCGCACAACTCCGGATTTTCGAAAACAGCGAAGATGCCGTTTTTGAGATCGGCCCCTATGCGTTTCGTCCTTCTGCCAAGCTTCTGATCGAGACAGCGCGTAACCGCCGGATCCGCCTGACGGAGAAGGAAGCCGCGATTCTGAAGTATCTTTACCGTGCAGGACATCGTCCCGTGGCACGTCAGGTTCTTCTCAACGAGGTCTGGGGCTATAACGCCGCGGTCACTACGCATACGCTTGAGACGCATATCTACCGTCTGCGTCAGAAGATCGAACCGGATCCGACCAAGACCTCTCTGCTCATCACGGAAGGAGGCGGTTATCGTCTTGATCCGGAAGGCAAGACAGTCGCTACAGCGGAATCCCTCCCGGCCTGAGGCCGGGAGCAAGCCGGTCAGGCTGGATCGAAGTCCAGCACGACCGGCACATGATCTGACGGGCTTTCCCAATCCCGGACATCCCGACGAATACGAATATCCCGTAGGCCCGGCATCAGGTCAGGCGTCATCCAGACGTGATCGAGACGACGCCCACGATCAGATTTTTTCCAGTCCTTGTTCCGATAAGACCACCAGGTATAGAGCTTGGTCGGCTCGGGCGTGATGCGCCGCATGGCATCCTGAAAACCCGCTGCCATCCAGGCATTCAGCCGTTCTGTCTCGGGCGGAGTGTGGCTGACAATTTTCAGAAGCTGACGGTGACTCCAGACGTCATGCTCCAGAGGCGCAATGTTGAGGTCACCGACCACAATACTGCGGGCAGGGGGCGTTTCCGAAAACCAGGCGGCAGCTTCCTCCACAAACGCAAGTTTGTGGGCAAATTTCTCGTTCTCTTCCGGATCGGGAATGTCACCACCCGCGGGAACGTAAAAATCATGCAGCAGAACCGGACCAGCAGGGGTTTCGATGGAGGCCGCGATGTGCCGACAATCCTCACGGCTACACCAGTTGGGCGTATTCGCAACGGACGTCAGGGGGAGGCGCGAAAGAATCGCCACACCGTTATAGCCCTTCATACCCCGATAGAGCTGATAGGGCAGTCCGAGCGCCTTCAGCGCTTCAGCCGGGAAGAGCGGATCGGGAACTTTCGTCTCCTGCAGGCAGACGATGTCCGGATTTTCCTCCTCAACCAGCTTCTTCAAAAGGGGCAATCGAAGCCGGAGGGAGTTGATGTTCCATGTAATCAGACGCATCACCTCTGGATCGACTGAATTGCCCTCTTTGACAAGCACCTCTTGCGTCAAGAAAGCCTGCACCCGATCTAGGACGGATCATGACTGACCTTCACGACACGCTTCTTACATTTGACACGCATATCGACATTCCATGGCCTGACATGGCCGATGCCTGGTCTTCGGATACACCCCGGAAAGTAGATGTCCGCAAATGCCACCAGGGCAAGCTGCGATCAGTCTGCCTTGCCGCCTATATTCCTCAGGGACCACGCGATGAAGCGGGCCATGAAGAAGCCTGGGAGCGCGTGCAGGCCATGCTGAAGGTCATTGCTTCTCTTGGGGGGAAGCAGGACGGACTGGCGGCTCGTGTCTGCCGGACAGCTCAGGACGTTCGTTCAGCCTTTGAAAACAATGCTCTCGCCATTGTACCCGCTATCGAGAATGGCCACGCCCTTGGCGGCGTCCCCGCCCGAATCGGCCAGTTGGCCCGGGATTTCGGTGTTCGATACATGACGTTGACCCATAACGGACATAATGTGCTGGCGGATGCAGCCATTCCTCTCAAAAGCCTGAACGATGTTCCCGCGCTTCATGGTGGCCTGTCGGAACTTGGCCGCGAGACAATTCGTGAGATGAACCGTCATGGCGTTCTGGTGGATGTCTCGCACACTGCAAAATCCACGATGATGCAGGCTTCCGAACTCTCCACGACCCCCATCTTTGCCAGCCATTCCTGCGTCCGCAGTCTTTGTGATCACCCCCGTAACCTCGATGACGAACAGCTGGATCGTCTCAAGGAGACGGATGGCCTGATCCAGATCACCGCCATGGGCTCATTTCTGCGAAAGGGAGGCGGTGGGACCGTCGAAGATCTGGTCCGCCATGTCGCTTACGTTGCGGAACGCATCGGCGTGAGACACGTGGGCGTCTCGTCCGACTTCGATGGTGGCGGGGGCATTCCAGGATGGGAGGATGCGACTGAAACGCGAAATGTGACGCGCGCTCTGGAAGCTGCAGGCTTCGGACCGGAAGACCTTTCTGCCATCTGGGGTGGTAATATGCTCCGACTGATGGAAAAGGCAGAACAAGCATCAATTTCAGCCTGAAAACCGTCTTTAATTCAGCAAAAAAGTTCTCTCAAACGGGAACAGAACGGGACCATGGAGACTTAAAGCAGAGTGCAATCATCCACCATGCTTTTAAGAGTCAATACGTCCCGTTCATCTAAAGCCAAGGTTAAGGAAATTTTCTGCCCCATCCATGCAACGGAAAGAATTTATAAGCCTTTTCAGTAAGTTACGTTTAATGATTAAAAATTAGGCAATCTGATGGCAGGGCTTGCAAACCTTGGCCTTCATGATTCTGTCATGGAGCAACCCACAGACTTGTCCACAGGTTCAGTGGATGACTGAAGAACCGGCATGAATGACCTCACGCCCAGGGAGATGAAAACAAGAATGACGGCTGAGGAAGTCCCTGTTCCAACTGTTAAAAAGCAGGGTGTGGACGCAATCCGTGAGGCATTGAAGACCATTCCCTACAGCTCTGGCGTGTACCGCATGCTGGGAGAGAAGGGGGAGGTTCTGTATGTCGGCAAGGCCTTGAGCCTCAAGAAACGTGTGTCGTCCTATACGCGAATCAACCAGCTTCCTGAACGTCTTCGCCGCATGGTGTCCATGACGGTCTCAATGGAGATCGTCATTACCAGAACGGAAGCAGACGCGCTTCTACTGGAAGCAAACTACATCAAGCGCATGAAGCCGCGCTTCAACATCCTGCTGCGGGACGACAAAAGCTATCCCTGGCTGATGCTGACGGAAAATCATGAGTTCCCGCAGATCACCAAGCAGCGCGGAAAACCGGTCAAAGGCGCAACCTACTGGGGACCGTTTGCATCGGCGTGGGCCGTCAATCAGACGCTTAACCTTGTGCAAAAAACCTTTCTTCTCCGTTCCTGCTCAGACTCTGTACTCAACAGCAGGACGCGCCCATGCCTGCTATTCCAGATCAAGCGCTGCTCTGCTCCCTGCGTGGACCGCATCTCCAAGCCCGATTACGCCGAACTGGTGACTCAGGCGAAGCAGTTCCTGTCAGGCAAAAATACCGAGTTGCAGCAGGAACTGGCTATCGAGATGGAGCGTGCTTCCGAAGCCATGGAATACGAGAAGGCAGCAGCCATCCGTGATCGTATCCGCGGTTTCGCCAGCATTCAGAACTCGGGAATCATCAATCCGGCGTCGATCAATGACGCCGATATCGTGGCAATCTGGCAGGAGGCTGGTCAGACCTGCATTCAGGTCTTCTTCATCCGAGGCAGCCGCAACAACGGAAACCGGGCTTTTTATCCGGTTCATGCCGAAGAAGAAGCACCAGCAGATGTTCTGTCAGCATTCCTTCTTCAGTTCTATGACAACAAGCCTCCGCCGCCGTCCATTCTGGTAAATCACGAACTGCCAGAACAGAAACTCGTAGAGGAAGCCCTCGGCATCCGGCGCGAGCAGAAGGTTGAAATTTCCTTCCCACAGCGTGGCGAAAAAAAGAGTGTTGTCGATCACGCAGCCCTGAACGCACGGGAAGCGCTGGAGCGGAAACTTGCCGAAAATACCGGCCAGAAAAAACTGCTCGAAGGCGTAGCGAAGGTCTTCAACCTCCCGGAGACGCCCCAGCGCATCGAAACCTATGACAACTCTCACATCATGGGGCAGGCGCCTTATGGCGTCATGGTCGTGGGCGGTCCGGAAGGATTTGAGAAGAGATCCTACCGGAAATACGCCATCAAGGGTCCAGTCACGCCAGGCGATGACTTCGGCATGATGCGAGAAGTCATGGAGCGCCGGTTTGGCAAGAACCGGGAAGACGGCGAGAGGCCGGAAGACTGGCCGGATCTTCTACTGATTGATGGTGGTCTGGGACAATTCAATGCGGTCCGCGCCGTCCTGAATGAACTGGATGTAACTGGCATCCCCATTGTAGCCATTGCCAAAGGACCAGATCGGGACGCGGGCAGGGAGTGGTTCTTCACTGAAACACAGCCACCGTTTCAGCTCCCACCACGGGATCCCGTTCTGTACTACCTTCAGAGACTGCGTGATGAGGCTCACCGCTTTGCCATCACCACACACAGAGCAGGTCGCTCCAAAGGGCTTCGCAAGTCCGAACTGGATGACGTGGCGGGAATCGGTGGTGCCCGCAAGAAAGCTCTGCTCAATCATTTTGGCTCAGCCAAAAGTGTACGGCAGGCGAGCCTTGAAGAGCTTGAAACCGCTCCAGGAATCAGCTCGGGCATCGCCAGAGCAATCTACGGACATTTTCATCCTGAATGGCTCAGGACACAGAGCTGACAATTCCGTGAGGATCGGGACAGTGTCTCTCTTTGGCACAAAAAATACACACATCCTGAGCAGATTGGCGCATACCGGAACCAGCCAAACTGTTCTAGACTGTCTTCGATGCTCACTGACCTGCCCAATGTCCTGACCCTGCTTCGCATAGCGGCCATTCCAGTTCTGGTTGCTCTGCTGGCACTGCATTCCGCCCTCGGAAATGTAGCTGCGTGCGTTGTCTATACGGCAGCCTGCAGCACGGACTATCTGGATGGCGCTCTGGCACGCCGGTGGCAAATGCTGTCCGAGCTGGGGCGGATGATGGACCCCATCGCAGACAAGCTTCTGGTGGGGGCATTGTTACTGGCTCTTGCCGGCCTGACGGTCTTGCCAGTTTTTTCCCTGTATGCGGCAATCATCATCATGCTGCGCGAGATTCTCGTGAGTGGCCTGCGTGAATATATGGCTTCGCAGCGTGAGACCCTGCCTTCCACCCGTCTGGCAAAATGGAAGACAGGTATTCAGATGGTCGCCATTGGCTTCCTGATTGGTGGAGACAAGGCCGCTGTCGCCCTCCACCTGACTTTCCTGCCTGCCACGCTGATCGGTGGTATTCTGCTGTGGATTTCAGTTATTCCGACAGTTCTTAGCGGCTGGGGCTACCTTACAGCCGGCCTTTCCAGAATGATGGCATCTGATCCACGCAAGTCCTCGAAGATCGTCTCCTGATCTGGACTGTGCGTGATTATTATTGCAGTTATCAGCCCATCATCTGGCGCTTTCATGCAATGACCGCTAAAGGTCAAGGATCGACCTTATGGGAGTACGCAATGCGTAAGGCCGCTCTATTGGCATTACCTCTCGCCCTGAGTGGCTGTTCGGGCATGGGCAAGTTCATTAACGACACGTCTCTGTGGTCCGGGAGCAATCCCAACGCGCCGCGGGGGGATAGCGAGAACCTGCGCCGTGCGCGGGGGGAAACTGTCGCTTCAACGCCCATCCTTCCGGCAAGTGGCAACATGTGGCCGGGTTCACCGCAGCCGCTACCAACACTAAAAGACGTCGAAAATCCTGATAGCGTCTTTAACCGCGCTCTGGGAGATCCCGCGACCTACTTCGGGGGCGCGTCAATTGATAAGACATTCATGGGAGGAATCGCGGGCTCGGGTGCTCTCGGGACGATGGGCCATCAGATGAAACCGGGCGACAGCATCTCAGTTGGTGAAACTTCCGATACACATCTCGGCGTTTCTCAGGATCGCAGCAATCTCATCCCGACGCTTCCGACGAGTGTTCCGGATAACGCATCGCGCTTCCTGTCGAAAAATCCCGACAAGACGATTATTATTCCTAATGGGGATGGAACGAGCACACTGATTGCGCCGGATGGAACGGTGCGAGTTGTGCACGGCGTCCCGGCCGCTCCGAAAAAATAATCGGATCTCCTGTCCCTGCGCCCCCTTCAAAGGATTGCAGGGACAAGAGGAATTAGTACTGCCGGAACAGCGCCACCAGGCGGCCCTGTATGCGAACGCGTGATGCAGGCAGAATACGGGTTTCGTATTCCCGGTTGGCAGCTTCGAGCGCGATGGTTGATCCACGCCGACGCAGTTTCTTGAGCGTCACTTCCTGATCATCGATCAGTGCCACGACGATCTGGCCATTGTCCGCCAGATCTCCGCGGCGAATAATAGCCACATCTCCGTCCAGAATTCCGGCTTCGATCATGGAATCACCTGCAACGGTCAGGGCATAATGTTCCCCTGTTCCGAGAAGGGAAGATGGCACCTGAATATGAGCACTATCATCCTGCAAGGCCTCGATCGGCAGACCTGCCGCGATCCGGCCATAGAGAGGAATCTGAATGCTCACATCCTCGACAGGGGAACGGGGCGCCTCCGAAAAAGTGCCCTCCATAGCCTGCCGTCCACCCTCAAGGACCGTTGGGACAAACGGCCCCTGCGGAACAACCCCATCAGCATGCGGCGCGTCCGTCCCCATGTGAGGCAGGCGCAAAACTTCAAGCGCTCTTGCGCGATGATGATGCCGCCGCAGAAAACCCCGTTCTTCAAGAGCCGAAATCAGACGGTGAATTCCGGACTTGGAGCGGAGTTCGAGCGCATCCTTCATCTCGTCAAACGATGGGGAATACCCGGTCCGGCGAAGATGCTCGTCAATATATAGCAAAAGCTGGTGCTGCTTGCGCGTCAGCATACAGGCGCTCCCATGCGCCTCGGTGGAGGCATGATCCTGAAAACCGGCAGACACATGACCAGCATGTATCTCCCTTTTGTTCCTTATAGGTTCCCCTTTACCCGACGACAAGGAGATCAACACCCTGAAAACGAAGCTTTTACCACGCCAAAACAATGCTTTTTTTGGAAAAAGAGACGTTATTGGCGGATTTTCACGAGAAAGCCTTGACCTGAGACAGACAAATCAGCATGGTGCGCCGAACTAGATCAACCTGCTGCTTTGGCACTTGCGAGCGGCATCAGGACGGCGCAAGCCCGAGGGTATCATGGCAAAAACCAACGTTATTCAGATCCGTCTCGTCTCGTCGGCTGACACCGGCTACTTCTATGTTACGAAGAAGAACGCACGTTCTGCTACGGGCAAGATGGAAGTCCGCAAGTATGACCCGGTCGCTCGCAAGCACGTGACCTTCCGCGAAGCCAAGATCAAGTAAGATCTCGCGGATCATACGAGTTTAAAAAAGGCGACCTTCGGGTCGCCTTTTTTGTTTTCAGAACTCACAACAAGCCAACAAAAAAGAGCCAACTAAGCGGCTCTTTCAAAAACTTGCTTCAGAAAAGTTTGTCATGTGGGCCGTAGGGCACAACAATGTCGCCGTTCCGGGTCAGGTTCAGCATGGCGCGTGACCGTTCATCGAGAATATCAGCATCAAGCGCTTTTTCCTTGAGAGCCAGTACACGCCGATGCCAGACCGCCTGCTCATCCTTGGCATCCTGCTGCGACTGGATCGCCTGCTGCTGAAGAACCAACTGATCCTGATAGGCGCGGATACCATGAGCGCCATGCAGGGCGTTCCAGCCGAAATAAGCGGTCAGCGATAGAAACAGGACTGGGGGCGCAACCGTACGGATGGCGCGCTTGATGAGTCGAAGAGGTCTCACGCGGGGTACAGTCTCCCTTGGCATTCAAACGTTCCACCAGCCTACCTCAGAGAGACAGGGCGAAACAATCATTCATGTCAAAAGACACCGGATTATTTTGGCAAAAAAAGCCGGCCCAATAAAGGGCCGGCTACCTGATCAGGCGCTTTTGAGAATGCTGCGACCTGCATAACGTGCTGCACTCCCGAGCTGCTGCTCGATGCGGATCAGCTGGTTGTACTTGGCCGTACGGTCAGAGCGGGAAAGGGAGCCCGTCTTGATCTGACCACAGTTTGTAGCAACAGCCAGATCCGCGATCACGGCGTCTTCCGTTTCACCGGAACGATGGCTCATCACGGAGGTATAGCCAGCCTTGTGAGCCGTCTCGACAGCTTCCAGCGTTTCCGTCAGCGTGCCGATCTGGTTGACCTTCACGAGCAGGGAGTTGGCCGTGCCAGCCTTGATGCCACGACGCAGGCGCTCAGGGTTCGTCACGAACAGATCGTCACCAACCAACTGAAGCTTGCCACCCAGACGTGCGGTCAGCTCTGCCCAACCTTCCCAGTCATCTTCTGCCAGACCGTCTTCAATGGAGACGATCGGGTACTTCTTTGTCAGCTCTTCCAGGTAGGAAATCATGCCGGAAGAATCGAATTCCTTGCCTTCACCCTTCAGGTTGTAGCGGCCATCGGCATAAAATTCTGTTGCGGCACAGTCGAGCGCGAACGTGACATCATCACCCGGACGGTAACCCGCAGCCTCAACAGACTTGGTGATGAAGCTCAGGGCTTCGTCAGCAGACTTCAGACCCGGAGCGAAACCACCTTCGTCACCAACATTCGTGTTGTGACCAGCAGCAGACAGACCTTTCTTCAGCGCAGTAAAGATTTCAGAGCCCATGCGGACAGCATCAGCAATCGTCGGCGCCCCAACGGGCTGGATCATGAATTCCTGAATGTCGATCGGGTTGTCTGCGTGCTCGCCACCATTGACGATGTTCATCATCGGAACGGGCAGGGTATGCGCGAACACGCCACCGACATAACGGTAGAGCGGCAGTTCCAGTTCTTCTGCTGTGGCCTTGGCAACCGCAAGGGAAACACCAAGGATGGCGTTCGCACCGATCCGAGACTTGTTCGGCGTACCATCCAGTTCGATCATCGCATTGTCGATGGCGATCTGGTCTTCAGATTCGGCGCCCTGCAGCACTTCAAGGATTTCGTCCTCAACGAACCCACAGGCCTTTAGAACACCTTTGCCGTTGTAGCGGGACTTGTCCCCGTCACGCAGCTCGACAGCTTCGTGGGCGCCAGTAGAAGCACCAGAGGGAACGGCGGCGCGACCGCGGGCACCAGACGACAGCTCAACCTCAACCTCAACGGTCGGGTTACCACGGCTGTCCAGGATCTCGCGGGCAGTGATATCAACAATGGCGCTCAATGGAAGCTCTCCTGGAGATGCGTGAACCGGGGGTGGCTCATAACCGTTCGGGACGGATCACCGTTTCGTCTCAAAATCAGAACATAAGGTCAATCGACGACATGCGTCTTCCTTTCTTCGCCCTGATCCTTGGCCTCGCGGGACTCATCCCGTTCATGGCACTGGGAGGCTGGATTTTCCTGGCTGGGCTCTTTTCTCCACTGCCGCACCTGACCATCATTCTTCTGGCGTATGGCGCGTGCATCCTGTCTTTTCTGGGGGCGGTACACTGGGGGCTGGCCATGGAGCGGCCCGACATCATCACAGTTCAGGGAACGACGGACCGTGACCGTCAGAGACTCCTCCTGGGAGTCTGCCCTGCGCTCTGGGCATGGCTTTCATTGTGTGTCGGACTGCTTGGCGGTCTGCGTGCCGGATACCTACTGGAAGTCATCGGCTTCATTTCCACATTTGCTGTGGAACGGGTGGCCTGGAAGCATGGCGCGCTGCCACCCGGTTACATGCCCTTGCGGGCCGTTCTGACAGTGGGGGCCGTCATAAGTCTCCTTATGGCGGCCCTCGCACCGTTACAGAATTATACGTTGTAGGATTTTGCCAGCACGTCAAACGCCTTCAGACGCGTCAGAAGGCCCCGCATTTCCGAAAGCGGAACCATCGTGGGGCCATCACTCGGAGCGTTGTCAGGATCCTGATGCGTTTCAATGAAGACAGCAGCAACACCGATGGACAAAGCAGCACGGGCGAGAGGTTCAACGAACTCTCGCTGGCCACCTGTCGATGCCCCCAAACCACCCGGCTGCTGGACCGAGTGGGTCGCATCGAAAACGACTGGATACCCCGTCTGCGCCATGATCGGTAGCCCACGCATGTCACTGACGAGCGTGTTGTAGCCAAAGCTCGTCCCACGATCACAAAGCATGATGCGCTCATTCCCCGTCGAAGCCAGCTTCGCCGCAACGTTGGCCATGTCCCAGGGAGCTAGAAACTGTCCCTTCTTGACGTTGATGGCACGGCCCGTCTGACCCGCAGCCAGTAGCAGATCGGTCTGCCGACACAGGAAAGCAGGGATCTGCAGGACGTCCACTGCTTCCGCAGCGATCACGCACTGCTCGGCAGCATGCACGTCCGTCAGAACTGGAACATCAAAGCGCTCACGGATAGAGGCCAGAATATCCAGCCCCTTTTCCATACCCACACCACGTGCAGCATTCACGGAGCTACGGTTCGCCTTGTCGTAGCTGCTCTTGTAGATCAGCCCGATGCCAAGCTCCCGACAGAGCGTAGAGAGGGCATCTGCCATCTCCATGGCATGGTCCCGGGATTCGATCTGACACGGCCCTGCAATCAGGGTGAAGGGCCGATCCTGACCAATCTCGAGGCTGCCAATCCGGAAGCTCACTTGCTTTCCGTCCGCTTGCGGGCTGCACCGATGAAGCCTGCGAAGAGAGGGTGCGGATCAAATGGCTTGGACAGCAGTTCCGGATGATATTGCACGCCGATGAACCATGGATGATCCGGGTATTCCACAACTTCCGGAAGAACGCCGTCCGGAGACATACCCGAGAAGCGAAGGCCCGTCTTTTCCAGACGATCCTTGTAATGCAGGTTCACTTCCCAACGGTGACGATGACGTTCCCGCACTTCCGTCTTGCCGTAGATTTCCGCAACGCGGGAGCCAGGAGCAAGCTTAGCCGGGAAAGCGCCCAGACGCATCGTGCCACCAAGGTCTCCACCTTCGCGACGGCGCATCAGTTCGTTGCCGTTTGCCCATTCCGTCATGAGTCCAACCAGTGGTTCGCTCGTCGGGCCAAACTCGGTTGAAGAGGCCTTTGGCAGACCAGCGAGAGAACGCGCGCATTCGATCACGGCCATCTGCATGCCGAAGCAGATTCCAAGGAACGGAATACCGTTTTCACGGGCATAACGAACGGCCTGAACCTTGCCTTCCGCGCCGCGCTCACCGAAGCCGCCTGGCACCAGAATGGCATCTGCGTCTTTAAGGCGCTCGGCAATGTCAGCCGTTTTCTCAAACTCTTCCGATTCGATCCAGTCGAGCTTCACCCGCACATTGTTCGCGATCCCGCCATGCAGAAGCGCTTCGGCCAGCGACTTGTAGCTGTCCAGTAGGGCCGTGTACTTGCCCACAACAGCAACATTCACTTCGCCCTCAGGCTCGCGAATCGCGTGGACGATCTTTTCCCAGCGCGTCAGATCCGGCGAACCTTCAAACGGCAGACCGAAATAACGCAGGACTTCACGGTCCATGCCTTCGTTATGATAGGAAATCGGGCACGCATAGATCGTGTCCACATCCAGCGCAGCAATCACAGCTTCCGGGCGCACGTTACAGAAATTGGCGATCTTGCGGCGTTCGTTTTCCGGAATCGGACGATCCGAACGGCACAGCAGAACCTGAGGCTGAATACCAACATTCTGCAACTCCTTGACGGAATGCTGCGTCGGTTTCGTCTTCAGTTCACCCGCTGACGGAATATAGGGCAGGAGCGTCAGATGGACGCACATGGTCTGGCTATGGCCGAGATCATTGCGAAGCTGACGAATGGCCTCAAGGAAAGGCAGGCTCTCGATATCGCCAACCGTTCCGCCGATTTCCACCAGAACGAAGTCATAGTCTTCCGTACCAGCCACCACGACGTCCTTGATGGCGTCCGTGATATGCGGAATGACCTGAACGGTTCCACCCAGATAATCGCCGCGGCGTTCGCGGGCGATGACATCAGAATAGATACGGCCTGTCGTGGTGTTGTCAGCACGGCGGGCGTGGACGCCCGTAAAGCGCTCATAATGACCGAGATCGAGGTCTGTTTCAGCCCCGTCATCGGTGATGAACACCTCACCATGCTGATACGGGCTCATCGTGCCCGGATCCACGTTCAGGTAGGGGTCCAGCTTGCGCATGCGGACCTTGTAGCCGCGTGCCTGGAGGAGAGCAGCAAGAGCCGCAGAAGCGATGCCCTTGCCGAGAGAAGATACCACACCGCCGGTGATGAATACGAAGCGCGTCATGGGCGCTCCTCATACACCGAAGGTGGGGGCGAGGGGAAGCGTCGAGATGCTTCCCGACTCAGTTAGTGAGCAGGCGTCTCGGCAGAAGCCGGAGCAGCGGGGGTTGCAGGCGCAACAGGAGCCGTCGTTGAAGCAGCCGGAGCCGGCGGATCAGCAAGAATGTCATGACCGCCAACGCCAGAGGAGGCACCACGGTTCAGAAGGGCCAGAACAAGGCACAGCAGCATGAAAACGCCCGCAAGAACGGAAGTCGCACGCGTTAAAAGCGTTGCCGTTCCACGGCCAGTCATGAAGGAGCCCATGCCCTGACTGCTGCCAATACCAAGGCCGCCGCCCTCGCTGCGCTGGATCAGGATCGTACCGATCAGGGCCAGTGTGACCAGCAGATTGATGACAAGCAGGAATGTGGTCATGAACGATAGGGTCCGGACAATGGTTGGGAGGACAGGCGGAGCGATGCGGCTTCAGCAATGCGCAGGAAGCTTTTCGCTTCCAGGCTCGCACTACCCACCAGCACTCCGCCCAGCACCCCGATGGAAAGAATGGTCGGCGCCTGGGCCGGTGTTACGGAGCCGCCATACAGGATTGGCACGCGAATGTCATCCATCTTGAGGCGGGACTGCAACAATCCCCGCAGAAGAAACAGCGTCCGCTCCAGTTCATCACGGGACGGCGTAACACCACTTCCGATAGCCCAGACGGGCTCGTAAGCCAGCACTCCATTGAAATTGTCGGTCAGAGAACCGTCAATCTGGCTGGCCAGAACAGTCGCCGCACGCCCGTCCTGACGCTCGGCCATGGTTTCGCCAATACAGACGACCGGTATCAGTCCCGCCGCCTCAGCCGCCTGTACCTTGCGACGAATGAGCGTGTCAGTTTCACCACAGTTCTGGCGCCGCTCGGAATGCCCCAGCAAAACGTACTTAACACCGACATCAGCCAGCATGTCCGCTGAAATTTCGCCCGTATGCGCGCCGGAAGATGCGGTATGGCAGTCCTGTGCGCCTAACTGAAGCTTCGGATCAGGACCGATTTTTTCAAGAATATCCGACACGCGCTCCAGCTGAGTGAAGGGCGGGCAGATAACCAGTCTCACGTCATCAGGCAGGGAGCGTGCGCCTTCGGCTACGGCAGTTGCAAGCTGTACGGTCTGTTCCCGCAAGCCATTCATCTTCCAGTTACCGATTATGAGTTTCGGCGATACGTCCATGCTTCCTCCTGAGGGTGAGCCGTCCGCTTACTGGTCAAGCGCGGCTCACGACATTATGGTGCCGCAAGTTTAGCGGGCCTTCCGCGCCCGCACCATCCCGCCATCCGGATCCGTCCTGACCCTATGATTACCACCCTACGCCATCTTCTCGTTGACTCCTGGGCCGGCCGCGCCGCCGCAATCCTGATCTTCCTGGCCTTTATCGGGTGGGGTGTAGGAGATGTTTACTCCAATATGGGGACCAGCAGCTCCAATACGATTGTGCAGGTCGGAAGCCGCAGCATCACACCGGATGATCTGGCACGGGCGCTATCCACCCAGCTTCCAGCCGCAGCGCAGCAGATGGGTCTGGCAGATGCGTCCCACCTTCCGGATGGAACCAAACAGCAGATCGCCCGGCAGGTTCTTCACAATCTTGTGATTCAAAACGAAGTCCAGCTTGCAGGTGAACGGGCAGGGATGAACGTACCTGGTGAACTGATCCGGAAAGAAATTTTTGCGATCCCGGCCTTTCACAATGCTGCTGGCCAGTTCGATCGCGCGATGCTCAATGATCGCCTGACGCGCATCGGCATTACCGAAAAGCGTCTGATCCAGATGATTCGCGAGGACATCATTTCCCGTGGTCTGCTTCAGGGCATGGGAGCGTCAGTACAGGCACCCACATCCCTGATGGATCGTCTGTTTGCATTTGATGCAGACCGGCGTGTTCTGGATGTTCTACGCCTGCCGTTCACGGCGGGTACAGTTG